>JALWMA010000062.1 GCA_027081015.1 Campylobacterales bacterium | reverse complement strand
AGCGCGTCTATCCTTTTGTCGCGCAAAAGCTCTATGGCCGAGCCGACCGGCATGAGAGCAACGGCAGTGGCCAAACCGTCGAGCAGCGCGTTCGACGCCCCTGAGGCAAGAGTTACCGAAACGAGACGCCGGGCACTCTCTTTTTTGTACGGATCGATCAGGTGGTTGTTTCGGACAGTGCCTATGTAACGCCTGTATATGCCGCTGGTGGAGATGCCGAGTTCGCCCCCTTCGTTTACTACAGTTCCCGCTACGCCGCCGCCGAAAGGGTTCTCTACGGCCACTTCACACGGGCCGAGACAGCGGATATCTCCGCTCAGGCCTATTACGGCGCTCTTTATGCCGAGCCTCTTCGCCTCTTCGGCCGCCATATCCACGCCCAGACCTTTTCCGAGCCCCCCGAGATCGAGCACTATCCCCTCTTCCAGCTCCACGACGCCGCCCTGCACCCTGACGCCGCTCATACCGACCCTCGCAAGCCTTCGCTCCTTTTCGGAAGGGACGGCGGCGCCCCTCTCGCCAAATCTGTACAAAGAGCGTGTAAGCGATCCTATGGTGCAGTCGAAATAGCCGCCGCTCAACTTAAAAAGCATGCGGCAGTACGAAACGGCACGCAGAAGCGTCTCGTCCGCCTCGATGCGGCGCAGCCTGTTCAGGCGCGCCGTCCCGCCGTCGTCGCGAAAAGAGGAGAGCGATCTCTCCGCAGAGCGCATAGCGCCGAAAATTTTCCCGGCATCTTCGGCACGGGAGACAGGCAGACGCAGGTGTGCGAAGGTGCCCATGACGACCTGCTCGCGTATGACAGGCTCCCGAGCGAATAGAGCGGGCACAATGTATATCCAAAGGGCGACTGATACTAAAATTTTCATATCGTCAGTATACCGGAGAAACGCATAGTCGGAATCATCCGCAACGACTTTTTTTGCTTCTTAAACAAACTTCTGATCGTGTCGATCTTTACTGCGGAAATAATTGCAAAAATTAGGCAAATTATGCTTAAAATTGCACCATTTTAAGCGTGACACAGGCAAATAACAAGGTATAATTCAAAACATAATAAATCATAAAAAAAGGAACAGAATGACAAAAAAGATCTCTATGGCTTTGGTGACTACCGGACTTCTTCTCTTTTCTGGATGCGCGACCGATTCGGCCGTAACGCAAAGAGGCGCGAACGAGGCAAGACTCTCCAGCGGCACCACCCTCGCTTACGCATATATGAAAGATGGCGAAAAAGTGGTGAAAATCTCTACCAAACGTGATGGAAAGGTAGACGACGACATCGAGATCATACGCATTACCTACGGCGGTTTCTATCCCGATTACGGTATGAGCCGAGAGGTGGAAAAGGGAGAAAAGAGCCCAGGCTGTTTCGTAAAGATGGACGACAACGATAAAAACAAAAAGTTCTGCGAAAGCCGCTACACCGGACGGCAGGCTCTCTATACAGGAATCGCGTCCATCGTAAATGCGGCCGCTACGGTAACGACCGTGGGTCTGAATGTAGCGAGCGGAGCCATATCGGACCCGAAATTCTTTCAGCGTGAGCAGTTTTTGGAGATTGTAAAAGAGAATGACCTGCCGAAATATCGCAAAGCGCTGCTGGAGCTCTACAAAAGTGCGGAATCGAAAGAGAGAAGCATAAACGGACTCTACAGCGAAGCCTACAACAACTATAGAAAAGGGGCAGGCAATATACGAATTTCGTACAACATAGTTGACCGCAGCGGGATGGTCCCACCGTCAACGCTCAAAGAGATAACGCTTCCGGTAGAGATCGTACCCGACGCTCCCGAAAGGAAGAGCTTCGATTACAAAAAAGAGATAAACTTCGAAGCATCGGCTGCAGATATCGAAAAAGTTTTGGCCGAAACGGGAGAGAAGATAGAAAACCGCTTCAAAAAGGATTACGAGGAGTATGAAAAATATATAAAAGAGGGATTCGACCACTATGCGCTTCGAGGTCCGAGCGAGTATGACTACAGGCAAAACGACAGAGTGACCTACCATCTCAAAACAGATATTCCGAAATCGGTAGAGTACAGGCCTGATACCGCAAAAAATCTCACCATCGGCGCAACCGTGGAGTATGCCGATCTCAAAGGTATGATTCCTTCGAAATTCCTGCTCGAAGACAACAAAAATCTAAAAATGGAGTTCCTCCCCGACAGCAACATGGTTATCACGGCCATAGGCACCAACAAAACCAAGTCGTTTCTGACCATAAGCTCCATCACTGCATACTACGGTAGCGGCGCAAATACGCTATCGGGCCTGAACAGGGAAATCGCACCGGAAACTACCACGCTCGCAAAGAACAGCAGATACGATCTCTTCTCCGACAAGATGAAAAAGAGTGCTATCTTCTCCAAAATGACAGCTGATAAAGCGAAAAAGATAGTTATAGACAGCGGTTATGCTGTCAAGTACCGTATTATGAATACAAATATAGATCATACCATCTACAATACCGAAAAGTACTCTCTCTACGATATATATCTTCAGTATATATAGGAGGGAATGCTTTGCGACCAGTTGTATTATTAGACGCTATTTTTTCGATCCTTCGATCAGTGCCATTACCTTTTGTGCCTCGACAGGCCTGGAGTAGTAGTAGCCCTGCGCCACTACATCTCCCTCTCTTTTGAAAAACTCAACCTGCTCTTTCGTCTCTATGCCCTCGGCTACCAGATTCAGTCCGAGGGCCCTCGCCATGGCGACTATACTTCTGACTATCGCCACATCGCTCTCGTCTTTCGGTATATCCACAACGAATGAACGATCGATTTTCAGAGTGCTTATGGGCATCCGTTTCAGATAGCTCAAAGAGGAGTACCCGGTACCGAAGTCGTCTATGCTCAGCTTTATGCCCTCCGCGGCCAATGCGAAGAGAAGGTCGGTCGTCTCACTGTCGTCGTCCATAACGACCGACTCCGTCATCTCCAGCTCCAAATTTTGCGGATCGACCGCATGTTTTTTCAAAAGGCGCATAACGGTAGAGAAAAAGTCGGAGTCGTTAAACTGCTTGGAGGAGATATTGACGGCGACTCTATCTACACAGCCGCAACCCGAAAGAAACTCCAGAGCCATATCCAGCACCAGTTCACCAAGCGGCACTATCAGGCCGGAGGACTCGGCGACCTCTATGAAACTATCCGGAAATAGCAGGCCACGCTCGGGGTGATTCCACCTCACCAGGGCCTCTACCGAAACGATACGCCCGGTCTGGATATCGTACTGCGGCTGGTAGTGCAGGACAAGTTCCCGATTCCTTATTGCCACCCGAAGCTCCCTCTCTATCCGATAGCGATCCATAACATCTTGCCCCATACTTTCGAGATAGATGCTCCACCTGTTTTTCCCGCCTCTTTTCGACCTGTACATCGCTATGTCGGCCTGCTTCAGTATCTTCTCCACATCACTGTTCTCTTTGGAAAAAAACGTGATACCCACACTCGCAGTTAGATGGTAGCCGTACGCTCCTACCTCGATTCTCTCTTTGAGTCTATGAAGAAGCTCTTGCGCAAAATCGGCCGTATCGGATCTATCCGACATATCTTCGGCCACTATCACAAACTCGTCTCCGCCGAAACGGCAGAGTGTACGCTTTTTGCCAAGCCCCTCTTTCAACCGTTTCGCCACCTCTCTCAAAACTTCATCACCCTCACTGTGACCGGCTGTTTCGTTGATGTTTTTGAAGTTGTCCAAATCTATGAAAAAGAGTGCACCGCACCCATCTTTTTTCGACACGTTCGCAATGCTCTTTTGCAAAATAGCGCTAAACAGGTTTCTGTTCGGGACTCCTGTCAGTTCATCGTAGTAGGCCAGATTTTCAAGCTCCTTTACTCGTACATCTATAAAGTGGAACAACCCTTCCGATACAAGCTCGAGATCCCTGAGTTTCGGCGGCCCGGGAAAGTCAAACTCTTTCGCACCGCCCGGTTCGCCCTCTTTCAGCGCCACTACCGTGGAGCTGAAATTCAGAAAATCCATACGCCCTTTACCATAAAACTCTCCCAGGGTGAACATACCGCAGGTAGGGGCAATGGAGTTTAGAACCCTCTCCTCGTACTCGACTACGCTTCTGGGAAGAAAAAGCTTTCTACCTTCGCAGTAGAAGCCAAGGATCGCATCGGGGTCGGGTATTCTGCGCACGAGCCTCTTGTGAAGCCCGTTTTGCTGAAGCACCGAGTAGGGATTGCCGTATCCTATGTAGACTTCGTCTCCTACCCGGATATTGCCGGAGACAATGAAACTCTCGCCCTCCACGCCTATGATCCCTCGCGCTATGAGCATATTGTCTCTTCGAACTATAAATGGAAATGCCGAGCCTATTCCCGGCATCGCCGCAACCACCTCCTCTCCGAGGTAGCGCCTGAAAAGCTCCGCCGGAGAGATACCCGAAACGGAGACCACCCTGTTTCCTTCCGCTTCAGTAATCCTGAACGAACGCCCCACCGCCTGCCAGCCGAAAGAGTAGTCCACAAAGATACTGAGGCTTTTGGAATTCAAAAAGGCTATAACCGCACCGCTGTCGAGTATCTCTCCGTCCTCTATGACGAATGTGTTTTCAAACGTCGGTGACGCGGCTACACCACCTGTTATGGGAGTGAAGCCGGAGATTTTGCTCAGTTCGTCCAGAAAGAGTTCACCGTTTACAGTAGCGGCCTCGCTGAAAGAGATCATCAACCTCGTATCGTCACTTATGAACCGCTTGAGCGTTTTGGAGACTTCCAAACAGGACGAAACGCGGACTGTATCGACCGAGGTGTTTTCGAAAGCCAGCGCCGTTACGGCTACGGCCCCGTTTTTCAAAATCCCTTCCGGCACGATCGCCTCGTCACTGGAAGCACCAACCGTCTTCGCTTTGGGATGGAGCCTCTTGAGTGCATTCAGAACGTTTTGGACATGTTCCCTGCATTCGGTAGCCGCTATGACTATAAAGAGCAGACCGCTGCCGGCTTCCATATCGAAGTGACCCTCTTCAGGCACTCTGTCGTCGGTAAACACGAGGGTCCTGCTCTTCATCTTATTTTCACACTCCAATATTTTGTTTCATTATAGTACAATCTAAGCGAAATAGGAAAAAAGGCGTACATTCTCACACTTCTCCATGCACAGCTTGAATTTGACAACGATTATCAAGTTAAGATACAATAGCCCCATACCGCTAAAACGATGGAAAGGATAACGATGCGTAACAGGGCGATCTCCCTACTTCTACTTTTTTCGCTCTTTACGAACATCGCACATGCGGCGCTTATCTACACTATCGACTCCTGCGAACACGTAACGGTGTGTGAATATGTAGTAGAGATAGAGGTTGGAAGCGACTGCGGGGAGCTTTGCGAAAAGCACCATATGTTCCATCTAAACGCGATACCGGCTTCTTGCACACTCTTAATACCCTCTCTGGCGAAAAAAGATGTCATAGAGCACCTCAACAGAGAGTACATTCCTCCGCTCGACAAGCCGGCATACCGCCCTCCCATATCATAGAATCTTCTTCTATCACCACACCGACAACCACACGCAGCAGAGAGTGAAAAGCTCTCGAGATCTGTGATATCGAACCTTTAGCAGGCTGCAGGGCCGCTCACCGTCTGACGGACTACTGGCTCGGCCAGGAATTTGCGTGACATCAGTGAAAAAACGGCTGTGTGCCGTATCGGCTGCGATCTATCTCTCGCAACGAACGGCAGCGGCATAAAAAGGAGAATTTATGAGTAGAGTGTTCATAGTAATACTCACGGCCGTATCGCTATATGGAGTCGACTACATGAAGTTTGAAGATAAAGCTATACAAAACTCACCGGATATAGCTTCGGCGAAACTGCAGAGCGATGCGGCCGAAATCAGGGGTGAAATAGCCCTAAGATATTTGAACCCGGAGATAGAAGCCGAAATAAGCGGTTTCTCTCCGGACAGCGGGAACAGAGAGGAGGGATGGCGTTTCGGTCTATCCCAGCCTTTTAGGGTTTTAGGCCTTCAGGATGATCTGAAAAGTTATGCCGACAGCCTGAATCTTCTTGCAAAAGCGGAGTATGAAAAGAGTCTCGAATGGTTCAGGGCCGCACTCAGGCGCAGATATACCGACTATGTTATGGCCGTACAGACCAAAAGGCTTCTAAAAGAGGAGATAACCCTCTCAAAGCGTCTCGAGTCGATAGCCAAAGAGCGCTTCACAAGCGGGGGCGGCACGAAAGCCGCGCTGCTGCAGGCCTCACTGGAGCTGATCGGTGCCAGAAACAGGCTGATAGAGGCCGAGAGAGAGATAACCTCACGCTACTATACGCTGCTGTCGTTTGCGGGGCTTGACCGGACACCCCGGCTCGATGCCGAGTTTATCTATGGTGTCCGGGAACCGGAAAAGGTCGACGGCGGTATAAAGAGTCCCGATCTGGCGCTCGCCGAAAGCAGGCAGCGCCTCCTATCCGCCGAAGCCGAAACGAAGAGCCGCAGGCTGAAGAGCTACACTCTCTTCACAGAGATAGAGAACGAACCCGACCAGTCGATCGGCAGGGTCGGCATAGCACTCGATATACCGCTCTTCAACCGCTCCAACCAGGAGTACAGGCTTGCCGAAATAAGGGCGAAGCAGGCGGCACTCTTTGTAAAAAGGGTAGAAACGAGCCAGCGTTTCAGACTCAAGTCTCTTTTGAGAGAGCTCGATATTCTGGAGAAAAAGTATGCCGCGTTAAAAGAGCAGCGGAGCAGAGAGCGGGAGCTGCTGGCACTCTTCGAAGAGGGTTACAGAATGGCCCAGAGCTCGCTGCTCGATCTTATACGCACCAAAAACGCTCTTATCGAGACGAACAGGAGCATACTCCAGACCCGCTACCTTGTCAATCTATACAAAATAGAAATCGAATATCTGAAAGGGAACAAGAGATGAAAAGACTTTTTATAACTCTATTTGCGGCCCTGTCGCTGCACGCCTCCGACGTAGTCATAGAGAAAGCCGAACTTAAGTCTTTCGGCAAACAGATTCATGTAAACGCCAAAATAGTGCAGCTGAGCAATCAGCGCCAGCAGATAGTCTCGCGACTTGGAGGGCACCTGGAGCGCTACTTTGTGGAGCCCGGTAAAAAGGTGAAAGATGGTGACAAGATCGCGGAGGTCAAGTCGCTCGAACTCTCGAGAATGAGTGCCGACTATATCGCCCTGGGCAAAAAGCTCGAAGCCGCAAAGGCGCGGCTCGCTTCTACCGAGAGTCTCTACGAAAAAGGGCTCGCATCGAAGCAGGATCTCAACCGTGAACAGATCGCATTCGCATCGATAGAGGCCGACAGGAACGCATTGGCTTCACAGCTCGCCTCTTTGGGAGTGACCCCGTCGTCACTCAAAAAACCGACCGACACCCTCATCATAAGGGCCCACTCCGACGGTCTTGTGAGCCGCCTTCTGGTTCCGCTTCACACCAACCTCTCGGCCGAGACACCGATAGTGTCGCTGGTTCGCTCGAGCGGATACTACGCCATCGCATACATAGGCGTCGCCGAGGCGCTCAACATGCCCAAAAAGGTGGAGGGGGAGCTGCATATAGACGGTAAAAGCTTCAGATGCCGCTACCTATACCTGCTGCCGAAGGTCGATGAAGAGACCCAGAGAGCCCAGATGCTATTTTGGATAGAGAGCGACAGCAGGCCTCTTCTACTGAACGCATTCGCCGAGATGGAGATAAACATGCCCCCTTTTAAAAAGCATGTCGCCGTAAAACGCACCGCTCTTACGATGTTCGAAGGCGAGTGGGTCGTTTTCGTCCCTTCCGAAGGGGGGCATGAGGAGTATGCCGAACATGATGAACATGGCGGGCACGATGAACACGATGAACACGATGAACACGATGAACATGGTGAACATGGCGGGCACGATGAGAATTCCGGCCATGATGAGCATGCGGAGCACACGGAAAAAAAGCCGTATGAGGTCAGAGTGGTGGAACCTGTGGGCAGATTCGGCGGATACATTGCCGTAAAAGGTGTGGAGCCGGGCGAAGAGTATGTCGCCGACGGGGTCTATTTCGTCAAATCTCTGATACTCAAGTCGGAGCTCGGCGGACACGGTCATTAAGGGGCGTAAAATGGAAAAATTTTTCAAGCTCCTTATACGTTACAAGCTCCTGGTGCTGGCACTCTTCGTCGCCGTAGCCGGGTTCGGCTACAAGGCGTACAAGGAGATACCGGTAGACGCTTTTCCCGACATCACACCAAAACAGGTCGTGATATATACGGAGAGCCCCGGTAACTCGGCACAGGATATCGAAAAGCTGATTACATACCCGATTGAGTCGGCGATGGCGGGGCTTCCGGGCGTCAAGATGATACTCTCGAACTCCATTTTCGGCCTCTCGTACGTCTCTATCTTCTTCGAAGAGAGATACGACACCTACTTCCTGCGCCAGCTCGTCACCGAACGGCTAAACAGCGTAGATATACCGCAGGGGTGGGGCAAGCCTGTCATGGGGCCGAACACGACCGGTCTCGGACAGGTCTTCTGGTACCGGATAAAGGACAACTCCGGCAAACAGAGCCTAACGCGGCTCAGGGAGCTTCAGGAGTATGTGGTGGCACCGATGCTCAAATCGGTAGACGGTGTCGAAGAGGTGATCGGATGGGGCGGCTTCGACAAGCAGTACGAGGTGCTGATAGACCCCAAAAGGCTTCAGGCAGTGGATGTAACCTACGACGAGATAATCGAAGCGCTCCAAAAGGCCAACCGAAGCGCGGGCGGGCAGTATCTGGAGATGAACCGTGAACAGTATCTGATACGCGGGAGCGGCTTCTACCGAACTCTCGAAGATATAAAAAATACGGTTGTGCGGGCCAAGGAGGCGAAAGCGGTCACGATAGGCGACATCGCCGATGTGAGAGCCGGCAGGGCGCCGCGTTTCGGCGCCGTATCGATCGACGGCGAAGAGGCGATGTTCGGTATGGTCCTGCAGCGCAGCGGAACCAATGCCGCAAAGGTGGTCGAACGGATCAAAGAGAAGATCCCGCTCGTAAACGCCGCGCTTCCGGCCGGGGTGGAGATAGAGACGGTCTACGACCGTACCGAAATAACGCACAAGGCGGTCAATACGATGACGAGTGCGCTTTTAAGCGGGGCTCTTCTCGTGGCTGTCATTCTATTTCTCTTTCTCTTCGAGCTCAGAAGCGCCTTCATCGTCATACTCTCGCTGCCGCTTTCGCTGCTGATCGCATTTTTGCTCATGAAAGAGTACGGCATAAGCGCCAACCTGATGAGTCTCAGCGGTCTGGCGATAGCGATAGGTATGATCGTCGACGGCACGATCGTCGTAGTCGAGAACGCCTTCAGGCTTCTGCACGACAAACCCGAAGCTTCGAAGATCGACATTATCGCCGAAGCGACGGCGGGGGTGGCCAAGCCGGTCATCTTCGCGCTGCTCATTATAGCGGCGATCTTCATTCCGCTGCTGAGCCTCGGTGGTCTGGCCGGCAAACTCTACACGCCGATGGCCATAGATATCGTTTTTGTGATGCTCGGCTCTCTGGCCGTGGCGATGCTGCTGGTTCCGGTGCTCAGCTACCTGCTGCTCAAACCGGCAAAGCACGGCGTCAGCCCGCTGATGCGCGGAATAAAAGCGCTCTATCTGCCCGCTCTCAAATTCACCCTGCACCATGCAAAAACGATAACCCTGCTTGCCGCACTCCTCTTCGGCGCGACGGCGTGGCTTCTGAGTCAGCAGGGGCGCGAATTCATGCCCGAACTCAACGAAGAGTCGATAATGTACCGGGTCATAGGCATACCGGGTACAGCACTGACGCAGAATATCGAAACGGCAAAAGAGATGGAACGCTACATCCTCAAAGAGTACGGCACGGAGGTTTCGAGCGTGCTCAGCATGATAGGCCGGAGCGAAAAGGGCGAGACGGCACAGGCCAACTATATGGAGGTGCTGCTGACTCTGAAGCCGGGAATCGAAGACCTTCCGGCTCTGGCGAAAAGGATGACACAAGATCTTCAGGAGCGCTTCGAGTATGTGCAGTTCGTACCTACACAGCCTATAGCCATGCGTATAGAGGAGCTGCTCGAAGGGGTCAAGGCGGAGCTGGCCGTCAAGATATTCGGAGATGACCAGAAGGTGATGGACTCCATCGCTTCACAGATTCAAAAGGTGCTCGGCACCGTGGAGGGTCTCGAACGCACGGAGGTGGAGACCCAGCTGGGGCAGGCGCAGGTGACGATACGTCCCGACTTCCTTGCGCTTTCGCGCTACGGCATCGGTGCGGACGAGGTTATGCGAGTTATCCGTCACGGCATAGGCGAAGAGCCTGTGACCGAAAAGATAGAAGGTATCAGGCGTTTCGGGATCGTACCCAAAATCGATGGTGCCAAAAACGACATAGAGAGTCTGGGAGCGGTTATGCTCAGAAGCGCGAGCGGCAAAATGGTACGTCTGGACGAAGTGTGCGACGTCAAGGTCGTTCAGGGGCCATCTTTCATAAAACGCGAAGACCTCAGCCGCTACATGGTCATCTCTATGGATGTGGAGGGTCGCGATATCGCGTCGTTTGTCAAAGAGGCGCAGCTAAAGATCGACAAAGAGGTAGATATTCCGAAAGGGTACTACACGAGATGGGCGGGAGATTTCAAAAATATGCAGGAGGCGACAAAGAAGCTGATGGTAATCGTACCGATCACCATCGTCATAGTCATCCTGCTGCTCTATACCGCTTTCAACTCGATCAAGAAATCTCTTCTTATACTGCTGGGGGTTCCTATGGGGCTCATCGGCGGGATCATAGCGCTCGTCATGAGCGGAGAGTATCTGAGCGTTTCGGCGATCGTCGGCTTCATAGCCATATTCGCCATAGCTATTCTAAACGGAATCGTTTTGGTCAGCTTCATAGACGAGCTTAGGGAGAGATTCCCGGACGTCGAGCTCGAGACACTGCTCAAAGATGCCGCTTCGCTGCGTCTTCGCCCCGTACTCATGACCGCCTTCACAACGCTTTTCGGCATTCTGCCGCTTCTTTATGTAACGGGGGTGGGAAGCGAAATCCAGTACCCGCTGGCGGTGGTAGTGACGGGCGGTATAATCAGCTCTACGCTCCTTACGCTGCTGGTGCTTCCGGCACTCTACCTGCTCTTTTACAAAAAGGAGCACAAATAGAGCAGCGGGGGCTGCAGGGCTGCTCACCTCCTGCCAAATTACGGGCTCTGCCCGGAATTTGCGTAACGTGAGTTTTACGCTGTAAGCGTAAAATCATCTCGAAATCTCTGATTTCGAAGCTTTAGGGGGTTGTAGGGCCGCACAGGCCCTGCCAAATTACGGGCTCTGCCCGGAATTTGCGTAACATCAGATAACGAGTCCCCTCTGTGGTGGTATAATTGTAAAAACCGCCGCAGGAGCACAAAATGGCCCTCTCCAACAGTGAAATCGCCGACATATTCAACCGGATGGCCGATATGCTGGAGATCAAAGGAGAAAACCCCTTCAAAGTGCGTGCCTACCGCAACGCGGCCAGAACCGTACAGAACCTCGGAAAGAGCCTCGAAGATCTTGTAGAGAGCGGAATGGACCTTACGAAACTGCCGGGAATCGGAGCCGATCTGTCCGAGGCCATAACGGAGATACTCAAAACCGGAAAATTTTCCAAACTCGAAGCTCTGAAAATGGAGCTTCCCCAGGGTCTGGACAAGCTGCTCTCCATCGAAGGGCTCGGACCGAAACGGATTCGGCAGCTATACGACTCCTTCGGCATAACCTCGCTCGACGAGCTTGCAAAAGTCGCTCAAAGCGGAGAGATCTACAACCTCAAAGGGTTCGGACCCAAGCTTGTAGAGAAGATTCTAAAGGGTGTCCGGCTGGCCAAAAAAGCCGGCCGCCGTTTCCGCTTCGACATCGCCAAACCGTTTGCGGAAGAGCTGAAAAACTATCTGCAGAGCTTCGAAGGTGCCATAAAGGTGGAGGTGGCGGGCAGCTACCGGCGAAGAAAAGAGACTGTCGGAGATCTGGACATCCTGGTAGTGGCGAAAAACTGGGAAGCGGTAACGGAGTGGTTCGTAAAATACGAAAAGGTAAAAGAGGTGGTCTCCAAAGGCCCTACCCGCTCGACTGTGATTTTGCGAAACGACCTGCAGGTAGACCTTAGAAGCGTCGCGAAAGAGAGCTACGGCTCGGCTCTTCACTACTTCACAGGCTCCAAAGCACACAATATCAAGATAAGGAAGATGGCCGTCGAGCGCGGATGGAAGATAAACGAGTACGGGATATACGAGGGCAAAAAGCGTCTCGGCGGAGAGAGCGAAGAGCAGCTCTACAGCCTGATGGGGCTCGACTACATAGAGCCCGAACTCAGAGAAGAGAGGGGAGAGGTGGAAGCGGCCATGCGCCACCGCCTTCCCAAACTGGTAAAACTGAAAGATATAAAGGGCGATCTTCATACCCACTCGAAATGGACCGACGGCCACGCTTCCATAGAGCAGATGGCACAGGCCGCAAAAGCGAGAGGTTACGAATATATCGCGGTTACCGACCACTCGCATCACCTTACGGTCGCGAAAGGGCTGGACGAGAAGCGGCTCAGAGAGCAGATGGAGCTTATCGACAGGCTCAACGAAGAGCTGGAGGGTATAACGGTTTTGAAAGGGATAGAGTGCGACATACTCGAAGATGGGACCATGGATCTTCCCGACTCGGTACTGAAAGAGCTCGATCTGGTTCTTGGAGCCGTCCACTACAAGTTCAACCTCTCTAAAAGAGAGCAGACGCGCCGCGTAATCAGGGCGATGAAAAACCGCTACTTCAAAATTTTCGCACACCCCACAGGGCGCATAATCGGCCACAGAAAAGCCTACGAACTCGATATCTCGGAGATCTTCAAAGCCGCAAAAGATGAAGGGGTATATCTGGAAATAAACGCCCAGCCCGAGAGGCTGGATATTAACGACATCTATGCCAAAGCGGCAAAAAATGAGGAAGTAGGACTCTGCATAAACACCGATGCACACGATACCATGAGCCTCGACTTCATGCAGTACGGCGTAAATCAGGCCAGACGGGGCTGGATAGAGAAGAGCGACCTGCTAAACACCCTGCCCCTGACAAAACTGAAAAAGGTATTGAAAAAGTAGATACCGGTTAGAAACCGAAGTTTTTCATTATGGAGCCGACTCCTCCCATATTTTTCAAAAGATCCTCCGCAAGAGAGCTCTCCCGGTCGGTCACTTTGTCGACAATACCGGGCAGTGCGTCGCTGAGCGCCTGTTTCGCGCTCTTATGGCTTATCCCGAGCTGGGATGCGAAAGCCGAAATTTTATCGCTGCCCAGTACCTCCTGAACCGTATCGGCCGAGATCGGGGCATTCTCTCCGGTAGAGATCCATGAGCTGACCGCTTCGCAGAAGCCCCCATGCGAAAATGGCGAAACAAAAGATTTCAGATCGAAACCTTCACCTCCGCCAAAACGTTTTGAAGGGCTGCAGATATATCCCCTATATCGAGCCCGCACGTGGCATCGTCGCTGTTATTCTGAATAAGCTTCGCGCCTATCTTCAAAATCTACATCATCTCCATCGCCAATCCTGTTGTTAGATCGTTTACCACTGCAGTGGATATAGGTTTAACACCATTTATACCGTTCGACTCTTACACATCCGTTGCACGTTATGCTCTTAAAATGGTGGAGATGGAGTGGGTTGTCGCGGGAGTTCCTCTCTACATAAGATGATCTACGATAAAAGGGAAGAAGATGAGTCATAGAAGCCATAAACAGAAAAAAGAGCCGGCAGAGGCCGCCCGTACAACAGAAGTAGAGCATCGTCACGAAGCGGAAACGGCACAACACGCGCATAGCACTCATGACGCCCATTCTTACGGCGACGGTCACGGCGGAGGCCGCGACCGTTCGACAATGGGGCATATGCACCATATGGAGGATATGAAGCGGCGCTTCATCGTCTCGGCGGTCGTAACCGTTCCGATTCTGACTCTTTAACCGATGATTCATGAGTGGTTCGGATTTACGCTCGACATCTCGTACCGCGAAGCGATAATATTCGTCCTCGCTACATTTATCTACCTCTACGGCGGCAAACCGGGCATGATGACACTAATCTCGATGGCCATAAGCGTCGCCTACTTCTATTCGGTGATGACGCTTGTCATGCCGAGCGGAAAAGAGTTTTTCTGGGAACTCGCCACACTTATAGACATTATGCTCATAGGCCACTATATCGAAGCCAAGAGTGTACTTGGAGCCGCCGATGCTCTCGAAGAGCTGGTCAAGATGATGCCCAAAACGGCGCTGAATTCGGAACATATCATCGCCAAGGCCATCGTGAACCATGCCGAATCGAAAGGCGTGGAGCCCCTGAAGGCAACAGATTTTACGGCATATCCCGGCATCGGCGCCAAAGTGGCGGTCGGTAGGCCCCAGATTCTGCTGAAAGAGGCTCTGACCCTTACCGATGAGCTCAAAAAGTAGAGTTAAAGCAAGAAACGAGTGAGTCAACAAAAGTCTGGGTCGCGGTAGACGATAGAGTAGTCGGTCTCATACTGCTCATAGATACGATCCGTGAAACATCGGTAGAGGCGATAAAGACGCTCAAGTCGCTGGGTATAGAGACGTGGATGCTCACAGGCGACAACAAAGCGGCCGCAAAAGATGTCGCGGAAAAGACAGGCATAAACCGTTTCGAAGCCGATCTTCTGCCGGATCAGAAACTCAAACTCATCAAAAAGATCCATGACGGCGGCAAAATCGTAGCGATGGTTGGAGACGGGATCAACGACGCGCCTTCACTCCTTACGGCCGATATCGGCATAGCTATAGGCGCCGGAACGGATATAGCCATAGAGAGTGCAGATATCATACTCACAAAAAGCGACCTCTACAGCGTCGTGCCTGCAATAAAACTGAGTCGGGCCACATACTCGAAGATGGTCCAGAATCTCTGGTGGGCGAGCGGCTACAATATTGTCGCCATACCGCTTGCGGCGGGTGTCATGGCTCCGTGGGGCATCGTTATCGACCCGGCTATCGGTGCCGTACTGATGTCTGCAAGTACGGTGGTAGTTGCACTGAATGCCCAGCTTCTCAAGCGGGCAGAGACGATATAAAGAGCGGGAAGTTCGGTTTTGAACCAAACTCATCAGACGCTCTATTTATGGCACTCCCTGATTACAGGCTCAGGTTTGCCTATGTAGTAGCCCTGGAGATAGTCTATGCCGAGCTCCCTGCACATATCGGCGATCTCTTCGTTTTCGACATACTCGGCGATAGTCTCTATTCCGAGCTTTTTAGCGAAATGGACGATACTCTCTACAAGCATCTTCGAATCTTCGTCCGTTACGAGATAGCGGATGAGCGAGGCGTCTATCTTGTAGTAGTCGACCTTCATCTTCAGAAGGTAATGGAAATTGGAGTATCCGCTGCCAAAGTCGTCTATGGCTATCTTGGCCCCGGATCTGTGTACGTTACCGATAAACTCGTTGATCAACTCAAAGTCCGAAATCTCTTCGGATTCGAGTATCTCGAAAGTGACGCGTTCGGGGCTCGGGTAGTCTCTTAGCGCTTTGTATATATAGTCCCGGCAGAGGGCATCTTTTATGTCGTTCATCGAGAGGTTGAGAGAGAAACTGCATCTGCAGTTTTTGAAGTATGCGAACGCCTCTTTTATCATGATTCTCGTTATGCTGGCATAGAGCCTGCTGTTTTGCGCAACCTCCAGAAACTCGTCCGGCACATGTGTGTTTCCGTTTCTATCTATGAGCCTAACAAGCACTTCGTACCTTCTCACTTCGGGGTCTCCAACCTTGACTATCGGCTGGAAATAGGGGACTATCCTGTTCTCTTCGATCGCATCCTCTATCTCTTTCATCCACCGGACATGACGCTTGTAATCGGCCTCCAGACCGGTAGCGTTTCTGTAGTACTCATACGCCTTTTTTCTCTTTTTGGCCGCATTAAGCGCTACGGAAGCCTTCTCAATAAGCCTTTCGGTCTGATTCTCCACAACGCCGCCGGTTACCGTTATGCGTAGCCCATCGAGCTCACTACTCTCGAAGGTGGTGCGGTGAATCTCGCTCATGATCTCCTCGATCTTTTGCGGATCGCACCGACCGTACCCAACAATAGCGAATTCGCTCCCCCCGATCCTGTAGAGCTTCGTATCCGGCGGAATGATCCTTTTGAGACTCTTCGCTATATCTTTGAGAACCTTGTCGCCCAGTTCGAAACCGTAGTAGTCGTTTAGCTCTTTGAAGCGGTCTATATTCAATAGAAGCATCGAAACCGGCCTGTTCCCCTCCAGGTCCTTCTTGAGCCGGTATATGTTTCCGAGTTTGGTAAGAGGGTCTATGAAGAACGAAGCGAGCAGTTTGTCGTAATAGAAGCGTATCCTCGACATCAGGGTGTTGAAGGACCTCTCGAGCATCTTAAGCTCTTTGCAGTCGGTCTCTACCTCTATCTCTCTGTTCAGGTCGGTATCTTCCCTTATCTTCGCTATCTCGCCGCTGAGCTCGGTCAGGGGCACCACGAGACGCCTGTCGAATACCCAGTAGAAGAGTGCGAAAAAGAGAAGAAGGAAGAGTGCCAGGGTAAGAATGAAGTAGAAGATCATCTGATCGAGCGAAACGATTATCTGCTGTGCGGGCATCTTTATATCTATGACACCGTTTATATCGCCAGCTTTCGCGTTCTGGTGACACTTGATACACCGCTGCTCCACACGTATCGGGTAGAGGTAGCGGATAGCGTTCTCTCTGTCGATACGGATTATCTCACGCCCGCCGAGAGCCTCCCTGATCAGAGGATCGGATTCGACCTTTTTGTAATCTTCGGGGATACGCCCGTAGAGCTCCTCTACGATACCGCTTCTATATGTCTGTATCTTCATCCCCGGACGGATCGCATTGAGCCGCTCGAGGATCTTTTTTATATCCTCCTTGCTCCACCCCTCCTGCATCTTCGTATAGAGGTTCTCGAAAACCAGTTCGCTGCTGTGGCGGGCATCCTCTATCGCCAGCTCGGTCAGCGCCTGGCGCTTCAGGTAGAAGCCCACCGCCAGCTCAATGGCGAGACTTATAATCAGAAAGATGCCGATCGTATTGAGCATACGGCGGCGAATGGTTACGAGCTTCTCCTTTGGCATAGCAAGATTATATCCAAAATCTTTTCACAATGTTTCACTGCGATCTTTGACGAATCTCCTGTATAGCATAGGCAACAGCACAAGTGTGAGTGCGGTAGATGTTATCAGTCCGCATATAACGACAATGGCGAGCGGCTTCTGAATCTCCGAACCCGGGCCCGTGGCAAAGAGCATCGGAACCAGTGAAAGCGCCGCTATCGAAGCGGTCATCATTACCGGCCTGAGCCTTCGCTTCGCTCCCTCCACCACAACCTCGGAAATGGGGAGGTTTTTGGCTAGCTCGTTGAAGTAGCTTATCATCACCACACCGTTGAGTACCGCTATTCCCAAGAGAGCGATGAAACCGACCGATGCCGGAACCGACAGGTAGCTGTTCGTGAGGTAGAGACCGAAGATGCCCCCCACCATCGCCAGCGGAATCGTCGTAAAGATGATAGCACTCTGCACAACCGAGCGGAAGGTCATATACAAAATCATAAATATCAGAACAAGCGCTATCGGCACGACGATCATAAGGCGCTGCATGGTAGCCTGCTGGTTTTTGAACTGCCCGCCGTAACTGATAGAGTAGCCTGTAGGCAGTTTCACCTCTTTCGCGATGTTGGCTTTCAGGTTCTCCACGAAGCTTACAAGGTCCGTACCGGTAACGTTTGTCTGGATCGATACGAAACGCCTCGCGTGCTCATGCTTTATCTCCACCGGCCCGCTGCTTCTTACTATGGTGACCACTTCGCCAAGCGAAATAGGCTCTCCCGTGGAGCCTACGAGGTAGAGCTCGTCGAGATTCTTGCGAAGGTAGTCGCCGCGGACTATGATGGGAAACTGCTTCATCCCCTCGTATACGGTCCCGGTCTCCACTCCGCTCACCGCCGCTTTGAGCAGATGCGCGACATCGGCCTTGTCGAGGCCGTAGCTTCCCATCTTCTCGTCGTTGAAACGGAGCTCCTGGTAAGCCACCCCCTCGTTTTGCCGCATGTAGACATCCTGGCTTCCGGCCGTCTTCTCGGTAATACCCTTCACAAGCGTACCGAGCCTGTTGAGCTCGTCAATATCTTCGCCGAATATCTTTATGACCACATCGCCGCGCGAGCCGGTAAGCATCTCCGACGTTCTCATCTCTATCGGCTGGGTGAAGCTGTATTCGATCCCCTGGATCTTTTCGAGAACATTCCTCATCTGCTCTTTGAGCCACTCCGTATCGGGCTTTCGCCACTCAGATTTTGGCTTGAATACCAAAAATGTATCGGTATCGTTCAGACCCATCGGATCGAGCCCTATCTCGTCCGAACCGCTCCTTGCGATTATAGACTTGATCTCCGGAACCTCTCTCATCAGCTTTTTCTGGATCTCGGTATTGAGGGCGATTCCCGCCGGTATATTGATCGAAGGCGGAGATTCGATACCGATAACGATATTACCTTCATCCATCGTCGGCATGAAAGTCTTTCCTATATGGCCGAAGGCGTAGAATGTCCCGGCAAGAAGCACCAGAAGAAGAGCGTATATGATCTTTTCGGCTTTGAAAGAGGCTTTAAGCACCGGCTCGTAGAGTGCGAGGAGTCTGCGCATGAGCCATGTATCTTCATGTTTCGGTTTCCTGATGAAAAATGAGGCTATCGTCGGAATTACGAAGAGCGCGAAAAAGATCGATGAAGCGAGGGTAAATACGATACTGAGCGCCACCGGTGCAAAGAGTTTTCCGCCGAGCCCCTGCAGCATCAAGAGAGGGGTAAATACGATAATGATGATCATAACCCCCGATATTACGGGGACGCTCACCTCTTTTGCCGCCGTATAGATTATGTGCAGCCTCGTAGTATGGCGGCCGGCCGGCTGTGCCAGCCTCGCGATTATGTTCTCCACCATGACCACGGCCGAGTCTATTATCATACCTATCGCTATGGCGATACCGCCGAGACTCATAAGGTTGACACTTATGCCGAAGAGGTACATCAGTATGAAAGAGCTCAGGATGGCCAGAGGCAGAATCAGGGCCACCGTTACGGCCGAGATGAAGCTGCCCAAAAAGAGCAGGAGTATCACGAGTACCAGCAGTACGGCCTCCGTGAGCGATTTTTGCACCATACTTACCGCTTTGCCTATCAGGTCGCTCCTGTCGTAGAAGATGTTTATCGACGTCCCCTCCGGCAGGTTCTTCTCTATCTCTTTCAGACGCTCCTTTACATGCGATACGGTTCTCGACGCGTCGGCCCCCTTGAGGCCGAGCACCAGCCCCTGCACCGCTTCGCCCTTTCCGTCTTTGGTGACGTAACCGTAGCGCGTAAGGGCCGCCGTGGAGACCTCGGCGATGTCCGAAAGGCGCACAATCGCGCCGCCGTCTACCTTTATGACGAGGTTTGAAATCTCGCTGCTGCTGCTCATGCGTCCCGGAAGCCGTACCAGAAGCGCTTCATCACCTCTTTCGATGCGTCCAGCACCGAAATTGGCGTTGTTCTTTTGGATCTTCTCCTCTATCTCGGTGAGCGTTATGCCCAAAGATGCCATCTTCGCGAAGTCGGGCTTTATCCTGAAGGTCTTCACCTCGCCGCCGAGGGCGTTTACGTCGGCCACACCCTCTATGTTCCTTAGCGCCGGCCGTATCACCCAGTCCAGAAGTGTACGTTTTTGCATCAGGCTGAGATTCGGCGACTCTATCGTGAACATCAAAATCTCGCCGAGCGGCGTGGTTATCGGTGCTATCCCTCCGCTGATCGACGGCGGAAGGTCGTTTTTTATATTGTTGAAACGCTGGTATACGCGGTCGCGCGCCCAGTAGAGGTCAGTCCCCTCTTCGAAGTCTATGGTAACGTCCGCAAGCGCGTATTTGGAGATCGACCTTACCATCTTCTGGTTGGGGATCCCCTGCATCTCGAGCTCTATCGGAATCGTGATCTGCTGCTCCACCTCTTTGGGCGTCATACCTGGCGCTTTGATGATGATCTTCACCTGTGTCGTAGAGACATCGGGGAAGGCGTCGATAGTAAGTTTGGAGTACGATATTATCCCGCCGGCCGCGACTGCAAGAGCGATTATTACGGCAAATATTCGCTGCGAAAGCGCAAACGCTATCAGTTTATCAATCACCTTCGGCTCCTTCAAGCGCCCCTTTAAGCGCTATGACGCCGCTGACGGCCACTTCTGTGTCATTTTTAAGTCCGGGGGCAAGCAGGTATACCTCTCTGCCGCTTCTGCCCAGTACAGTTACACGAAGCAGCCTGAACTTGGAACCGCTCTTTACAAAGAGCGCCTCACCGCCGCCATACTCTATGACGGCTGACGACGGAAGTCTGTAGGCTTTTTTGGGCCAGTAGAGTTTGACGTTTCTCTTCTCGCCCGCCATAAGAGAGCTTCCCTTGGGCGGCAGAAGATGTACGGCTACCGTCTGTGTTCTGGCATCGACCGTGGCCGAGACCGACTCGACTACGACCGGATTCTCTTCTATAAAGAGCCTGTCGCCTTTTTTGAGGCGTTTGGCTATCTTGCCGGGCAGCGCCAGAACCAGATGAACACCCTTAGGATCAATTATAGTCATCATATGCTCACCGCGTGAAACATACATTTTCGGATAAACCGCCATATCGTTTATGACTCCGCCGATCGGTGCCGAAATCGCGATAGTGGCCAGCGGCTTCTTGCTCTTCGTCATCTCGTCGACCTGACTTCGGCTCAACCCCCACTCAAGAAGCAGGTGACGGTAGAACGAGCTCTGCGTCTCGAATTTGCTCAACATATTCTGCGCCTCCAGGTACCTCTTCCTGGCGACGACCGCGGCTTCGTAAAGCGGCTTGAGGCGCTCCACTTCGGCCCTGTAGTACTCCAGCTCTATCAAAGTATCTATGAACTTGGCCTCCAGTTCGAGCAGTTCAGGGCTCTTTATGAGCAGCAGCTTCCGCCCCTTTTTTACACTCTCGTAGATATGTACTGAAAGGTTTTGAACAATCCCCTCCACGGGCGCATCTATTCTGTACACCGCACTCGCCGGAAGCTGCCCGCGCGCAAGGAAACTGCCAAGGTAGACGCGGCTTGTCTCTACCGGCTTTTGGGTCTTTACGGCTATCGTGCCGGCTGTGACGGCAAGCTCTTTCGCATCGGCGCTTCCGAATATCAGCGCTATCAAAAACGGTACGACTATCTTTCTCATCTGGTTACTCCTTTGGGGTCTACGGCATAGTTTTCTATAAATTCCGCCACGGCGTCATGGCGCTTTGTCTTCAGGGCTATAAGCGTCTCGATCATCTGAAGTTTGGTCTCTGCGGCTTTTAGCATCGAAAGGAGGCTCTCCTCGCCGGCCTTGAAACGCATTCGGCTCTGCTCTATCAGCGTGTCTGCTGTAAGCTTTATCGACGACTCGAACTCACGCACTCTCGTATTGTAGAGATCGAGCCGCTCTCTCAAAGCATCCGATGAGCTTTTGTAGGCTCTTCGCATCGCTTCGGCTTCGCTCTTTGCAGCGGAGTAGGCGTGCATCGCCGCCATTCGCTCCGCTTCGCTCTTTTTACCGAAAGAGAGGGGAATCGAAATTCCGAGAGTGGCGCGCCTCGTATCTATTTCGTCGCTGTATGAAGCGCTCACACCTATCTTCGGTACCCTTGATCGGCTCAGTGCGAGCTCCTCTTTGGAGCGCTTCTCTTTTAGCCCCAGCATCGGGTAGAAAGCCGAATTTTCAGGATTGAGCAGATAGTTGAGGTCGTAACTCCATACACTGCACACCGCCGCATTCCTGTCGAAAAAGACGATAGAGGAAATCTCGCCCTCTATCTTCCTGGTGCGGCTTTGGGTCTCTACGATTTTGAGGTTGAGATTCTCCAGGGCCATATGTGCCATAAGCGCTTTTGAGGTGTCGAACTCCCCGAAACGGACACCTGTGTCTATCTGTTTAAGCATCACGGAATAGATTGCGGCAAGCTCTTTTTGGGCGGCAAGAGCCTCCCTCTCTATGCAGTACTCTCCGTAAAGCCTGAATATGCGCGCTTTTATACGGTTTAGTTCCACCTTTTTACGAAGTTCGGCATACTCTTTGTTGAAGCGCATAAAACTTCCGAGTGCCGAGCGTTCGAGATTGAACTCTTTTCCTACGCTAAGTGCAAATTCGCCGCCCGAAGAGGATCCGTCTTTCGGATACGCCCCCGCAAGATCGGCACCTGCACTCCATCCATCACTGTAACGTTCGGCCTGTGCAGCCGCACTCTGCGAATCTATCATTTCGGCCCTGCTTATGTATTGCGGCGAATTCTCCGCTTCATCATACAGGTCTGTCAGGCTCTGGGCCGACAGCATGGACAGAGCCGCCGTCAGCCCGATAATTATTTTTCTCAATTTTCTCTCCTTCTGCACTCGATCAGCGTAGCGTCGAGTGCATTTATTTTCACTACCCTCTTTTTCGATCCAAGTCTATAATAGAGCAGCTTCTGCTCTCTTCTCAAACTTATCGATACTATCCTTTCACTTTTAAAACATGACTCTTTCGCTATCTTTTCCGCTTCCGACGGTGAGATCTTCGCGAACGAATGCAGTTTATGAGAACTGATCTTAAAAGGTTTTGCAATATACTCGTATCGAAGCAGTGCCGCATACTGAAGGTCCGTCAGAAGTGCCTGACTTGCCGGCAGCTGCATAAGCACGGCCGTTAACAGAACAGAGAGTCTGAACATATTTGTCTCCTTCAAAATACTATAAGTTTATCTTTGTCATCAAGATCCGTAACAAACGGTCCGAAAGACAGATCTACGACTACAACACAAAGTTTTCAACTAACAAATGTTACGCAAATTCCGGGCAATCCTGCAATTTTTCAGGACCTGGCCGACCCTATAACCCCTGAAGCTTCGAAATCCAAGTTTCTAGACAATCTTATGCTTTACGCGTAAAATCAGTCACAAGCATGCTGAACATTGAGACTTTCAGTGATAGAGCCGGGGGATCTGTACAGTAGAGGTTAAACTGTTTTTGGAGGTGTGAAAGGCGGGTTTAAAGGCCTCTCTTTGAAATTGAGGAGGTAAGAGAAGTGTAGTTTGGAGCCCGACTCCGGAATGAACGGACTCTCTATCTGCTCATTGAGTGCAAGCATATGAAAAGCCTGGTGCTCTACCGTCACTACATTCGTATTTATATGCTGGGCATAAAGGTGTACTGATGTATCTGCCGGTAGAGCGTCACGCTGTCCCGTTATATAGTCGTGCATAACGAAACCGACCATGAACAGCAGCATGATTTTGCTTACAAGATGCCTTACTCTTTTCATAATGGCGAGTATAACAGAAAAACGTTTTCTACAGTGGTCAAAAAAGCCGTTACAGATTATTTTTAAAAAATCTTTAAGCGGTAGGAGAACCTACACCTTTTTCAAGAATCTGCTCAAAAGAACGATCTTCACACCGTTCACACGCCCCTCTATCTGCTCGGGGTTGTCGGTGAGGTGGATATTTTTGACGACCGTTCCCCGTTTTGCCGTAAAACCGGCCCCTTTTACATCGAGATCCTTGATAATCGTCACACTGTCACCCTCTTCGAGCGGGGTGCCGTTGCTGTCTCTTGTGGGTTCACGCCCGCTCTCATTCTCCTCGGCTTCGGCATCCGCCCATGCCTGCACCTCCGGTTCGAGATAGAGCATATCCAGAAGATCCTGCGGCCACCCTTCGGAGGCTATACGCTTCAAAATGCGGTATGCCGTAACCTGAACGGCAGGCTCCGTACTCCACATACTCTCGTTCAGACAGTGCCAGTGGTTGGGATCGATCTTGTCGGGAGTTTCGATCTGCTCTTTGCAGACTCTGCATACCAGTATCGACTTTTCAGCGCTTCCGTCGGAAGGCTCTACGGCAAGAACAGCGAGATCTTCACTGCTTCCGCAGAGTTCACACTCCCCGCCGCTTCGCTCCAAAAGGCTCTCTTTAACGCCCACTTTCAACCTTTCAACATTAATTTTCGGCGTATTATACTACTCAACGCACCGAACTCAAAACCGGGACCGGTTATGCGTAAAATCGTCTCGAAATCTTTGATTTCGTAGTTTTTGGGGTTGTAGGGCCGCTCGGCACTGCCAAATTACGGGCTCGACCCGGAGTTTGCTTCTAAAAAGATCCCCTGTTTCTGAACTCGGCGATCTCGGTCTCGACCATCGCGTCTATCATCTGCTTGTAGATGTCGGCCACCATGTTGGGAGATACACCGAGAGTGAGCGCCTTGTGGCGGACATGGTTCAAAACATCGTCTATCCGCTCGTCCGCCTTTATCTCATCTACCGTATGTTTGAAATTTGCAGCCTGCTTTATGTAGTCGTTGCGAACCGCTATCAGCTCGACTATCTTCTCGTCGACCTTGTCCACCTCTTTGCGCAGCTCTTCAAGGGTTTTACACTCTTTCACTTCCATATCTTCAAACCTCTCTCGATATTATTACCGGGCTGTGGAGCCGCAGGGGCGCTTTTTCGCCCCACCGACTCCCTACTCGACCAAAAATCCGCTTAACGACCCGTTACAATCAGCATATTTTATCCAAAAAATCCCCGCTTTCACGGTAGCGCCTGAACTCTTCGTAGAGCTCACCGCACTCCCAGCTCTCCATGACACCGTTTCTGATATCTTCGACCATTTCGACAAGCGACCGGCCAAGATCGTCGATCTGAAAAACTCTATCTTCATCGCCTTCACGTTCGTAAGCGCTGCGGGCACTCTCCAAAAAAGGGAGAAGATCGCCGTTTATATACTTTTCGAGCTTTTCACACACCTTCGCTTCCCTCTTCAGATTCGATCATCTCGACAAGCTCTTTGTATATCTCGGAGCACTCCTCTTCGCTCACCTCGTTATCTTCTATATCGCTCAAAAGCGCCAAAAAGGAGCTTCTCAGCTCCTGCAGCTCGGCGTATTCGGCTTTCGACTCCTCGTTTGCCTCTTTGGCGTCGGCAATCTCTTCGAAGAGCTCGTCGATCATCTCTTCCACATCGGGAATCACTTCGATCTCGAGCAGCTCTTTAAGGTCTTCACATCCCGCCATGATTCATCCTTTATGCCATTTATGTTACTCCTTTTGCGGGCAAAGCCCGCAAAAGGGCAGGGACTGAAGTCCCTACAACCCCCTAAAGCTTTGAAATCGCAGATTTCAAGAGAGTATTACGCTTTCTCTGCAACCTCGGTTTGAGCTTGAAGCCGGCTCCTGCAAAACTATACCATAAAAAGCATCTCCGCCGCTTCGCTCAACCCACTCCGGCCCTCTCGGCGAGCTTGCGGCAGAGCTTCAGAAACGGCTCTGCAAAGCGCTCCATCTTCACCTCTGCAATTCCGTTTATCCCGAGCATCTGCTCTTCGTTTTGCGGCAGCACTTCAGCCATCTGCATAAGGGTTTTGTCGCTAAAGACCATATAGGCCGGCACACCCTTTTCGTCGGCTATCTCTCTTCTTAGCTTTCTGAGTTCATCAAATATCTCCATGTCGCATCCGGCCGGCAGGATCTCTTTGCGCTTTTTGGCTCCGGTGCGCCTCTTTGTCTCCATTCTCGAGGGCTTTATATCGACACTCTTTTTACCTTTGAGAATCTCGGCACCCTCATGCGTTATAAGCAGGTTTGCGTGCTCTCCGCGCATCAGGGCCCCGATCTCCATGAGCCGCTGCACCACCGCATACCACTGCTCTTTGCGCAGATCGGTGCCTATGCCGTAAACGGTGAGCCTCTCATGGCCGAACTGTTTGATCTTTCTGTTTTCGCTTCCGCGCAGAATGTCTATTATATGGTTTTTGCCGAAACTCTGCGAAGTGCGGTAGACGGCGGAAAGCAGCTGCCTCGCCTCCGTCGTGATATCGAGCCTGCTGCCGGCCGGAGCCGTGCAGTTGTCGCAGTTGCTTCCGCAAGGCTCCATCTTCTCACCGAAATATTCGGCAAGCTGCATGTGGCGGCACGATTCGCTCTGGCTGAAGTTGACCATCTTCTCCAGTTTTCTGAAAGCGTTCTGCTTGTAGCCGCCCTCATCAAGGGCCTCTATAAGCGAAGCGCGCTGCGCCGCATCCGCGGCACTGTAAAGAAGAAGTGTCTCGCTCGGCAGCCCGTCGCGGCCCGCCCGGCCGATCTCCTGGTAGTAGCTCTCGAGCGTCTTGGGCATACTCATATGCACGACAAAACGTATGTTCGATTTGTCTATCCCCATTCCAAACGCCACGGTAGCCACTATCACATCGGTCTCGTCGTGCACGAAGGCGTGGTAGGCGGCGCTTCGCTCATCCGCGCCCAGACCCGCATGGTAGGCCATGGCCCTCACCCCTTCACCTTTCAAAAAGGCGGCAAGCGTCTCGGCGCTCTTGCGCGTAAAGGTGTAGACGATGCCGCTCTCCCCTTCAAAGCGCGAGAGAAACTCGAGAAGCTGCCTCTTTCCGTCGCCGCTCCTGGGCTCGGCTCTTACAAGCAGATTCTCTCTGTAGACCGAACCGCGAAGCCTCACGGGCGAATCGAGCCCGAGCTGTCTTGCGATATCCTCCTCCACCTGCGGCGTAGCAGTCGCCGTAAATGCTGAAACCGGGGTCTTTGGAAAAAGCTCTTTGAGAAGGTGCAGGCGCCTGTAATCCTCCCTGAACTCGTGCCCCCACTCGCTTACGCAGTGCGCCTCGTCTATGACGAACGACGCCAAGGGGATCCCCTTCAGAAGCTCCACGAAGCCGGGTGAGCTGAAGCGCTCAGGAGCGACATAGAGCAGTTTGATCTCTCCATTGCGAAGCCTCCCCATGACCCCGGCGATCTCCGCGCCGCTCTGCATGGAGCCTATCATCTCGGCCTCGACCCCCTGAAGTTTCAGGGCTCTTACCTGGTCATTCATAAGCGCCAAAAGGGGGGAGACGACGACGGTAACACCCTCTTTAAGCAGAGCCGGAAGCTGGTAGCACAGAGACTTTCCGCCGCCGGTAGGAAGCACCATGAGCAGGTCTCTGCCCGAAAGGGTCGCTTCGACGGCATCTTTTTGAAGGGGCCTGAAACCGCTGTGACCGAAAACATGTTTCAGCACCTCGAGAGTATCCTGTTTTTGCAATATTTCGCTCCTTGAACCGGCTTCACAAACCGGAATTTCCCATCTTTGCGATACCCTTTTGTGAATGCTGCATTATACCATCCGCACCCGTACGGCAGAGTTTTACCGCGGCCAAAGCGGCAACCCTCTACAATATACCCATGCAGCTTAAAAAGATAGTCGTGCCTGTTTTGGCGCTCTTTGCCGCGACCGCCTTCATGCGCATCTACAAAGTTACCGACACAAGCATTAACTACAACTACACGCTCATCGCGGAGAGGAGTGTACCAGTCAAATCGGGCCGGAAAATGCTTGCGTGCCATCCAACCAAGTTTGCAGACCGAAAAAGATGGCACAATGATGATTTCAACACAACCGCTCGTAGAGATCGATGATTTCATGAAGGAGTTTGAAGCAGATATCAAACGGCATCTTGTTACCGAGAGTACGATCCAAAGAGATAGTAAGAGCCGGCTTGCCCTGAGTGAAATCATGACCATTATCGTATTTTTCCGGATTTCAGGCTATCGCGATTTCAAATACTACATACCTCAACTATGTCTCAATCTCAAGAGGCCTTAAGACAGCCTTTCTCTAACTCCCCTTCTACCAACGACTCTTCCTCCTGCATTTGACGAAGTTCATGCAAATAAGGCGCAGAGGTAGATGTAGCGGGATATCCTTTGTCAACTCCATGACAATTTCTGTATGCCATAGCCGAAGAATAGATCAACACGCAAAGCCTTCAAGGACTTGGGCCAACATGGCAAAAGCTCTACCGGATGGTTTTACGGCTTCAAACTGCATCCGGTAGTCAACGAGTCGGGAGAGACTCTTGCCTTCTTTTTCACACCGTGAAACGTGGACTATAGAAATGAAAAGGTGATGTGCCATTTGACCAAAGAACCTTCAATCAATTTCGAAAACATCATCGAAACATGCTGCTGGTCAATTAAACGAGATTTACGTTTTCATAAATAACGGCTGATTTATTCCATTAAGCTTAGAAAAAAGATTAAATTTAAGCTTCAAGAAACAGTTATGTGTTATTATTAACTGAAATTATTTCGGGTTTTGTTAAAAGGATAGTCCACCTTGCAGCAGCTTCAGAAACTTCCCATAAAAGTGGTATATGTAGAGGATGACGAAACCATTCTGAAAGAGACGGCCGACTTTTTGCAAAAGCATGTACAGGAGCTCTATACCGCTACAAACGGAAAAGAGGGGCTGGAACTCTTTCTCAGCACCAAGCCCGATGCCGTCATAACCGACTTCGTAATGCCGGTAATGGACGGCCTCGACATGATCAAAGAGATCAAACGGCGCCACCCCGACACACCAATTTTCGTAACCACCTCGTTCGAAAACGACACCCTCCACCTGACTCGCGCCATAGAGTACGGCATAACGCAGTATATCTCCAAAAGGTCGAAACCGAGCAGGCTTGTAGAGTCGATATACGACTACTTCAAGAGCAACGAGAGGTTTCTGTTCAACCTCAAGCTCTCGCATGACGGCAAGATTCTCTCTATAGGGGAGAAGTTCGCATACTTTCTCGGCTACGACCCGAAAGAGCTGGAGGACGAACCTGTCGAACGACTCATAGAGCCGCTGCCGCATATCCACAACCGGCACTTCCTCAAAAGACTCGAAGAGCAGAGAGATATAGAGTACGCCCACTGTATATTCAGAAGAAGAGACGGCAGCGACCTCGTTCTAAGCGGCTCCGCAAATTTTTTGCCCTCCAAGAATGAAAAGAGTTACGTCACGAAGTGGCACCCTATAGAGTCGATCGTCAAGAGCAACGAAGAGATAAAAGAGAGGCTTGCGAAAGAGGGTTATCTCAAGTCTCTCATGAAGTTTCATGCAGAGATAAGCCAGGATATTATCACATCTTTTACCGTAGAGGAGTTTCTGCAGGGGCTTATAGAGAAGCTGCCGATGATAAACATAAGCACACTCGGCTTCATTATGCTGGCGGAAGGCTCCACCCTAAAAGAGATCATACACCCCTCATACCCCGGACTCTGCCTGGATTCGCTGGTGACGGAGCCTGTAGACCTGAACGATCCGAAGAACGAGGAGCGCTACCTGCCCTGCTTTCTGGCGGCAAGACACAACCAGATGGTATTCGTAGACGACATCTCCAGCCTGCCCGATACCGAATTGAAGGATGTACTGCGGAAAAACTGCATAGTCACGATGATATCGATTCCGATGAAGATAAGGGTGCAGAACAGGCCCGCAGGCGTACTTACGCTTCTTTTCCAGGAGAACCATACTTTCGACAAGGAGGAGCTGAACCTATGGCAGAACGTCGCCAATACGGCGGCCTTCGGCATAGAGTCTATCAAGGCGAAACTGGAGCGGGATGCGCTGATTTTGAAGCTGGACATGATGGCGCACACCGACAAGCTTACAGGCGCCGTGAACCGCCACAGGGGGGTGGAACTGCTCGAACACGAGATAGAGAGGGCCCGTCGATACAGGCACCCCTTCTCCCTCATCTACTTCGACATAGACCACTTCAAGAAGATCAACGACACATACGGCCATGCGACCGGGGATGCCGTGCTTGTAAAGGCCACCGAAACGATCAGGAAAAACCTGCGCGCCACAGACTCGCTGATAAGGTGGGGAGGGGAGGAGTTTCTTATTCTTCTGCCGGAAACCGGCCTCGAAGACGCAGTACACATAGCGCAGAAGCTGCGTGAACAGATAGAGAGACGCTCTACCGACATTCCGGTCCCGATAACGGCAAGCTTCGGTGTGGCCGCATGGGATGAGGAGCAGACCCTCGACACCCTCATACACCGTGCAGACTCGAAAATGTACGAAGCGAAAAAACTGGGACGAAACCGTATAGCCTACTGATAGCAAAAGATCGCCCGAAAGTCTCTCCTTCGTATCTTCGGAGGCGATAGAGCTATGCTCCTCAAGAGCGCCCGGGAGGTGAATGGTGAATAGTGAAAAACGAAAAGTTGCGGAAAGGTCGCTTTGCTCCCATCTTTATCTAATTTTGAAATGGATATGTCGTTTGTATTGTGTATCACAGCAGTATAAAGACCCCGAAAAATCCAACTGATGGAAGCGGCAAAGTCGCATCCGGAACCATTCACCATTCAATATTCAATATTCACCAACAAAGTCAAGATACCATATTTTCCCGTTTTCTGACCTCCAGGAAAAGATCGATATTCTCCAAAAAGAGGTCTATCAGGTGCGGATCGAACTTCCTGCCCCGCTCCCTCTTCATGAACTCTATAATCTCCTCCACCGGCCACGATCTTTTATATGACCGCTCGACGCTCAGGGCGTCGAAAACGTCCGCGATTGCGACTATCCGGCCGAATATATGAATCTCTTCACCCTCCTTCCCGTAGGGGTAGCCGCTGCCGTCGTAACTCTCATGGTGCTCCAGCGCCACAATGCGCGCGGCTCTCATGAAAGATCTCTCCGAGTTGCCGAATAGCTCTCCGCCTATTACGGTGTGCTCTCTTATTATCTTCTCCTCTTCGGGCTCCAGTCTGCCCGGCTTGAGCAGTATCTTGTCGGGTATCGCGATCTTGCCCACATCGTGCATAGGGGCCACTATGCCCAGCAGCTCCACCTCCTCTTCGCTCAAACCGGCAAGCCGACCGAGAATGCGGCTGTACTCAGCGACCCTTTTGACATGGTAGCCGGTCTCCTGGGAGCGGCTCTCTACCACTTCACCGAGTATGTAGAGCAGCTCTTTCTGCGTATTTCGTATCTCTTCGTTGAGCTTTATGATATCGGTGATATCGTTATGGATGCTTATGATCTCCTCTATCTCGCCGTTGAGGCGGTATATGGGTATGAATACCGAGTCTGAAACGTACATCCTGCCGTTTCTGTCCATGCACTTGATGCGCCTTCTCAAAACGGTGCGGTTGCTGATCGCCTCTGCCACCTTCGCCCGCAGGTCGGTCTCCAGATTGGGGCAGAGCTGGTAGAAAGAGCGTCTTACCAGCTCATCTTTTTCGAACCCGAAAATCCTGTCAAATCTGCTGTCGGTTTTGAGTATAGTTCCGTCTTCGAGAAAACGGCATATGGCGGTGCCTTCATTGATGGCGTTTTGGTACTGCTTCAGGAAGTGTATCTTTTCGTGCAGGGTATCCTGCGTCTGGTCGAGCTCGTTCTTTAAGAGTTTCCGATAGTTTACAAGCTCCGTAATGTCGTCCAGAAGTATCATGAACTGGTATGATGGATTCATCGTATCGAAAATGGGGATCATTGTCGCTTTGAATATCAGCTCACGATCGGTGTGCGAGAGCAGGTTGACCTCTCCATACCAGCTCTCCCCGTTTTTAAACGCCTCGAAGAGCGAGCCATAGCGGTTGAAGGTGTGGTCTCTGTAGAGAAAGTTTTCGAACGGCTCCCCAAGAAGGGCAACTTCGGAATACCCGAGCAGGGTGCTCACCCCCTCGTTGACCCTCTTGATCCTGCCCCTCTCATCGAGATAGATCAAAAGTGCACTCTCCTCTATGGCCAGGTAGTGCTGCGCAAGCGTAGACTGGGTTCTGGACCTGGCGCGCTGCCCGAAAAGCTTCTCTGCACTCTTCTCGACCTTTTTCAGAAGATCGGTTATCTTTACCGGCTTGGGCAAAAAGGAGCTTATCTGCGCGTCTATGGCGGCGGAGAGGCGGTAATTCTCGCCAAACGATGCGGTCAGGATAATCGGTATCTTCTTGTTTGTCGTACGTATGGCCCTGGCCATCTCTATGCCGTCCTTTTTCGGCATATCCAGATCTGTGACGACAATATCGGGGGCGCACTTTTCGAAAAGCTCCAGCCCCTTCTCCCCGTTTTCAGCAACCCATAGGGTCTTTACACGCGGGGCCAGAAAAGGTATCACTCTCCTACGTATCTCTTTGTCGTCTTCGACATACAAAAGAGTACAACTCTCAAGAGGATTCTCAAGCTCCAAAACCGCCCTTTAAAACTACTTCATTGTTATCTATACTTAGCCGAAACCGCCGCCTTGTCCGAGAGTGGAATTTTAAAATTTGCCGTTGCCGTAAAAGGTTCCAAACTCTCTTTATAAAGGCATACGGCTTCAGCCTGCGGATCAACTTTATATAAGCAAAAACTCTTCCAGTTTTATCTATGTAAAAGAGTATTTCGGCAAGTTATGAAAAATATTTAGATCCGACGAACGGTTGCTGTTTGAAGTATATTTTATTGGGTTTAAAAAGGTATTCTCGGCGGCGGTTTTCAAGAATTTATGTTTTTTACTCTATCTTGACGAGCTTTTGGGTATCGAGGAAAAAGAGGTAGGCGTCGATACTTTTTTTCTCCGGCATCAGGTGCAAGACGGCCTCTCTGTACCTTTTTAGCTGCTCTTCGTAACCGCTCATGTCGTGAGGGGTGGCGGTTTTGTAGTCTATTATGACTCCACTGTCTCCCTTATCGACAAACAGATCGATTACACCCGCTTTTGACCTGTATACAAAAGGCAGTTCGTGGAACACCCTGCCATCGGTGAGAAACGAATACTCCATATTCGCTTTCGATATCTCGACGATCCTCTTCGCCTTCTCCACGTCGCAAAGCGTACCGTACCGGTTTATAAAAGCCTCTTCGTCCTCCATCTCGAAAAGGTAGTGCACACCGAGCCCCAGATATATTGCCTCGAAGTCGTTTGCTTCATACCTCTGAATCTCCGCCGCACTCTCCTGCCGGCCGTAGCTTTTCGGAGTGTAGTTCAAAACCGGTAGGGCAGTCGCCCTCTTTGCGGTCCTCTTTTCGCATTTGAGCTCTCCGGAGCTCATCTCTTCGAGATCCAAAAAGTCGAATGCGGACGATCTGCTCTTTTTCAGGACGAAGAGAGACTCCCTCGCACGCGTGAAGGCTACGTAGCTTCGGTTCATGGCGTCTTGGCGCCTCAGGCGCTTTTCACGCTCGAGCGCTTGGGCATACTCCGTATCCACCGCTTCCCTCTTTTTGAACTTCACCCACACCTCTTTCAGATCGATCCCGCTGTAGTCGAAGATAAAGGAAGAGTTGTCGCTTTTTCCACGGCCGAGCCTGTCGAGGAGTATCACGTGTTCAAACTCCAGCCCCTTCGATTTGTGTATCGTCAAAACGTTGACACCCTCGACCTCGGAGGCGGGAAGCTCATCTTCGTAGCTCTCTATCTCGTGAATGAACTCGACAAGATCGTTAAGCGGTATCGAAAACTCCAGGAGCTTCATCGCCGCCTCGTCGAAAAAGCCGTACCTATTCATGATCTTTTTCAGCATGGCGGCAGGACGTTGCGGCTCGATATCGGGGTAAAATTGCGGATCGTACGGGCAGTTCGTCAAAGAGAGGAAGTTGAGCCTGTGCAAAGAGCCGTCCCAGCCCTTTACGTTGCAGTAGATGAGCCTCATCAACTCTATCATGGCGCGCGCCGTCGGCTGCTCTTTGACCATGGCGCGCTTGTGCGTCGCAACGGGCTTTTCGAACCGCTCCTTGACATACTCCGAGACCTTCAGTATCTCTTTGTTGTCATGCACCAAAACCGCTATATCTTCATCCGCCGCCCCGCGGTCGAAGAGTCTCTGCAGCGCCTCACCCATCATCTCCAGCGGCTCGCCGCCTTCGGCCACCTCTACGTATCCACCCTCTTTATGGGCCTTTTGCGGCGGTTTGACATAGTCGAAGGTTCTGTTTACAAACTCCACTATCTCCGACCTCGAGCGGTAGTTCGTCTGAAGATGCTCCACCCTGACTCCGAACTTTCTCGCTACATGGCCGAAGAGCTCCTTCTGCCCTCCCCTGAACCGGTAGATCGACTGCTTCGTATCGCCCACATAGAAGAAGGTGCGCCGCTCCGACCCCGCCGCTATCTCTGCGATTATGGGCTCGAAAATCCTGTATTGCGTTACCGAGGTATCCTGAAACTCGTCGAAGAGAATATGCCCTATGCGCGCATCGAGCCTGAAGTACAGGAAGTCGGTAAAGTCTCTGCGGCGCAGCAGCTCGTAGACCAGGTGCTCTATATCTTTGAAGTAGAGCTCTCCGGTACTCTTCATGTATGCCGACCTCACGCTTTTGTAGCGGTTGTAGAGCCCGAATATTCCCGAGAGAAAGAACTTCTCCTTCTTTCGGTAGTATCTGCGCACCGCCTCTTTCAGCTCGTTCAGCCAGAGATCCAGGATAGGATCGTACCCCTTTTTGTACTCCCAGTAGTTCAGACTCTCTTTCTCGAACCACTTTTTCGAAACCACATCGGCGAGAGAGTCGAACCTCATCGTCTTTTTCGCCCGTTCGCTTATCGGCTTCTCGAGCAGGAACTCCCCTATCCTGCGGGCCGCCTCCATCGCCTCGCTCTCATCCGACGGCTCTACAGAAAAAGTGAGATCGGGAAGCTCTTTGTCCTTCTCGTAGAGCGTCTCGAAAAACTCTATGAAATTTCCGCTCTTTTGGCTCTCGAAACGGGCAAAATCTACAAGCCGGGCATACTCTCTGTCGTCGAGCTCCTTTAGAAAACGCTCGAAAAACTCCTCTTTCGGCACGGCCGCTATCTCGAAGTCGCTCTGTACCCCGGCGTACCAGCAGAACTTGCGAAGTACCCGGTTCAAGAACCTGTCGATCGTCATGACATTCAGGTCCGATGCCAAAAAACGCGAAAGGACTTTGGGCCTGACCGCCTCGATCTCCCGCAAAGATATTCCGCTCATTTTTGAGACTTCGTCCGCCATCTCCGGCGGAATCGACTCGAGGGAGGAAACCAGCCTCTCTCTCATCTCCCCGGCCGCTTTGTTGGTAAATGTTATGGCCAGAATTTCGGAGGGGTTGGCACCGCCGAAAAGGAGCGAAAGGTAGCGTGCCACCAAAGCGAAGGTCTTGCCGCTTCCCGCACTTGCACTCAGTGCCAGCAACCGCTCCATGACTCTCCTTTTCTCATCGCCGCAGAGGACAAAAATCTAATACTATCATATCAAATTTTTTTCAAAGCATACGCAACACTCTTCTGCTATAATAGATTTTTAATCACGAAAGCCATTAAGAAACGCCGTATAAAGAAGGAGGAGTGGATGAAAACGAAAGCGGACGAAAATACCAGAGCGTACCTGATAGGCAGCGGCATTGCATCTCTTGCGACCGCATTCTATCTGATAAGAGATGCCGGGATAAATCCCGAACATATAACGATATTCGAACAGTCTCCCGTAACGGGAGGGGCACTCGACGGCTCGGGGAATCCTGAAGAGGGCTATCTGATACGGGGAGGCAGGATGCATGAAAAGGAGTATCGCTGCTACTGGGACCTTCTTTCCAATATTCCATCATACGACGATCCGAATATCAGCGTAACCGAAGAGAGCATGGAGTTCAACAGCCGTTTCGTCTCGCACGCTCAAGCCAGACTCCTAAAAGAGGGCAAAAAGGTAGACCTCTCATCATACGGCATCGGGGAGAAGGATCAGCTTCTGATGATGAAGCTTCTCTTTACACCTGAGTCGGCACTGGCCGGCAAACGCATAGAGGAGTGGTTTACACTGAGCTTCTTCTCCACCAACTTCTGGATGATCTTCACATCGATGTTCGCATTCCAGAAGTGGAGCTCGCTTGCCGAGATGAGACGATATATGAGGCGCTTCATGCACCTGATGCCCGGACTCAAATATATAGGCGGAATCCTGCGCACAAAGTACAATCAGTACCACTCGGTCGTACTTCCCCTCGAAAATTACCTACGCGACAAAGGGGTGAAGTTCGAGCTCGAAACCACCGTTACCGACATAGATTTCGATCTCTCAAAAGAGCGCAAAACCGCCACCGCGATAGAGATAGATAGAATGGGGAAGGAGGATACCATCATCCTTGAAAACGGCGATTTTCTCTTTTTTACAAACGGCTCGATCACCGAAAGCACCGATGCCGGCGATCTGCACAGAGCACCGGTTTTAAAAGGTGTCGATTCATCCGGCGCGTGGAAACTGTGGAAAAGAGTGGCCCAAAAAGATCCGTCGTTCGGTAACCCGGGAGTCTTCTGCGACAACATAGACCTGCAGAAATGGTACTCGTTTACCGTTACGCTGAAGGAGAGTACATTCCACGACTATATGGAGGATTTCACCGGTAACGTGGACGGCACCGGTGGACTGGTGACAATGATCGACTCCAACTGGCTGATGTCGATAGTTATAGCGCGCCAGCCGCACTTTCCCGACCAGCCGAAAGATATAAAGATATTCTGGGGTTACGCTCTCTATCCCGACCGTATAGGCAACCATGTAAAAAAGCCGATGAGCGAATGTAGCGGAGAGGAGATTCTGGAGGAGCTGTGGTACCACCTTAAAATAACGGACCTTATGGAACCTGTCATGCAAAGAGGCGGAGTGATAAACGCTATTCCGGTATCTATGCCTTTTATAGACAGTCTATTTATGCCCAGAAAGCCCAAAGATCGTCCTAAAGTGATTCCGGAGGGTTCAACCAACTTCGCATTTTTGGGACAGTTCACAGAGATTGAGGATGACTGCGTCTTTACCGTCGAATACTCTGTCAGAAGTGCACAGGAAGCGGTATACGGGCTCTTCGACTGTGGCAAAGAGCCGTTCGAAGTCTATATAGGAGCGCACAATCCGTTAAACATTATCAAGGCCGCGGCGGCAATCAGTTCATAGGCGCGACTTCAACTCTTTTATCAGCTCTTTCTGGCGCTTGTATATGTAGTCGAAGATATAGCTCTCACATATATCGTCCGGCTCCAGAAGTACGACAACCTTGTGGAACTCTTTCTCGTTGCGGTTGAAGAGGATATCCGCTCTGACCGTTATGTTTACGAACCCCTCTTCGTTCTCCCACGGCAGTTTGAAAGATACATCCGCTTGCCGCCCTTTTAGCTCGTTCTCTTCGAACTTGTCAAGGTTTAAGAGTATCGCGATCGAGTTTATCGAAATGTCGTACACATACCCTGTGTAGTGGCTCTTTCCGAGTTTCAGTGTAATCGGGAGCCTGGAGGTGACGGTAACCCGCGTATGTTTGCGGTTGTTCACGGATGTCTTCATGGTTTTGAGATTCTTCAGTATTGCAAGAGGTCTCGATGCGTCGACGAAGTGCACATCGGCATGCAGGTCGGAAGGAAGGTGTGGTGACTGCAAAACCGTCTCCTTCTCGCTCTCCATCACGAACTTCTGGATCTTTTCGGCGGTGACGATGATTTTATCCTCTTCCATCTTCAATATTTTGGTAGGGGTGCTTATCGGCAGCCCCTTGTATATGTTCATGAGCTTCAAAGGGAGCCGGCCCGCCATGATGTTCGCCAGAAACTGCCATATCACATCCGCATCTTCCCGGCTATCTTCACTGCTCGAAGTTTTGTAAATATCGAACTCTTTCGTGTCCGAAACGGTGATGGAGCCTGAATACTCCTTTTCGATCAGGTTTATCATGGCATTTAGATCGGTACTTCCTATCTCTATGAGCGTAAAATCGAGAGAGGGTACGATATCGTTGTGGAACTCCCTGGAGTTGACCTGTGTAATGAAAAACGAGACCCTCTTTTTCAACTCCTCGAGAGATATCTCTTCAAAGAGCACCAGCGCCATATCGGGCTGCCAGAGGCCGTAGGCTTCGAAAGTGTCGAAGATTTTCAGAAGCAGCTCGTTGAGCTCTTTCTGGATCGTATGGACCGCGATCCAGTCGAAATCTTCGACAATCTGGGCGTAGTTCTTCATCCTGACCGTAAGGAGGACCAGCGGCACCGACATATCGATCCGCTGCGCCATTTTGTCTTTCATCCGATCTATGAACTCCAGGCGTGTAACGTGCGCAGGGGTTTCGTCGCTTTGCGAAGGGTCGGGCTCCAAAACGGTAAAGAGGGTCTCTTTCGAAAAGGGCTCCTCATCTTTGCATACCACGAGCTGCCGCCCCTCGTAGTCGATCTTCCCGACTACACGCTCCGATCCGCCGCTTCCGTTCAGCGGCGCAAAGAGTTCCGCCAGCTTGGGGGCGGCCTCTTTTACCTTCTCGATGCCGAAGAGCTTTTTCGCGCGCGCATTGATGTATAGGGCCTGGCCGCTCCCTCCAAAGAGGATCTTCGCCGGACCCATTTCGACCATTTTATGCAGCTGCGCGGCCCTGCCGCTCTCCTGAAACTTCTCTATCAGCGACGGCAAAACAGCCGCCAGCACCCCGGTCAGCTCCTCCCTGCCGGCGGGAGTTCTGTTCAGACTGAAAAACCTCCGCCTTATCGCGAGCTTCATCATCGACGGATCTTCGGGATCGTCACAAAAAAGCACTCTCTGCCAAAACGGAATGTCACCCAGCCGCTTCATGCACGCTTCGGCACGCTTCGAATCGTCGCCTGCAAAAAGGAGGAGAAGTTGCGGAGGCTGCCTCAAATCGAGCGACTCGAGATCTTCGCACTCCGAAACCGTACATACGTTTCCGTATGAAGAGCACAACTCCTGCAGATCTGCCGCGGTGCCCACCGCAAGCGTTCGAAACAGTCCGAAACGTTTTAAAAACAGCTCATTGTTCATCGATACTTCTTTCACGCACCTGCAAACGGCAGAGCCGTACAGGCAGACAGACCCGCAGCGCAGGTACAAAAATGTTTTTCAATATTATAACCGAATGTTGCGCAAACTCCGGGAAAAACCGGCGATCCGGCATGAGATGGCGCCCCTGCAAGCGCCCGGAGCTTAAAACCCTCTATTCCCTGCCGCAGGCGGTCTTGAAGTCGCAGTAGCCGCAGGCGGATTCGTCGTCTGTCTTTTCGAAGCAGATCTTCTGCGCGGTCGCAAGATCGTTCAGCACCTCTTTGAGTCTTTCAATGCGTTCAGACGTATCTACATGGATTTCGACACCTTTATAGAGGTCCCAGTAGAGCGTCTCCACCCTCTTGTCCGGATATACCGACTCCGCCCAGAGGCGGTAGAAGAGGAGCTGAAAATCGTTCTCGTCTTCTACCGTCTTCTCCACTTTTTTCGATGTTTTGTAGTCTATAGCGCGCACGACGCCTTGCGAAAGGTCCACCCTGTCTATCTTCGCACTCAGAGTGAAGCCCCCGAACCCTGCTTCGCACCAATCCTCCACAACGGGGTGGGCCATAGAGGTCAGGTTCTCGAAGTCGAGTTCGCAAAACCTCTTTAGGCGTTCCTCCCACTCTATAGATATTTCGAGGCGCATCATAGCTTTCGATACGCTCTTGTAGAGTCTGTCCATAACGAACGAGAAGTACTCCCCGTGCGAAGCGAACCGCTCTTTCGACACGGCGGCGGCCTCGAGGGCGGCATGGATCAACGAGCCCATGTTCGGCTCCTCCTCCCGCTCCGGCTTTCTTATCTCCAGGAGATACCTGTAGTAAAACCGCCTGCGGCAGGTCAGAAAATCTTTGAGTCTTGTAGGTGTGAGCCTGCGGCTCTTTATGAACGGGTTGGCAGTTTCTATCTCCTTCCCATAAAGGGTCGGTCTCTTTGAAACTGGGGCGATCACCGGTCTGTATACGGCGTCGGAAACGTCGGGGTCGGCGAGCTTCAGCTCTTTCAGGAAACGGCTTGCGGAAGCCTCTTCGTTCTTTACGTAACATAGGGCCGCTCTTTCGCTGCGGAGCATAAGAAGGTAGTAGTAGTTTTTCTGCAGGTTCTCTTTGTCGCCGCGCGTCGGCATATCGGCATGGCGCCTTATGGCGGAGTTCAGAAAAAGATCTTTTTCGCCAACCTTCGGAACGACATCTTCGTTGAAATCGACAATGACCACACCGTCGAAACTCTTACCCCTGCTCTCGAGCACCCCCATTACGGTGATCTTCCCGCCGCCGACATCGTCGATGCTTAGACCCTGAAGCCTCTGCAGCCAGCTCTGAAGGAGGTTGAGAGGGGGTTCGTTCCGAAGAAGGGGGGCGAACCTTTTGAAGATGAATTTCGCCTCGTCTATGGCTTCATGCTCTTTCGGAGAGATCTCCACATCCTCGATAAATTCGATAAAAGAGTCGAAATCGGTGACTTTTCGGAACCTCTCGGTCACCCCGCTCGCGGCCGCCTTCTCCTTCGCGCTTTCGCTTCTACCGGTCAGTGCGTCGTAGAGATCGGCCAGGCTCCTGTAGTAGCGGCTCTGCGTAAAGGGTGTGCCCATGGCGTAGTTGAAGTTGCCCATATCGTCGAAGAGCTTCAGGTATTCGGCAAACGACTCGTCCGGAAGAATCACAGCCACCCTGTCTGGGTCAGCCCCATCCTCGACGAATCTCTGAACCGACTCGAGCACGAAGGCGACCTGGTCTATCCTCTCGTTGAAGGCGGCGACCTCGATGCTTTCCGGATCCAAAGAGCCTACCGGCTCCTCAAAAAGAACCCTCCTGCCGCTCCACTCCAGAGTATAGCGGTTGCCCGGCTCGAGACGATCCTTCATCCCGATCCTCTCGATCAGTTTCGTATTGAACGGAGTGGCGGTAAAGTGCAGATACAGCGGTGTATCTACCTGCTCAAGCAGTGAGGTTTCGAAACGGCTCAGGTAGCCGTCGACATGAATATCTATACGCTCGAAGCTCTCCAGAAACTTCCTGTTGAGCCTGTAGTCTCCCATCGTAACGAAATCTACGAGACCATCCTTTTCGAGCTCCCGCGCATACCTTTCGTGAATCTTTTGCAAAAGGGCCAGATGGTCTTCGAAGTCGGCATAGGTGTCGGCCCCTCTTAGAGCCTCTATGCCCACCTGCTCCGCAAAGATCTCCTCGAAGAAGCGGAACAGAAAGCTGCTGTTTTTCAAAAAGCCCAGAAACTCCTTTTCGAAGCCAAGCGCACCGATATCGAGATCTTTCACCGCCCGGTAGAGGTAGAGCACCCTGCCCGCCTCGTCCACGAAAGCCCTCCCGGGAACGACTATGGAGCGCTTTATGAACTCCTCCATCGTATAGAGCTTGGGGAGAAGCGCGCTCTCTTTCGAGGCGATATAGTCTCGAATGCGGCGCGATGTGGAAAAGACAATGCACTCCATCAGCCTACCCGCTCGAAGATTCCGAGTTTTCGATTTTTCACTATCTCCCTGTGCGGAAGGACGAGGCCGTGCATCGATATGTATACACCGGGCTCGAGGAAGCCGGCGGAGCTCACCGCCAGGGTCAGGTTCGAAACCGCTTCGACAGGGTCAATCGAAAACGGCACCATAGCCCCTGTAAGAACGACCCTCTTTTCGCTCTCCTCTCCAAGGGCCGACTCTATTGCTTCGGCACTCCTGTCGATCGTATCTGTACCGTGGACCACCACTATTTTCGTCTCTTTCGAACGGCAAACCTCTTCGCCAAGAAGCTCACGGTCCCTCTCGTCCATATCGAGGCTGTCTTTGTAAAGCATCCCTGAAACCGACAGCCCGAGCGCTCTTTTAAGAGGCTCGACAGCCGCAAGAACCGCACTGTTGTCGGACGCTACGACCAGTTCACCCTTTATCGGATCGTATATCTTGTTGAATGTCCCGCCGGTATTGATGATCTTGTACAACTTTTGCGACTCCCTAAAAAAATATCTAACCGATACTACGCAAATTATACCTCATTGCCGTCGAGCAGTTTCGGAAGGTCGGCTACGGAGTCTATCAGGCAGTCGGGCTCTATGCCGCTTTCCAGGTCTTCGGGGCGGAATTTACCCGTCTTTACCTGGCAGGCTCTCATCCCAGCCTTCTGCGCCCCGAGGATATCGCTCTCTATATCGTCACCGACCATCAGCACCCTCTCTGGCTCCACACCCATCGATTCGCACGCCAGCCTGAAAAAGTCGCGGCTCGGCTTTCCGAGTATCTTCGCCTCCTTCTGCGCGGCGAACTCCAGCAGCGCCACGAATCCGCCGGCATCGAGGCTCAACATGCCGTCCCTGTCTTTGAAGTAGCGGTTTTTGGCTATCGCAAGAAGATCCGCCCCATCCATCAGGTGTCTAAACGCCCTGTTCAGCCTCTCGTAGGTAAAGTCGGTATATGCGTCGGCCACGACGACATAATCGGGTTTTTCGCTCTCGAAGGCGGCAAATTGGTCGGCCACCTTCTCGTAGAGAAGAAAATAGCCGCTCGCACGGTTTTGCTTCAAAAAGGCCGCCGCGGCGTCGAGGGCGGTGAAGATCGAGTCGGGCCCGACCGCGAACCCCATCCCCCTAAGCTTGTCGTAAACCGCAGCGCGGGTTTTTCTCGTCGTATTGGTTATGAACCTGATCGGGTACTTTTTTTGAAGCTCCCCTATCACCTTCTGCGCCCCCTCTACCGGCCTGTCACCTTCGTACAACACACCGTCTATATCCAGAAGAACGGCCTCTATCTCCCTAAAGTCCCGCATTGTGCACCTCCGGTTAGCCATAATAAAATATTATAGCATAACAGATAGGCGCCAAATGACGATATATTCTATCAGGTATAGCGAAAACCGAACCGCACAAGTGCCGGCGCCCGGGGATTGGTCAATATTGTGGATAAACGGTTAAAATGAATGGTACAATAACGTCATGAATGATATCATACGCAAAAATCCGCGTCTCAAGATAATGTTGAGACATGTCGAGCCACTGATAAGAAACTATATCGATATGGCGCAGTATGATTTCGGAAGATACGGACTCCACTCGAGCGCCATTTTGGTCCAGGCCCCGCTGCGAATGCTGCTCACGCTCGAGAAAAATGTCCGCAAAACCGATATGGTTATGGCGCTCGACCAGGATCTCTTCTTCGTCATATACCACAACACCCCCATTTCGAAGGGTGAGATAGCCTTCAAAAAGATTCTGCGCCTTTTTGCCAAAGAGGTCGACGAAGGAAACGTGGCCGCGGCAATCATGGAGATCGGAGAAGAGAAGATCTCGCCGGAGGAGATCATAGCACGCCTGATAATCGCTCTACACGAGTCGAAAAAGGAGGAGAACCCTACCCTCTTTCATGCCGCGAAAATCAGACTTTGACCATATAACCTACGCCTCCACGTCGTTGAGCAGTACACCTATGATATCGCTCATCGTCAAAATTCCGTAAATCTCGTTGTCGTCTATGACGAGCAGCCTCTTTATGCTGTTCTTGACCATCATCTGCGCCGCATACTTCATATCGAGCTTTCTCGAGACCGAAATGGAGGGCATGGAGGCGATATCGTAGACGTTGAGCAGGTCTATATCGCCGTCTTCGGCCACGATAGACTGAAGGATGTTTTTGAACGTCACCAGCCCGTAAGCCCCGTTTTCCGAACTCTTTTGCACTATGACCGCTTTTACCCTGTGCCTCTTCATAAGCATAAGCGCCTCCCGCACGGGCGCCATCTGCGAGACGATCACCAGCCTCTCTTTCGGAGTCATTACATCTTCTACCAGCATACCTTCCTCCTTTTACAGAATCTGTTTTATCTCGTTTTCGAATTTATGGAGCTCTTCTATATTCAGGCCGGCCACATGCGACAGAGGGACGGTAAAGGCTATCGAGCTGTTTTCGTCGTTCTGCATATCCATCTCCTCTTTGAGCGCTTTCATAACACGCATCGAGATTTTCCGCGGCAGTATGAACAGCAGCATGGAGACGTTCTCCTCAAGCGTGAGACCGAAAAATATCTTCTTCTCTTTCAGACCGATGTTGCGGCCGCGCAGAACGGTAACGGCGCCTGCGCCGGACTCCTTGGCGATCTTTATCGCCTCCTCTTCCCTCTCTTCGGCCACTATCGCCACAAGTGCGACAAACTTCATGCACTCTCCTTTTTCTGGATTGTTTTGCCCGCCGCGAAATGGGCATATGTGCCGTAACCCATCACGGTTATCATCGGAAACAGCGATGCGAAGGCGATCAGGCCGAACCCGTCCACGAGAGGGTTTCGGCCCTCTATATTTTCGGCAAGCCCCAGCCCCAGAGCCGCCACAAGGGGAACGGTGACCGTAGATGTAGTGACCCCGCCGCTGTCGTAGGCGATCGGAATGATGTATCGAGGGGCGAAATATGTCATAACGATTACGAGAATATAGCCCGCTATGATGTAGTAGTGGATCGGATCTCCCGCAACTATGCGATAGGCTCCGAGGGCGATTCCGATAGCCACCCCCACAGCCACCGCCACGCGAAGCACACCCTGGTTTATGCTCCCTTCGCTAACTTCCTGCGCCTTTATGGCTATGGCAAGAAGAGCCGGCTCCGCCATCGTGGTGGAGAAACCGATCATAAATCCGAAAAGGTATATGAGAAGGTCGTTTTTCATCGATGTAAGCTGAAACGCGATGGTCTCGCCTATCGGAAAAAGACCCATCTCGAGTCCTACGATAAAGGCGTAGAGACCCAGGATGACCATAACGATTCCGACCGAAATCTTTTTGAGATGGGCAACCGCCTTTTTTATAACGAAATATTGAAAGAAAAAGATCACCAGCAGAATCGGGGCCACATCCCTTATTACGGCCACCAGGTCCCAAAGAATTTCGCCGGTGTCGAAACGCTCTTTCGACTCGACCGTCTCGCGTACCGCCTCCTCCATAACGGCAAACGAGGCTGCAGCCTCCTGCGGCGACACGGCATATACGGCGATGCCGTACAGCTGCACGAATATCATCGGCGTCAACGAGGCGAAGGCTATGAGCCCGAAACCGTCGATAGCAGGGTTTCTGCCCTTTATGGAAGAGGCCAGGCCTATACCCAATGCGGCTACGAGAGGCACCGTCACCGTAGAGGTGGTAACGCCGCCGCTGTCGTAAGCGAGCCCCACGATCTCTTTGGGTGCGAAAAAGGTTATAGCCACCACCAGTACGTAACCGGTGATGATATAGTAGTGGATGGGGTGGCCCGTCAAGATACGAAACACCCCGAGCGCTATGGCGAAGCCGACCGAAACGGCAACCGTCATACGAAGAGCAAAGGCGTCGATCTTTCCTGCGCTTATCGCGGCCGCCTTATCGGCTATGGCGATAAGCGCGGGTTCCGCAACCGTCGTGGAGAAGCCTATGGTAAAGGCGAAAAGAAGCAGCCAGAAGAGCGACCCCTTTTTGGCAAATTCTACCGCGAGATTCTCGCCGATCGGGAATATCCCGAGCTCCAGCCCGCGAATGAAGAGCGCCAGCCCCACCGCTACTATCAGCAGGCCCGTCACGATGGATGCCGGATTCTGGGGCATACTCTGCACTACTGCAGCCTGAAAGAATACGACTACCGCGACTATCGGGGCAAGATCCCTGAAAGAGCTCTTCAAATCATCCAAAAAGAGTCTCACCGATTCTATGAACATGGCACCCTATTCGATCATTTTTTCAATGATTGTAACAGATTTTATCTGTAATGGGCACCGCTATCGACTCAAACTGGGGCAAAAGGTATCGAGTGTGGCAAAAAAGTATCAGTCACCGGAAAAGTATTATCGGTTTAAATAATATATTTTATTCGATATAATTCAATCGACCGTAGAGTATCATCTATACTGAAAAATTGTCGATTATATTCCGGTAATCGCAGCTTTTTCGAAAGGGTCGAATGAAGCATCTGCTCAAAAAGAATCTCTGGACACTCTTTTACATACTTCTGGGGATGGGTCTTGCACTTCTGGTGCTCATTTCGTATATGCAGTATAAAAACGTCGAAAGGGATCTGCGGTCGGAACTTGCGTATCTGAGCAAGTCGACGAGCGAAGCTACGAACCACTACTTCATTCAGCAGGAGATATTGCTCAACATTCTGGACAGACACCTTTTCGAAGATGAGGAGATCAATGACGGAGACCATGTAAGAAGGCTCTTTAAAAACCTCCTTCAGATGAATCCGGCCCTCGCAGGCATCTCGATAAGTGATCCCGAAGGCAATATCGTTCTGCTCAGCAAAACATGCAGCCCCGAAGAGCTGCAAAACCTGAAACACTCCAAAGAGAGCTGCCATGCATTCGAAAAGGCTCTGGAAGAGAGGGGCATGGTGATAGGAAGGGCCTTCTACGACAAAGCCCTGAACGAGTGGATTCTACCTCTGCATAAAGCTGTCAGAGACGATGACGGAGAGGTTGTAGCGGTGCTTTCGCTCGGCCTGCATCTAAGCAGCGCGCGCTCGATCTGGAAAGCCTACACGGACATCGGTACGGAGCTCGAGATATTTCTGGACGACTCCTGGTACCGAATTTACCACAGCGACAAATCTCCGTTAAAATATCCGGAACTCTACACCAAGCCCGTAACAGAGAGCCAGCGCTACTCCGAAGAGGGGGGCAGAGCCCTCGAAACCGAGGCCAAAACGACATTCGAAGAGCTCAAAAAGAGTAAAAAACCGGCCGTCGTTCTATTCGACTCTCCAAACGGGGAGTCCTACATCATAAGCTGGCAGTACGTACCCGACTACAAGCTCTGGGTCCACTACCATATGTCCACCGAAAAGATCTTCGACAAAGTCTCCAACTACTGGATCATAAATATCGTCTCGTTCCTCTTCATCTTTATAGTGGTCTACTATCTCTTCTATACCATCAACGCGATAGAGAAGAGAAAATCGAAAGAGCTTCTCTACCAGGCGATGCACGACAACCTCACTAAACTTCCGAACCGGATGTACCTGCAAAAGAAGATAGACTCGTGGATTTACGACGGAGCGCCGCCCTTTAGCGTAGGCTTCATAGATCTCGACAACTTCAAAAATATAAACGACAGCATAGGCCATCACTACGGAGACCTGATACTCGTAGAGGTGGCAAAACGGCTAAAGGCCTCGATGCCCAAAGGTACCATGGTGATCCGCCACGGAGGCGACGAATTCATCATGCTCTGCCACGAATACGACATCGACAGGCTTAGTGAAAACGCGCGCCTGCTTATCGAAGCGATCTCCCGGCCCTACGAGGTGGAGGGGATGGAGTTTACCGTAGGCGTCAGCATAGGTATAAGCCGCTACCCGCTCGACGGCACCAAGCTTTTCGAGCTGCTCAGTGCCGCGGACATCGCGATGTACCATGCAAAACGCTCCAAAAACAGCTTCGCCTTCTTCACAAGCGAACTGAAGGCGATGAGAAACAGGTACTCCATAATGGAGCATGAGCTCAGAAATGCGATAGAGAGAGACGAACTGACGCTGGTATACCAGCCACAAATGCGCAAAGACGGTACACTTCACGGTGTCGAAACCCTGGTCAGGTGGGAGAACGGCAGGCTCGGCCAGATACACCCCGATGAGTTCATAAAGATAGCCGAAGAGAGCGGCCTTATGACGAAAATCGGCAGATACATTACCAAACATGCGATAGAGGAGATCGGTTCTCTTCAGAAAAAGAGAGGTATCGAATTCTGTCTCGCGATCAATATCTCCATAAGGCAGTTCAACGAAAAGGGGTTTGTGGAGACCTTCATAGAGACAATAGAGAGGGGTGCGATGGACCCCTCGCATATAGTGGTGGAGATTACCGAGTCACTCTTCATAGAGGAGCTTGAGTTCATCCTCGCCACACTGCAGAGGCTGAAAGAGTACGGTCTGAATATCTCCCTCGACGACTTCGGAACAGGATACTCCTCTTTGGGAATGCTGAAAAAGCTTCCTATCGACGAGTTGAAGATCGATAAGAGCTTCATCGAAACTCTCCTTGTAGACAACGAATCGGAAGCGATGGTCAAGGCGATAATAACACTGGGCAAGACGCTTGGATTCGCCATACTCGCCGAAGGGGTGGAAGAGGAGGAGCAGTTTAGAAGGTTGAACGAACTGGGCTGCGACCTCTACCAGGGGTACTTCTTCTCGAGGCCCCTCTCCCTCGACGAACTCGACCGCTTTATAGACTCGCAGAACATGGCGACCGGCTGCCGAGTGTAGATAGTTCTGCTATAATTCCGCCCGACTGCAATCACGCATAAATCCCGATAGTAAAGTGAGATCGATGTACAGGACGCTCAAAAGAGTACACAGTATAGATCAGGGCATACTCTTTATGCTTGCAAGTGCCATCATATCGGCACTCAACGGAGCCGTCGCAAAGATCTTGGGAGAAGATCTGAGCGCCATGGAGATAGTCTTTTTCCGCAACGCGATAGGAGTACTCATCATACTGGCCGCACTTCGCCACACTCCCGTATCGCTGCCGGGCGGAAAACTCCATCTGCTTCTGCTTCGCGGACTCTTCGGCTTCAGTGCGATGATACTCTTTTTCTACACCATAACCGCGATTCCGCTCGGTGAAGCTATCACCCTGAACAAAACCTCGCCCCTTTTTGTCGCCATTCTCGCCTTTTTCCTTATGAAAGAGAGGCTTAACGTATATGCCGTAGCGGCCCTTCTCATAGGTTTCGGCGGTGTAGTGCTCATCGCCAAACCTACGGGTATAGGGATGGGCTACGACCATTTTCTGGGACTTTTGGGAGGCTTCTTCGCCGCCTGCGCTTACGCGACCATCAAACGCATAAGAGAGATATATGATGCGCGCATCATCGTACTCTCTTTCGTAGGGCTCGGAACGGTTCTGCCGCTTACGCTTTTTGCGGCAGCACCTTTTGTAAATCCGCCCGAAGCGCTTAAATTTCTGTTTCCCGCCTTCAGCCTCCCCTCTTCTACGCAAACCTGGATGCTGATCGTGCTAATGGCCCTGATCTCGACCCTCTCGCAGTGGCTTCTTACAAAAGCCTACTCCCTCGGCCGCGCAGGTATAGTGGGTGCGATCAGCTACGCCAATATTCCGTTTGCCGTAGGCTTCGGAATCATGCTCGGCGACCCGTTTCCCGACTTTTGGGTATGGCTTGGAATAGGTATGATCGTTACCGCCGGGCTTCTGCTCAAAAAGAGCTGAAAAAAAAGCACCTTCTACTCCGCCTCTATCTCACCGACGAATTCCAGCTCCACATCGTCTCGTTTGAGAGCTTCCGGCAGCTTCGAAGAGATCTCCTCTTCGGGTTTGGAGATATAGATCTTCAAAGACTTTTTTCCATCCTCCCGAATACCGAAACCGACCCCTTCGATGCCATCTATCTGCATTAGCCTGGGTTCATACTCCGCCCTCACTGTTTCGAGATCTTCAATACTCTGTTTCATATCGGCTCCTGCAGCAATCATAAAACCGAGGCAAAGGATCCAAAATATACGAACCATTCACCCTCCTCTTTTTAACTGATGTTACGCAAATTCCGGGCCAAGCCCGCAATTTGGCAGGGCCTGACCGGCCCTACAACCCCCTAAAGCTTCGAAATCTTGGATTTCGAGATGATTTTACGCATTTGCGTAAAATCAGTTTCAATATGGTAGCGTCGGGAGAAATCCTCTCCCGAACACTATTTACGAGAAGTCGAAACGGACCCAGGGAATACGTACGAAGTCCGGGTTCCTGAAGTCGAGTCTCGCCGTAGAACCGCTTCCTTCGGTCTCTACGCGAGCCCTGACCGCCACTTCCGCTATGACCCACTTGTTGACACCGACGGAAATGGAGCCCGAATAGATGGCTCCCGACCTATCTATCCGGCCGCTTCTGTTGATATTGTCGTCATGCAGCCTGAAAACATCGGCCTTTCTCTTACCGCCCCAGTAGTTCTGGTGCAGCTGCACCTGA
>JALWMA010000061.1 GCA_027081015.1 Campylobacterales bacterium | reverse complement strand
CCCAGAACCGTACCGAGAACGAGTAGAAGAATGATCGAAAATACGGCATTTATCTGTCTAAACAGCGTCACTCTGCTATCCTTAAACCATACCTGTGTATATGCTGATTTCTCCGCTTACACCCCCCTATTGCGGCACCTTGCGACGATTATATCAAAAGAGTATAAATCTGGTGTAAAATGCCGATTTCTTTTTATTATATGAAAAAATTATATCATCCAAAACCAGAAACCATATTATGCTATACTGCCCGATACATTTTGTGACTTAAAGAGTCCAGACAAAAAATCGAAAAGGAGAAGCTCATGTTCAAAAGAGCGATAGGTATCTTGATAATCGGGGCGGCGCTTATACTGCCTGCCGGAGCGATAGCTTCAAACCATCAATATAAAGGTGCGAAAAAGGTTTCGCCGTTTCTTATAACCAAAGGACTGCCCCACTATACGATGATCATCAAAAAGCGTTGGGATGACCCGAAGCTGGCGCTTACTCAGAAGCAGAAGGCAGAGCTGCTTAAAATAAGAAAAGCGACATTGGGTAGTGTACTCTCTTTGAAACCGAAGATCGCCGAGCTTAGAAAAAAGATAGTAAAAGCCGCAATGAGCGGCGCAACACCGGAATCACTTTCGGCAGATGTGGAGAAACTGGCGAAACTAAAAGCCGAAGCTACACGCACACACCTCAAATGCATCTACGACACCAGGCGCATCCTAACCCCTTCACAGCTTGAATATATCGACTCGACCATACGCCAAAAGCGCAAGTAGCCGAAGTATACCGGGCCGTAGGCCCGTTCTGTTAATCTTCACTTAACATCGATTCGATAACATTTGCGTCATGGAAAAGTTCGCCAAACCGTTTGTCGTAGTACTGTTGTTCATGGCGGCCGTCACCGGCCTCGTTCTCTCACTGGACAAAAAGCCGCATCCGAAAGTGGTGTTAACGGGAAATGTCGAGAAAAAGCCTATCGAGATTTTCCCACACGCCTATCTGTGCAGTATGTGCAAGATGGAGATAGATAAAAAGCGCTTCAGCGCCCAGGTAGTCAACGATGAGGGCAAAACGCGGTTTTTCGACGATATAGGCTGTATGGCTTTGTGGCTCGATGATCAACCCTTTAAAGATGCTGCCGCGATATGGGTCTACGCCTTAGACACCGGTAGATGGATCGACGGTAGAAAGGCGCACTACTCTACGGATGAAACCACCCCGATGCACTACGGCTTCGGAGCCTACGAAAAGAGAAGAGCCGGTACCGTAAACTTCGAAACCGTCGTCGAGCGTATGCGAAAAGGGATGCACATGGCAAACCCAGAATATAGAAAAGTTCATGGCAAAAGAGAGTAGATGGAAGCCGTAAACCTCCTCTCGATCGCCGCCATAGCCTTTCTGGGCTCGTTCGGCCACTGTATAGGAATGTGCGGCGGAATCGTACTCGCCTACACTGGTGCCAAAGTGAAGCCGGAGTGGGGAGGTGCGCACCAGAGTGCGGCGCATCTTGCATACTCTTTGGGCCGTGTTACGACCTACACTCTACTTGGGGCTCTCTTCGGATATCTGGGCAGTGTCGCAACATTCAGCGGCTATACGGTTGGTGCACTCTTTCTCTTCGCCGGCATCGTTATGATCCTTACCGCGCTTTCGATGATGGGGAAAATAAGGTTTCTTACACTCGTTGAGCACTCCATCATGAAAAGCTCCTGGTACCAAAAGAGTTTCAAGGCACTTATGAACGACAGTTCCATATTCAGTTTCTATCTTTTGGGAATGATAAACGGCCTTCTGCCGTGCGGTTTTGTCTACTTTTTCGCGGTAACGGCCGCCGGCACCCTGAGTCCCCTGTGGGGAGCCGTGGTAATGCTCATATTTGGTCTAAGCACTATACCGGCACTCTTCGGACTCGGTTTTTTTACCGGCCTTATACAGAAAGGAAGGCTTAGAAAAGCGATGGTCACCCTCGCTTCGATCGCCGTTATCGTCTACGGCCTCTTCATGATCTACGACTCGGTAAAATTTTTCAAAGAGCCACAAAAGAGCCTTCTTCACTGCTGCGACTGAAGCCGGTTCGATTACATTTTATAAAAAGTGACGATATTATCAAAAACTAAATAATATCCAAGATTGAAGAGTCATCTAAAACATGATGTTTCCAATCTTCAGAAGCTACAGAAGACTACCGCTGTAAAACGGTTCAAGCCTCAATCTGCTTAGCATCAGTTACAAACTGGAGAGAGTCAGAATAGATAGGATTTTTAAAACTACTCAATTGAGAAACAATAGCCTATAGATAGGATTGATCTGTTGAAGAAAATAATTTTTGTACTCTCCCCCGAAGGGGAGCAGAATCAGTTGAGATCGGGCTTGGGAGTCTTGTCGGTGCTTGCGGGAAGCATCGGGTAGCGGACATACGGCTTTTCGCCTGTAAGTGCCCCGAAGAATGTTTTTATCTTCTTCGCCTCTTTGTCGCTTATCTTGACTCCGAGCTGCGTCTCGCCCATAATCTTGATAGCCTCTTCGATCGTCCAGACGGCACCGTTGTGGAAGTACGGTCTCGTCTCCAGGATGTTTCTGAGTGTAGGAACTTTCACCATTCCGTTCTTGTCACCCTTGAAGTCCCCGATATGCGCATACTTATATTTGCCTACCGCGGGGAACGGCTGCATCGATCCGCCCAGTGCGACACCGTTGTGGCAGCTTGCACACCCTTTGTCTATGAAGATCTTGAGACCCTCTTTCTCCTCTTTGCTCAACGCCTTGTTGCACCCTGCCAAATATTTGTCGTATCTTGACGGAGTGACAAGTGTGCGCTCGAAGATCCCGATAACATCCGCGACATCCTTGAAGGTCGGCTTCATTTTAGGATTGTCGTAAGCCTTTTTGAACTCTTTTACATATTCGGGAATGGAGTTTATAACCTTCTCTACATGCTCTTTAGTAGCCGCCATCTCGGGAGCCGCCTGGATAGGTCCCTGCGCCTGATCTTCAAGATCGGGGCTTCGTCCGTCCCAGAACTGCCTCTGTGCGAAAACCGCATTGTATACGGTAGGAGAGTTGAGGTGGTGCGGGTTTGCGGTCCACTTGTGACCCGTAGCCGCATCGACCCCGTCTACACCGCCCGTAGCGAGATTGTGGCATGTGTTACAGCTTATGAGACCGCTCTTGCTGAGTCTCGGATCGAAATAGAGCTTTTTACCGAGCTCCACTTTCGCATCGGTAATCGGGTTTTTAGGGTTGTCTATAAGCTTGTAGAGCTCCGTTTTGCTCTCCGGAATCGGTTTGAGACCGGCATTTTTCGCCTTCTGGACCAGTGCGTCCGCCGCAACGGCACTTATACCCATCAACGCTACAGCACCTACGGCTGCTACCATCTTCTTCATCGTTCTCTCCTTCTCTATATTGTATTACGATTGGAATTGTATCACTATATGATAAAAATTATCCTTAAGGAAACATTTTATCTTAAGGGGTTACTCCCACCTAAAGAGCCTCATCGGTGTATCGTCCCTGTTGGCCCACTCTTTCATCGAAGCGTCGTAGAGCTTCACCTTTTCAAATCGGAGCAGACGGTGCAGGACGAAATAGTTCATCGATGTCTCGAGACCTCCTGTGCAGTATGTCACCAGCTCCTTTTGCGGGTCGAGCCCCAGACCATCTACCAGCATACTTTTCAGCTCGGCCCGGGATTTCATCGTCCCGTCGCTGTTGAAGCTGTACCTCCAGAAGTAGCTGGTGGCTCCGCTGATATGGCCTGCACGCTTCAGAACCTTCTGCTTTTTGGCCCCGAAGTAGAAAACGGCGGGCCGTGCATCCAGCATCCTTACGCTTCCTATACGCTTTTTGACGCCATCGAGATTGATGGCTATATCCATATTAGGCTCGGCTTTGAAATCACCCGCTCCGCGCTTTACAGGGAGCCGCTGCAGCTTGCCGCCCGCCCTTTTGAACGACTCTATACCCCCGTCGAGAATCGCGGTGTTTTTCATGCCGTAGAGCTCCATCGCCCATACCGCATAGGCCGGCTTCAGAATATCTTTGGCATTCGAGTGGTGCGAATAGACCACCACCCTGCTGCCGTTGTCGATACCCAGCTCTCTCATCAGCGCCTCTACCTCTTCAATCGGCCTTACGAGGGCATGTCTGCCGTGAGCTCTGCGCCACTCTTTTATATCTGTGTGCACAGCACCCGGGATATGCCCCTTACTGTAAGCGCTTTTCGAAGAGATATCCACTATTACCAGATCTTTGTCGTTCAGGTGGTCTTTGAGCCACTCACCGCTTACAAGCGGCCCCATCGCCATCAGCGAAACGGAGGCCGCAAGCAGTACTGTAAAAAACCTTTTCAAATCGATGCCTCTTTTAATTTTAATGAAA
>JALWMA010000060.1 GCA_027081015.1 Campylobacterales bacterium | reverse complement strand
GCTTTTTTTACATGCTCTTCGGCCATAGAGATGTTCCACTCCGGCTCCCAAACGATCTCGACATCCACTTCGTTGACGCCGGGAATCTCCTTTACGGCATCTTTGACCCACTGAACAAGCAGCTGGTGAAGCGGGCATCCTCTGGTGGAGAGGGTCATGACAACCTTTACGTTGTTCTCTTCATCTATGATCGCATCGTAGATCAGGCCCATCTCGACGAGGTTGAACCCAACTTCCGGATCGATCACCTTTCTAATCGCATCGAAAACCCGCTCTTTCGTTATCTTATCACTCATGAAAACTCCTGATCAGCTCTTTTTTCCGAAATTCATCATCCATCTTACGCTCATAAACATAAAGAGTGCACCTACAGCCATGAAGGCGGCACCGCCTCTGAAGAGTTCGTCGCTTCCCAAAAGGAGACCCGCTCCTGCCATTATCATTCCGGCGGTAGAGAACCGGAACTGAAATTCGGCCTGCCTTTTCGGAACCATATCGGCAAGCATCGGAACCTTCTCTTTGCCTACAAGCGGACTGTAGCGCTCGAACCAGACAAGAAAAGGGACTATTTTGTAGAGGTGACCGTTTATCAGGAATGTGAAAAAGCCCATTACCAGAAACCAGGCCGATACCGTAGCCAGGCTCTCGAGCCTGCCGATGAGGGCGAAAGGCGCAAGGAGCAGGGCGAATGCCAGGGAGCCGTAGCCTACTACCATCGACCTGAACCAGATATCGCTCTCTTTTCTGGCCCTGCTTTTGTAGATGAGCCATATCTGCCACAGATAGAGCCCCGTAGCTATGAAGATGGCGACCATCGAGAGGAACCTTATCGATTCGGAGTCGAAAAGGGTACCGACAAAGTATGCGAATAGACCACCCGCCATGATTTTGAAAGCTCTGTTTACCGGTGTTTCGTCGAATCCGTGCGAGAGCCCGAACATCGGAAGAAGCACCATGCTCATACCTATGATCGTGAGCGTGACGAAGCCTCCGAGCACCAGCACAATGTGAGCACCGATCCATCTGCCGATATCCACATCGACTCCGGCACCGATTGCGAGTGCCATCGCGAATCCCACAAGAATGCCCAGAAGCAGAAAAGCGTTCGTGACGGCCACCGTCTTTACCGTAAGCGATACCCTCTCCACTTTACGCAGCGTCAGGATGGTGTCGGCGAGGAATATCGCCATAGCGACGAGTACCGTCAGGCCGCCGTACGGCAGAAGCGCCGGAACCGCCGCGAACCCGACTCCCATAAGTACGGTTCCCGCAGAAAGAAGCGGCCATATCAGGTAGTAGAAGTCGACACTGAAGTGGCCGACCTCGAGCACTACCGGCACCAGCTGGGCCATCGCCCCGAATATGACCATCATAACGAAGCCCAGCAGAAATATGTGGGCCCATCCGGCGACGGCTATGTCGTAAACGGAGGAGTCGGCCCCCAGCATTGGGAGCAGCAGCATCGCGACGAGGTAGAATATCGACCCCGCCGTAAAAAAGGGCGAAATAAGCGAAAAAGGAGGTGCAAACTCCCTTGAAACCTGAAACATTTGAGCTCTCCCCCCTCTAAATTCAGCCGTGGCAGGCGGTATCGCTGAGGTTTGCGGAAGGGGTGGCCCCCTCTTTGTACCCGAAAACGAGTTTTACGTTGCCGTTTTCGAGATTTTCGGTTTCGATTTCGTAGTTTTGCCCGATCTTGTCGAGAAGTCCCATCGGCTTTTTATGGTTTATCATTACAAGTTTTTTATCCGGACCGTCGATAAGCTTCAGCCCGCTCATAGCGTTTACCATCGGTTCCGGCGGACCGCATCTTGAGGTGTCGAACTGGTAGTATGTAATGCCGTCTTTGGTATATTTGTAGAAATCGACGGTGGCTCCCGGGACCTCTATCTTTTCAGCATCTGACGGTAAAAGTTCCATTTTTCTCCCCTTCTTTCCGGAGCTTCGGTCCGGTTTGATATATTCGGCAATTATATGCCAGTTTATACTGTTTTTGTTTGATATGTATCAAAAAAGTGTGGGAAAGGGGAATTTTATGACAAAAAAGTGACATATCGCTCTGGCGTCACGTATAATCCGGGCCAAGCCCGAGATACGACACTATGCGGGATCGTAACGGTCCCGTCAAGCTGAAGATACGAGGTTTCGAAACAGTTTTGCGTATGTGGAGGCGGTTTGGGTATCACTCTTCGCGGATCTTTGCCAGCTCTTTCGTGATCTCGGTAAATACTTCGTAACGCTTTGTGGAGGGAGCCACCATTTTCATCACGATATCCCCTATGTCTCTCTCTACATCCGGGTTCAGTTTACAGATGTGGCGCGCCGGAGTCGTCTCTATCGGGTTGAACAAATGTATGCCCTGGTATGCGTTTTGACCTGTAAGTGCCCTGTATATCTGCAGACCGAGCAGAAATATTTCGTTGTGTTCCGGGTTGGTCTCCCATTTGGGGTCGAAAAGCAGCCTCTCGTAGCCGTTGGGCTCGCATATCTCGACGTTCCAGCGAAGTATGAACTCTATCGCCCCTTTTGAGTATCTTCTCAGGATTCGGCTTTCGAATCTCTCGAAACTCTCTCCCCTCTTTCTGAGGGCAAGGTACGATTCGGCCAGTTCGGCTACGTAGCGGCGTGCCGCTTTCAGGGGGACGCTCTTCATTATGGTATAGGCCTCCTCCTGTGAAGCGGTGGACTTTCCCCCTATCTGAATGTGGACGCCGTAAACCGTCTCTCCGCCCTCTTTCGCTTTGCAGCCTATGAAGCCTATGTCGCCAAGCTCGTGGACCCCGCACCCTTTTACGCATGCGGACCAGTGCATACGTATCGAGGCATCGGACGGTAGGGGAACCCTTTGCGACAGAAAGTCGGCCATCTCTATGGCGTCGCTCTTGTTGGGAATGACGCCGAACGGGCAGAGGTCGATGCCCGCACACGCCACCATCTGGTTGAAGTAGGGTGTACTTATGCAGTGGTATCGGTCGTACGGTTTTTCATTCAGAGCATCGGGAATTTTCTCTTCGGATACCCCGAGAATATAGAGGTTTTGTGTTGTGGATATATTCACTTTTCCGCTTCCGAACTCCTTGCTCAGCTCCGCCGCTTCGACCATTGCGGTACCGCTGAAGATGCCGGACGGGACCACCATGTGCAGAGCGAAGGTTCCGTTTTTGAGACGTATTCGCCCGTCGCGCTCCTCCGTTCTGGGCTGTTTAACCAGTGTTTCACCCGCCCCTTCGAAGCTCCTGCCGGCCATATCTTTGACCGCATCGACTACCGCATCCATGCCGGCCTCTTTTATAAGGAAGTGCAGCCTGTTTCTGTTTCGGCTGTCCCTGAAGCCGAATTTGCGGTAGGTCTTTATCAGCGCTTCGTAAAAGTCGAGCACCTCGTTCGGGCGCAGAAAAACGTCGGCAGACTCGGCAACGGCACCCACTTTGCCGCCCAGATACACGTTGAATCCGTATTCGCCCTCTCTCATCGCGAGCGCGAAGCAGCAGTCGTGGGCGAATAGATTGCACCTGTTCGTCATCGTTCCGCTGATGGAGGTGTTGAATTTTCTGGGGAGTGCGGCGATCCACTCATCCTTTTTCAACCAAATATCCTGCATCGCGGCGGCGATCGGTGCGGTTTCGACGATCGAGTCGAAGGCCAGGCCGTCGAGCGGGTCGCTCACGATGTTTCTGAAGTTGTCGACGCCGGTCTGCCAGCTCGTTATACCGACGCTCTCGAGCTCTTCGATGATATATGGTATATGCTCTATTTCGAGATGGCGCAGCTGAACCTGCATGCGGGTGGTGAGATCCATATAGTCTTTTCCGTACTCTTTGGCCATACGTCCCAGGACCTCCGCCTGCTCACTGTCGAGCCGGCCGCCCGGTATCCGGATGCGCATCATGAACTTTCCCGGTGTCGCCGGCCTGTCGAATATGCCGAAACACTTCAGAAAGTAGTCGATATCCTCCTTTATTACCGAATCGTAACCCTCGCGTGCATATCTTTCGAGCGCTTCCCATGCCTCTTTGTAGCTTCTGGTCTGTTTCAGCCTCTCTATTTTGTTGAGCTTGGTATGTCTGGCCGATACCGCCTCTAGCGTCATGCCGTCTCCTCTGAAATTTGAGTTTCCGGAAGTCTAACAGATCTTTTTTGATCAAGTTGTCTGTTTTTTAATCAGGCAAAAATGATTAGTAAAATGATTAATATTTAATCAGCAATTTGAACGCCGGGCTGATACAATTGCGGTAGAAAATCTCTTTCAAGGAGCCTGAATGAAATTCGGCGAACTTAAAAAGGCGGGCCACTGGCCGACGCTTCTGGCGGCCTTTTTGTACTTCGACTTCAGTTTTATGGTCTGGACTATGCTCGGGCCGCTCTCTACGGAAATATCCGAATCGCTTGCGGCAAACGGTTTTACCCTGTCGCCCGATCAGAAGGCGACGCTTCTGGCCATCCCTATCCTCTCAGGTGCGATACTG
>JALWMA010000059.1 GCA_027081015.1 Campylobacterales bacterium | reverse complement strand
TCTAGCTGAGCGGCCATAGCCTTTCCGATTGAGGGGTGGGCCCTTCTAAGAAGCGTATCGTGCCGCCACATGAGCTCCGTCTCCACACCCGCCGCAGCCATGAACGAGGCCATCTCGAGGCCTATCGCCCCGTCTCCGTAGATCGCCGCTTTTTTCGGCAGTTCGCTCAGATTCAATATTTCGTCGCTTGTGACTACGCTTTTGCCGTCATATTCGATGCCTTCGGGTATGAACGGTCTCGATCCCGTGCCAATGACTATACTATCTGCCGCTATCGATCTGCCGCCCAGCTCGACCCTGTGCGGCTCCGTCACTTTGGCCTCCCCCTCCAGAAGATCGACCCTGCTGCACTGCCTTCGTATCGCCTCCGCAGCCTCACCGACCACCCTCTCCTTCTCTTCGAGCAGTCTCTTCATATCCAGAGCGGCAATGCCGTCGTAGAGCGGTTTTCTGCTCTGCAGAGTCGCGGCGGCCGCATGGAGAAAGAGCTTGGAGGGTATGCAGCCGTTGTGCAGGCATGTACCACCGAGATGTGAGAGATCCCTCTCTATCAGAGCCGTCTTAAGCCCCGCTTTTGCGGCCACCACCGCCCCCGCATAGTTGAGTCCGCCCCCTATGAAGCAGATATCGTATCTATCATCCATCTTCCCTACCCCTTTCATACTCGAACAGCAGAGTTTCGAAACCGGCTATTTTTCCGTTCTCCACCTTTATGCCCTCCGCCGCCAGAAGCTCCATCTTCCTCTTCGGACCTCCGGGTGCAGAGTAGTTGCCCAGAGTGCCGTCCGACGGCACCACCCTGTGGCACGGAACCTCCGGTGCGTAGGGGTTTTTGCCCACGGCGCTGCCGACGGCGCGAACCGCCCGGGTTCCGAGATGGTCGGCTATCGCTTTATATGTGGTGACTCTCCCTTTCGGGATAAGTCTCAAAGCATCCCAGACCCTCTTTTGAAACTCAGTCGCCACCCTTTTTCGCCCCCTCGAAAAAGCTCTCGTCAGACGCCAGCCTCTTGACGGTCCGCATAAAGAGGGCCGCCTGGTATCCGTTGACGATCCTGTGGTCGACGGTCAGGGTGATCGCGACCTCTCCCCCTCTCTCGCTTCCTACCGCGGCTATGGCGCAGTCTTCTCGGTTTATCATCGCGTCGAAGCGCTCTATGCCGGTCATGCCGAGGTTGCTCAAGCCGAATGTGGAGCCGCTCAGGTCGTCAGGCCCCAACCTCTTCGAAGAGACCCTCCCTTTCATCTCCCCGAGCATCGAAGATAGCTCTTCGACGCTTTTGGTGTCGAGATCTTTGAAGACAGGTGCGTAGAGCTCCTCCCCATTTGCCATCGCAAGAGATATCGAAGCACCCGGCCACACATAGAGGGACTCCCCTTTTAGCGTCGTTCGGAACTCCTCGTGCTCCATCATGGCCTCCGCAAAGAGTTTGAGCAGCCAGACCGTATAGGTGAGCTCTTCGGTCTCGTACCTCTTTAAAAGAGCCGAATCTATGGTGTCGTAGATGCGGTAGACCGGCTTTTTGGAAGAGTGGGTCACCGCCGCTATAACCGCTTTACGGTTTGAAGAGATCGGCTTGGGCAGCGGTATGTGCCTCTTTTTGATGTACTCTTTTACACTCTTCTCATCCACCTTTTCGGAGCTCTCGAAAGCCACTGCATCGAGGCCGTACAGCTCGATGAGCCTGAGCGCCTTCGGTGTGAAGTAGCGCCTCAGGTACCACTCCTTTATATCGGCTTCATGTGCTGGAACGGGGAGCTTGCCGGCCCTCTGCAAAGCCTCTATATCCACACCGTATGCGGCGGCTACCGCCCTCGCTTTAGGTGAAGCTTCACCGGAAACGACAGAACCGGCCGCAGCTTTTTGCCCTGCTCCACCGTTACCCTCTTCGGCTTCGCTCTTTTTGGCCTCTTTGGGCCCGCTCGGCCTGGTTTCGGAGCCGAATAGCTCGTCGACGACGCTTTTGGAACCCTCTGCAGCCTCCTGTGTCGGCACGCTCTCTTCGGAAGGGCTCTCGGCCACGCTGTGCTCTTTTTTCGGTTCTCCTCTCTCTCCCTTCTCCTCGTCTCTTCCGCTACCGGGGGTCTCCAATACGGCAATGACCGTACCGACAGGCACACTCTCCCCCTCCTTCACTTTGAGCTCTTTTACCACTCCATCTTTGAAGCTCTGTACCTCCATTACCGCCTTGTCGCTCTCCACTTCGGCTATCACCTCTCCGGCTTCGACCCTGTCGCCGGGGTGCACCTTCCAGTTTACAAGCTTCCCCTCCTCCATAGAATCGGAGAGCTGGGGCATTACGATCTCATAGGCCATTTTTCCTCCCCCACTCCGTAATCTGAACGGCGATCTTGTCGGGGGTCGGAATGGAGAGCAGCTCCAGGCTTCTGTTGTACGGTATAGGTACATCTTCGCCGGCAATTCGCAGCGGAGGCGCATCGAGAGTGAAAAAGAGCTCCTCGCATATACGGCTGACCACCTGCGATCCGTAGCCGCCGGTTCTGTGATCCTCCTCCACCACCACGACCCTGCCGCTCTTTTCGACCGACTTGGCGATAGTTTCGAAATCTATCGGATTGAGAGAGCAGAGGTCTATCACTTCGCAGCTTACGCCAAGGCCCTCCTCGATCCGCGGTACGGCTTCCATTACGTCGTCCACCATCTTCAGGTAGCTTATTATCGTGATATCCTCCCCCTCTTTGACTATGCGCGCCCTGAAGGGGTCGAGCTCCGTATTGAAGTCGACCTCCCCCTTCTTGTTGTAGAGCAGTTCATGCTCTATGAATATGACCGGATCGTCCATGAGAATGGCTCTCTTGAGTGCGTGGTAGGCGTAGTTCACATCGCCCGCTGCAAAGACGGTGAGGCCCGGAACGGCACAGAGCATCTGCTCGTAGCTCTCCGAATGCTGTGCCGCAAGCTGCCTGCTCACTCCCTGCGGGAAGCGCACGACCATCGGCAGCGTTATCTTTCCGGCACTCATGTATCGCAGTTTGGACATATGGTTTACGATCTGGTCGAACGCCAGCAGCGAGAAGTTCGCAGTCATGATCTCGGCTACGGGTCTGAGCCCTCCCATAGCCATGCCTACCGCATTTCCCACAATCGAGAGCTCCGCAATCGGGGTGTCGATCAGCCTTCTTTCACCATATTTGGCGACAAGCCCCTCGGTCACCCTGTATGAGCCTCCGTAGAGCCCCACATCTTCACCGAGCACCACGACATCGGGGTCCATCTCCATAGTCTCGTCCAGTGCGCGGTTCAGCGCTTCACGATACAACATTGCCGCACCTTTTACAGAAAATATCCTCATAGAGTTCCGTCGGCTCCGGCTCCGGGCTCGAAGCGGCGAACTCGACGGCCTCCTCGACAGCCTTTTCGGCCCTCCGCTCCAGAGACTCTACCATCTGCTTATCGGTGCCGAACTTCTCGAGAAGGACGGATCTCATCCTCTCTATCGGGTCTTTCGATTTACAGATCTGCATCTCCTGCGGCGAGCGGTAGTTTCCCGGGTCGCTCATCGAGTGACCCTCGTACCTGCATGTAAAGGCCTCTATAAATATGGGGCCGCGCCCCTTTTGGATCTCTTTTTGTGCCTCTTTCACCGTTTCGTATACGGCTATCGCATCCATTCCGTCCACCTCCATCGTCGGCATGTACGGCGCGGCCTTTTCGGCCTGATGCAAAAAGGGCGAGACGCGTGTGATCTCGGTGCCGATGGCGTAACGGTTGTTTTCGCAAAGGAATATGAGCGGCAGTCTCCATGTGGACGCAATATTGAGCGACTCGAAAAAGGCCCCGCCGTTGGTCGCTCCGTCTCCGAAGACCACCATCACGCCATCCTCTTCACCCCTGTATTTTCGCGCGTATGCGCAGCCGACGGCATTGGGTATCTGCCCGCCGACTATGGCGTCGCCGCCGTAGAAGAAGCGCGACGGATCGAAGAGGTGCATCGAGCCCCCTTTGCCGCGGCTGACACCTGTAACCCTGCCGAAGAGCTCCGCCATGACGGCACGCGGCTCCATACCCCTCGCTATCGCCATTACGTGCTCTCTGTAGGTAGAGAAGAGATCCCCCTTCTCGAAAGCCTTCACGGCACCCACGCTCAAAGCCTCCTGACCGATGTCAAGATGCAGAAAACCCGAAATATCGCCCCTCATATAGTGCTCTTTTGCCGCATATTCGAACCTGCGACCGAGCACCATATAGTAGTAGATCTCCTCCGCAAGCAGCTTGTTCATGATGTAAACTCGTCCAGCGCCTCAACTACCGGCGTCATATACATCAGCGCGGGACCCCCGTGCATCAAAACCGCCTGCATCGCGGCATCGAGTACCTCTCCTCTATCCGCACCGGCATCGAGCGCGCCCTTTACATGGAGGGCTATGCACCACTCACACTGCGCCGCCACCGCGAGAGCCACGTTTATGAGCTCTTTCTGCTTCGCATCGAGGCGGCCGGGCTTCTCCACCGC
>JALWMA010000058.1 GCA_027081015.1 Campylobacterales bacterium | reverse complement strand
TCCGACGAAAAGTACAGCGGTAACTACTCGCTGAAAATGGGAAGTATGGATTTTATAGAACAGAACTTCTTTCCGACCAGGGCCAAAGGCAACCTCTCTTTTCGTGCAAAAGTACAATCTACCGTAATCGCCGGCCCTTTTTATGTAAGAATAGTCTATCGGGACAATACGGAGACGGTTCACTTTATCTCTCTTTCCGAAGAGTGGGAGCTGTATAAAGTTCCGGTAAACAGTTCAAAGTTTCTTGCAAAAATCCAGTTCGGCACAGGAGAGACCGGCCCGCTCTACATAGACGATGTCACTCTCGACGGCACAAAAAACCGTCTGCGAAGACGCTACAGAATAGGAAGAAGAGAGCTGAAAAAGATCTACGGTCTTCCCGATATAAGAATTCCCGGAATGTGACAAACCGACTTCCGATCCCGACAGATACTGCCGGGATATACGCCGGCAGCTCCCATACGACAAGGATGGTTTGGCTGCGCTCCACTCACTTTCGCACTCAAAAATTCCCCATAGTTTCGCTATAGTAAAGATATGAAAGATAACAGCTTCGACATCATCGTCATAGGCGGCGGCGCAACCGGCGGCGGCGTAGCGCTCGATGCCGCGCTTCGCGGATTTTCGGTAGCTCTTTTCGAACAGAACGACTTCGCGGAGGGGAGCAGCAGCAGAAGCACGAAGCTGGTTCACGGCGGGGTGCGCTATCTCGAAGCGGCCGTAAAACATCTGGACAAAAAGAGTTTCGACCTGGTTCGCGAAGGGCTGCACGAAAGAGCGATCTTCTTAAAAAACGCACCGCACCTCGCACAGAGGGTGAAGCTTGTCACACCGCTCTACAGATGGCTTGAGATTCCCTATATCTACGCCGGCCTTCTGCTTTACGATCTGCTGTCTGGAAAAGAGTCGCTTGGAAGAAGCAGGCTCCTTTCGCCGAAAGAGGCGCTTAAAGAGAACCCATCCATCAACCCGAAAGCTCTCAAAGGCGCGGTAAGCTACTACGACGGAGCTTTCAACGACAGCAGAATGGTCATAGCGCTTCTTCAGAGTGCAGAGGAGCTCGGGGCGAAGCTGTATAACTACCATAAGGTCGAAAGGCTGATAAAAGAGAGCGGCAAAGTGTGCGGCGTTGCGCTAAAAGATCGGCTCGGCGGCGAAGAGAGGGAGTTTCGCGCGAAACTTGTCATAAACGCCACCGGCCCCTTTACGGACAAAATACGCAGGCTCGACGATGCGAATGCCGAACCGCTCATTGTGACGAGCGTAGGAACGCACATAGTGCTCGAGCACCGTTTTCTACCCGCTCCAAACGGCCTGATGATACCCAAAACCTCCGACGGAAGGGTTCTCTTTGCGCTTCCGTGGCAGGGCCGCTGCCTCGTAGGAACCACCGACCTGCCCGCCGACACGACAGAACATCCGCGTCCGAGCGAAGAGGAGATCGACTACCTGATAGAGCACGCCAACCGCTACTTCGGCATGAAGATAGCGAGATCCGATCTGCTCACAACCTTCGCGGGGCTGAGGCCGCTGGTAAGAAGAGAGGGTGTAACCTCCACCGCACGCCTTCTGCGCGAGTTTGCCACAGAACTTTCAGAGAGCAGGCTCCTCACGATTACCGGCGGCAAGTGGACAGGCTACAGGGCGATGGCGGAGCATACGGTAGATACGGCCGCGAAGATTTTGAACGAAGAGAGGGCCGAATGCCGTACGCACGACTACAAAGTGGTCGGCAGCCGCGGCGAAAGGGCTCTGGTCGTTAAGAGCCTGATCGAGTCGGGCATAGAGGAGCAAAGCGCACGCTACCTATACAGCCGCTACGGCGACAGAAGCACGAAAATCGCACAGATCGCCAAAAAAGAGGGTCTGTACGGACGCATACACCCCGGCTTTCCCGCGATAGAGGCGGAGATTCCCTACACGATAGAGTACGAATATGTAAAGAGGCCGCTCGACTACCTGGCCCGACGATGCAACATGGCGATGGAAGATCGCGACATGGCGCTAAAGAGCCTCCCCCGTGTCGTAGAACTGATGACTATGAAACTGAAGTGGGACCGAAAGCGGCGCGAAGATGAGAAGATCCTCGCAAGAGATTATCTTAAAGAGGGTTTCTGATGCCTTTTTACGAGAGTTTCGACAAAAAAGAGCTCATAGCCGCCCACAGGGGATGGCAGACTATCCGCCCCGAAAATACGATCGCCGCCTTCGAAGCGGCAGTGGGACACTTCGACTTCATAGAGCTCGACCTGCAGCTTACAAAAGACGATGTATTCATCGTGATGCACGACGCCTCGCTCGAGCGCACCACCGATGCGGCCCTCAAGTTTCCAAATAAAAGAGCTCCATACCTCGTTGCCGACTTCACGCTCGAAGAGATAGAGAGACTCGATGCCGGCAGCTGGTTTCTAAAGAGCGACCCGTTCGGAAGTGTAGCGAACGGCAGGGTCGATCCGAAGAGTCTGGACTCCCCCAAGTCGCGGAAGATCCCCACCATCCAAGAGACCCTGAGGTTCGGCGCCGCTTTCAATATGCCCCTAAACCTCGAGATAAAGAGGATGTCGCACAGAAGCGGCGAAGAGGTGGCGAAGATATTTCTTAAAGAGCTGGAGGAGTTCGGCGCGCCGGTTACCGTTCTGGTCTCATCTTTCGACCACTCCTACATAAAGCGCATAAAAGAAGAGGCCCCGCAGACGTCCGCGGCCGCGCTGTTTGCGAAAAGTCTTCCAAGCGATCTCGAAGGCTATCTTTTAAACCTGAAGGCCGAAGCGTGCCACGCCGAAACCGCACCGGCCCCGCAAATACCGGTTTCAAAACTGCTAAAAAAGGGAATATCTTCCGCTCTATATACGGTAAACGACAAAAACCTGCGCAAAGAGCTCTTCAGACGCGGCTTCAGGGCCCTCTTCGCAAACGAACCCTGACCGGGCTACAGCTCCACCCCCTCCCAGAACTCGTCGTAGCTTAGATTTGTCTGGGCGTTTTCATCTATCGTGCTTCTGTCGGCAAGCTCCCTCTGGACGGCTTCGAAATAGCTTTCGAGCGCCTCTTCGACGATCTCGTCGGCCGTTTTGTCGAGTATCTGCGAAAATGCCTCGAGGTTTTGGAGCGTAAAGTTTTTAACCTATGTTACGCAAATTCCGGGCCAAGCCCGCAATTTGGCAGGGCCTGGCCGGCCCTACAACCCCCTGAAGCTTCGAAATCTTGGATTTCGAGATGATTTTACGCTGTTCGCGTAAAATCAGTTCTTAAGTTTTAAATCTACAATTTTTTTATCTTCGTTCATAACGCTATTGTAGTATAATCGGGCTCAAAAAACGGAAATTTCATGAACATGAAAGCCAAAGAGCTTGTAATATTCGATCTCGACGGAACGCTGGTAGACAGCGTACCCGACCTCGCCGCTTCACTCAACCATGCCCTTGAAGCTGTGGGCAGAGCGACATTCGCGGAAGATACGATAAGAGAGTGGGTGGGAAACGGGGCCAAAACGCTGGTCATGCGAGCACTCACCTACAAAGAGCCCGCAGATGCCAAAGAGGGTGCCCTTTTTGAAAAGACACTCGCCGACTTCCTGGAACACTACTCCAAAAACCTATGCGTAAAGAGCACCCTCTATCCGGGTGCCGAAGAGCTTCTAAAAGAGCTGAAATCCCTCGGTTTCAAAACCGCCATTGCCACGAACAAGCCCGAACCCTTCGTAGAGCCGCTGCTTGAAGAGCTGAAGATCGCGCACCTCTTCGACGAGATAGCCGGGGCAGAAACCGCTCCTTACAAAAAGCCCCACCCCGCCCCGATTCTGCATCTTTGCGAAGTTCTAAAAACCCCGGTCGGAAAAACGGTGATGGTCGGAGACTCGAAAAACGACATACTCGCCGCAAAGTCGGCGAATGCCCTCAGCGTCGCCGTCAAACACGGGTACAACTACGGCGAAGATATATCCCTTTGCAGCCCCGACTTCATCATAGACGACCTATCGGAGCTTGTCGATATTCTGGAGGCGGCGAATGGGCGTTAGGGCAGCTGTAGTCGGCGGCGGAGTGGCAGGGGTCACGACCGCTCTGGTTCTGGGGCGTCTCGGGGTGGATGTGACGCTTTTTGAAAAGAGCCCCTCACTCGTCAGCGGGCCGCCGTTTTGCCACCTTCACGCCGGGGGGAACCTCTATAGGGAGATCTCCGACTCCCAGTGCCTCAAGCTGCTGGAGCAGTCCATAGATTTCGCACGCTTCTACCCCTATGTTGTCGACTACCGCCCCACGGTCATCGCCACACCGAAAAGCGACCCCTCCGACCCTTCCGATCTGATCCCGCGCCTGCTTATGCTAAAAGAGGAGTACGAGAAGATCGTTCAAAACGATCCAGGCAGCGCGGTGCTCGGGCCTCCGGAGCACTACTTCACGCTTTATGACAAAGAGGATCTGAAGAGGCTTGCAGAGCTTGAACCCGTCAGTGAGCCCAAAAGTGCCGACGAGTGGATGATTCCCGTGGCGAAGGGGCTCGATATAAAGAGCCTGAAGTTTCCGGTAGCCCTTGTGCAGGAGTACGGGCTGAACCTCTTTCGTCTCGGAGCCGGAGCCGCCCTTGCGCTGAGCGCGATGAAAAACGTGCACCTGAAAACTTCGACCGAAGTGAGGGAGCTTCGCGCGGGTACCGATGGGTGGAGAGTGGAGTGGACGGAGCACGGCAGGGAGCTCTGCTCGTCGTTCGACTACCTCGTTAACGCGGCCGGCTTCAAAACCGCTGAGCTCGAGGCGGCTGCCGGCATCTACAGCGAGAGGATGATAGAGTTCAAAGCGGCATACATCACGAAGTGGGAGACGCCGTGGCAGTGGCCAGAGATCATCTTTCACGGCGAGAGGGGCACACCGCGCGGCATGGGGCAGTTCACGCCATACCCCGGAGGATACTTCCAGCTTCACGGCATGACGAAAGAGATTACGCTCTTTAGCGAGGGACTGGCCAGACCCCGCGGCGCCCTTATGCCGCCGAAGCTTCCCGAAAACTTCGAAAAGAAGATAGAGAGAGGATGGGAGTGGAGCGAGGTGCAAAAGAGGACCGAAGCGGCCATATCGCACATAGCCCGTTTCATCCCCTCTTTCAAAACGGCCGAAACGGCGTCGGTGCCGCTATTTGGAGCGCAGCAAATTCCGGGAGACGACCCGACCCTCCGCGTGGCGGAGGTGGAGTTTCCCGCCGCACGTTACGCAAGGTGCGAGATAGTCAAAGTCTCATCGAGTCTCGATATGGCCGAGGCGATCGTTCGCGACATGCAGAGAGAGGGGGTGCTTCAGAGCATCGTTCCCTCCATCGCCTTTCCGCACGCCAACATTCCGCACGAGAGGGCGCTCGGAGCGCTCGCCGCAAGGCTTGCAAAAGAGCGCGGCTACCCGATAGAGGTATCGAAGCGCAGCCGCTTCCAGCCTCTTTGACCCCCAAAATCCGAGGCTATTTACTCACAGTGATGTTACGCAAATTCCGGGCAAAGCCCGCAATTTGGCAGGGCCTGAGAAGCTTCGAAACCTCAGATGCTCCTCTTCAGGCTCTCTACAGAGCGTCTCTCTTCGCTCTCTTTTGCATATCCGAGGGCGCCGGAGATCTTCTCCTCTTCGAGCACCACCCCTTCAGGTACCTCTTCGCTGTGAAGCTGGATGGCCGTCTGCTTGTAGTTGGGTTCGAAAGATTTTGGGTCGAAAAGCGACTGCGTAAGGGTGTTCACCAGCTGCGTATTGAAGTGGAACGGCACGAAGACGCTTCCCTCCCTTACGGCCTCCGTAACCTTGACCATTACCTCGTCCACCCTTCCGCGCGGCGAGCTCAGGGCTATCCTGTCGCCCGATCTCACCTTCAGCTTTTCGGCATCTTTGGGGCTCAGCTCCACCCACGCCTCCGGGGCCAGATCTTCGAGAATCTTTATGGTTCCGGTTTTGGTCCTGGTGTGAAACTGCTCTACCGTGCGGCCGGTATTGAGAATGAGCGGGAAGGAGGCGCATATATCCTCCTGCATCGGCTGCCAGTCGCTAAATACGAACTTCGGCTTTCCATCTTCGTTGGGTGTCTTCATCCCTTCGTAGTAGAGGCGCGGCGTCCCTTCGGGGTGTTCATCGTTACAGGGCCACTGTATGCCCCCGAGTTTTTCGATCTTCTCGTATGTCATGCCGCTGTAGTCGCAGAGCCTGCCTTTGCTTACCCTCTTCCACTCTTCGAAGGCATCTTCGGGCCCGCTCCAGCCGTTGAACAGAAGCTCGTACTTGCCGTCGAAATATTTCGAAAACTCCACCACTATCTCGAAGTCGCTCTTCGAGTCCTTGTAGTTTGGAACCGACTTTTTGGCCAGGTTGCACCGGCGCTCGGAGTTTGTGTAGGTACCCGTCTTTTCGCTCCATGTAGCCGCCCCGAAGAGTACATCGGCCTCTTTGGCCGTATCGCTCATGAAGCTGTCCTGAACCACGAGCAGGTCGAGTTTCTCCAGAGCCCTTCTTAGCCTCGGCTGGTCGGGGAAACTTACAAGCGGGTTTGTAGCCACTACCCAGAGCGCCTTTATCTCCCCGCGCTCTATAGCCTCTATTATCTGCGGGTAGGCGTAGCCGCGCGCCGTCGGCACGAGCTCCTGCGGAACGCCCACGATCTGCGCATACTCGCTTCTATCCTCCTCGCTCGCGAAGTTCCTGTAGCCCGGGATCGAACTGGTAAACCCGCTCTCCCTTGTGCCCATCGCGTTGCACTGGCCGGTAATGCTCATAGGGGCGCCGCCCGGTTTGCCGAGGTTTCCGGTCATCAGGGCGAGGTTCACTATGGCGCTTACGGTGTCTGTTCCCATCGCGCTCTGGTTCACGCCCATCGTCCAGGCGCTCATCGCCGCGTCGGCACCGGCGTAGAGCCTGGCCACTTCGTAGAGGGTCTTTACATCTATGCCGGTAATGTGCGCCACCTCCTGCGGAGGATATTTCTGGATACCCTTTATAAACTCCCTGTATCCCGAGGTGCGCTCGTTTATGAACTTCTCGTCCATCCACCCCTGCTCCCAGATTATGTAGCAGAGGCCGTTTATGAGGGCCAGGTCGGTTCTCGGTTTTATCGGCAGGTAGATGTCTGCCATGTTCGCGGTTTTGCTGTGGCGCGGGTCGACTACGATGATGGTCGGTTTTTTGCCCCTTACCTGCCTGTTTCGCGCTATGTGGAGCTTTAGAATCGGGTGGTTGTCGGCTATGTTGGCGCCTATCAGCATTATCACCTCGGCATGGCTGAAATCTTCGTAGCAGCCGGGAGGGCCGTCGCTTCCGAAGCTCTGCTTGTACCCCATGACCGCGCTCGCCATGCAGAGAGTCGTGTTTCCGTCGTAGTTGTTGGTCTCGAGACCGAGCTGTACGAACTTTCCTAGCGTATAGAACTCCTCTGTCAGCAGCTGCCCGGTGGAGATGACCGCTACGGATCTCTTGCCGTGCTCGCGCTGTATTCTCTTGAAACTCTCGCTGACCTTCCTGAAAGCCTCGTCCCACTCCACCTGCTCAAAACCGTCGTCCCTTCTTATCATAGCGCCCGGCAGGCGTGTGGGGGCTCTTACCATCTCGTGCTCGCTCAGACCCTTGGGGCAGAGAGTACCGCGGTTTACCGGATGGTCGGGATCGCCCTTCACATATACCGGGTCGCCCTCTTTGACCCCGATATAGAGGCCGCACCCCACCCCGCAGTAGCCGCACGTGGAGCGGACCCACTTCTCGGGGGCCCTCTCTTTGGCCACTTTCCCGAAAAAGGGGTCGTCCACGAGCGCATACTTATCCTCTTTTATATCGAGTCCCAGAAACTCTTTTATCTTCTCTATCATTTCCAATCCCCCCAATCAGTGCCGCTGGTTGCCGGCGAAGAAGTTTCCGGCAAGTCCGAGCGGAACGACGGTTCTGTAAAAAAGGTATCTGCCTACAAGCTCGCTCGCCGTGGCACCCGCAAGCGCCGCAAACAGGAAAAAGGCGGCCGCGGCGCCCATATTGGCCGCGGCGAAGATTATGGCCAGCATAGGCATACCTATCGCGAATACCCCCAGCGTATAGAGCCTTACCTTCTTCAATTTCCCGAAACGCTCCTCCAGAAGCCTTTTGGTACGGCTCAGCTGGTAGTAGAGCGGATGCTCCTTCTCGAGATACCTGTAGAAGACCATCTCTTCGTATATCAGGTGCATCTGGTACAGCCCCAGCATCAGCGTGGGCGCAAGAAGCGCCAGCACGCTGCGCGCTTCCGAGCCCAAAGAGAGTACGAAAGCCACCAGCAGAAAGCCCAGGTATCCGGCCCCCATGAACCTAAGTGTGGTGGAGCGGCGGTTCCATGCCGGACGCGCCGGGACGCGGTAGATCATAGACTGCGCATAGATGCCGTAGATGCCGAGCAGCACTATCGGAATCTCCGTCAAGAGTTTGAGCCACGGCGGAGCGCCGAAGAGATATAGAAGCGCCAAAACAGCGACACCGCCGGCATACGCCCCAAGAGCGGCCGCCTCGCGGCTCAGCCACGAGGTTTTGAGGTTTTTAATCGCCGTCATCGCAAGGGCCGGGCGTCCCAGATGCAGGGCCGAGAGCGGCAGACCCACGGCTGCGGGGGCCAGAACGGCCAGCACCATCCAGAGGTTCGGTGCGGGCAGGTCGAGCCCGAGCAGGTGCAGCAGCTCGCCGAAAAAGAGGGCCGTAAAGCCGCCGACGCTCATCTGCGTCAAAACGGTCATGAAGACCAGCGGAAACTCCGGATGGGCGGGCTTTAGTATATGCTCGTCGGCCGGGCGTATCTCGCCCTCTCCGATCTTGGGCAGCGTGTAGCGCGTAGTGGGCTTGGTTATCTCCACATCGGGAAGGTGCGGCGCGACCCCCTCTTTTTTTATACCGTTTGCTATCCACTCATCTTTGTCGACCACTTCGATGCTGATGGCCCCCGCCGGGCACGCCTGCACGCAGGCCGGCGTCTGCTTTGCCTCCAGCTTGTCGACACACATGTGGCACTTGGTCACGATGCCGCGATCTTTGTGAAATACGGGCACTTCGTAGGGGCAGTTCCATGTGCAGTACTGGCACCCTATACAATCTTCGTCGACATGGAAGACTATGCCGTTGTCGAGTTTTATGTAGCTGTTTGTAGGGCATCCGTTGAGGCAAGCGGGGTCTATGCAGTGGTTACAGCTCATAGAGTTGAAGAGCTGAAGAGTGTCGGGGAAGCTTCCGGTCTCCATCTCTCCGACGCGGCGCCACTTGATGTCGGCCGGATTGTTGTTCTGCTCGTTGCAGGCCACTTCGCAGCAGTGGCACCCGACACACGCGGTCATGTCGAAGTGGAAGCGGTACTGCTCTCCCGGTTTCGGCTCCGGTATGTCGATGGAGTAGTTGCCGCACTGCATTCCGGTCTGCGCCTTGTGCTCCAGGAAACTATCTATCGCGCTCTTGGCTTCGCCCATCGTCTCTACCCCTCTTCCCGAACTGGGTTATAGTTGTACGGATTATAGCACTATAGATAGATAGAAGATGGGTAAATTTTAATCACCGGCAAGCCATGCCGAATTACGGGTTACCCCCGGAGTTTGCGTAACATCGGTATAGAAGGTCAATCTTTCAGCTCCTCATCCTCTTCGCCGTCGGCCACTTTGGCTATGAGGAGCAGGGCGACCAGAAAGATGATCAAAAGAGCTATGATAAAATAGGCCATTACTCGAACCTCCGGTAGTTTTCGATATTCTCTTTCAAAAGGGCCACGAAACCGTTCCTGCTCTCCGAATCGGGAAAGATGGATCGGGGCAGGTATAAAAAGGCGTCCCCCATATCGAGAAGATATCCGTTCGAAGAGGCTATCACGCGTCTGAACGAACTCCAGGGCACACACACCCCGTCGAGACATATGCCGCCATCCTGAGCCTCTATCTTGATTATTTTTTCGGCATTGGGAAGTTTTTTGAAAAAGCGTTTCAGTGCGCTCCTTCTAAGAGGCCACCTTAGAAAGTACCAGTAGATTACGAGTATCGTAGAGATAAGGAGCAGGCCGTTCACACCGTATCGTATGGCACCGACTACGCCGAACTGGGTCATCGCTATGAAGAGCCACCCCGCATAGCGGCGCCAGGAGTGCTTCATCTCGTAGTCGTATGCAAGCTTCGCCCCCTGCATGAAGCTCTCTTCATCCCAGCGGAGCTCGAGCTTCATGTTATCAGACATGCTCGTCGCTCTCCATTATCCACAGGTCGCTCTTTTTTATACAACCCTTCTCTTCGAGGCCCTCCAGGAGCTTCAGGGTTTCGTCATAGAGCCGTTCGAATCGGGCGTTTTCGCGCGCATACCTCTTCTGCTCCCTCTTTGCGTACCACCATGCAACGGCAATAGAGAGGGCGAAAAAGGTGTATATGTACCACTGATAAGCCTTGAGATTGAGCAGAACTATGAAATACTGAACCGAAAAGAGGACGAAAAACTCGACCGAAAATATTATTACGAGAGTCGACGAGTGTGCGAAATCGAGCGTATACTTCTCTATCTCTCTCAGTACGGAGAGATTCGTGTTCACCTTTTCGGCCATCTCTCTGCACTCCCCTTCGAGCCCGTCGAGCGGAATATCCTTAAGGTGGATATTGCTCAGGTTGTATTCGACATTGGTCTGTTTGTAATCCCTTAGAATCTCCGGGTGTTTATGAAGAACCTGCAGAATCTCCTCGGTCGTCAATCTGCTCTTTCCAAGTAGTTTCTGAACATCCTGCAAAATGAGATCGTAAAGTCCTACCGTCTTTATTTCGGTCGCCACACGTTCCAGGTTTGTCAACCCCTACCCCCTATACGTATATAATGTTATGGTCGTTCTCGATTTTATCGGCCCCGCCGCGGCGGAGCCTGTAAAACCGAACAGCCGGCCGATATCGGCCGCCGCATCAAGCCTTGACCGGTGCCGGCTCCGGTTCGGGCTCTATACCGTAGCTGGCGGTAGAATCCTTCGCGGGCATGAATATACCCACAAGGCCCTTCAGCCCCACACTCATCACTATATTGAAGAGGAATATGAACCACGCTATAAGCACCATCGACCCGAATATCGCGGCACCCACCATCAGGGCATTGAACTCCCCGTTGACGTAGAGGTGGCGCCTAAGCATACCGTCGAGTCCCGCCATACCGCCGAGTGCGCCCATTCCTATACCGCCTATCAGATAGAGCCAGAAGTGGGCCCATGTGAGCTTTTTGGAAAAGAGCGTCGTATTGTTCGTCACAAGCGGCCATAGCACATACAGGGCGCTGTAGAGAGTCATGTAGAGACCGACTATCAGCGCGATATGAAAGTGCGCGAAGCTGATCCACTGCGTATTGTGCAAGACTCTGTTCATACCCATGTCGGCCTGGATGATACCGGCGGGTACAGCGAGGCCGAACCCGACAAGACCGCCCAGAAGATAGGCAAGTTCGGGAGACATTTTAAGAGGTCTGGCCTTCCAGAGCGTCACAAGGGTGATAAAGAGCGCCAGCCCCTGTGTAAGAAGCTCGAAGGCGGTGACCATCTCTCCCGAAACCAGCTTCATCATCTCGGGCTGGGGCTGATCGGCAAGCAGGTGGTGGCTCCATACCATCCACGAGACAAAGAGCTCGAGCAGAAGGGCGGCTCTCGCCACATTCTCCATGAAGAGCTTCTGGCCTGTGATGATGGTCGCCAGAAGATACCACGAACCGGCCACATATATCAAAACCAGGCCGTCGGCAACAAGGTCGAGACCCCACCAGAACCAGTTTTTGTAAAGCAGGGCGTCTACGGCGTGCACATCCCAGGTAAATCCGGTCGACTCCGCTATCAGGTAGACAAGCACCAGTATACCGGCGCTCAGAATCACAATGGCATCCAAAAATGTGTCTACCGTACCGCGGAAAATGGCGACCACCGGGAGAGAGAGTGCCGGCTCTTTGCTGTATGGCGGCTTACCGGTCAGTTTGTGTATCAGGTTCAAAAGACCGTCTATGCCGAAGCCAGATATCAGAAGCTCTTTCGTGGTCTTGTTCTTGTGTACCCCGACCCTCGCGAAGATAGTCGCATATATGTTGTATATGAAGCCCATCGTTCCTATCATGATAAGAGCCACGCCAATTACGAAGACGAACCCGCCCACTATCTTGAACTGCTCGGTATCCGCCGGAAGCGGCCAGTAGAGAGTGTAGAGCGGCGCATACTGCCAGATGAAGCCGGCTATCCATGCCATTGCCGTACCTATGGTAATAAGGAGCCACACCGCGTTTGCCAGCTTGATGCTGTAGAGCGGCTTTTTAGTCAGGTAGGGCACAAGAAACATGAAGGCGGCAAAGACCAGCTGATAGGTCGACCCGAAGATCCCCACTATCGGGTGGACCGTCATTATCGAAAAGTAGTGGTCCGGTTCGAAGAACATCTTCGGAATCGGTGCCGACGGTCCAGTCTGCACCATTCTCATTATCATACCCTCTATGGCCACCAGGCCGTAGAATAGAAACGACATGACAACGGCTCTGAGCGTCACCTTCTGCAGTGCGTTGAGCCTGTTGTGGTCGAAATCGGTCCCGTTTACCAACGTTTTTACAAAACTCATCTCTATCCTCCTACTTGCTTGCCACTTTTTCGTTACAGCCGACGACCTCGACCGCATCTTTCACCAGCATAAGATCTTCGCCCGTATGTTCGTCATACTGGTGGGGACCCGCATACTCCGTAGAGGTCAGGTCGAACGATCCGCACTCGTGGAATGTCCATAGAAGGTCGTTGTTGCGAGTCGGAAGTACCTGCATCTGCGTCACCATGCTTCCATCCTTTCTAAAAAGGCCGAAGCCGTAGGTAAGGTCGCTGCTCGTTACATTGAACATGACCTTCTCCCCCACATTGACGACCATCTTCTCTTCCGGAAGCTTCCACCTGTGTTTATCTATAGATATATGGTATTCGCGATCCGGTTTGATCTCGTGGCGCATGATATCTTCGGCAACCCACGGTATGGTGTTGTAGGTAAAGATATGGTGACCGACCCCTCCTGCAACCAGAAAGGCGATGTAGCCGTAAAAGGGTATGCGCACGATCGATTTGGCCCTCTCTTTTCTACTCAGGTTGTAGCCGAACCATGCTATGACCGAGATGATCAGCAGAGCATAGATCGTGTAGGCCATCCAGTGAAATTTAAGAAGTTCCACCGAAGTCTTGAAATCCATCTTTGACTCCTCAATTAATATTTTATACCGAAGTATACAAACGCTGTTTTTTCATCAACTTGACCAATATCAAGAAAAAAAGGCCTCTTGGTTATAAAAAAATTATACTTTTGTGTATTTTTTAATCATTTTTTTAGTGAATTGACTATTTTTTAAACATATAGGGCAAATCTTATAAATTTATTTAATGTAAATAGATAAAGCTAAACCGCTGTGTTATAATTTGTTCCTATACTGTTTTTGACAAGGAGGCGATTTTTTGGCAGTTCGGAGAAATGGGCCCGGCCATGCCGCAAAATGTAGACTATTTGAGCAGCAGAGCGGCAAGGAGCATATTCAAAAGTAGCGAAAGAGTAAAGAGAACCCTGTAGAGCTTTACGGGCTCCCTTTCGAAAAGGGTCACGCCTTCGGGGTAGTAGGGCTTCACCTTTTCAGGATGGGTTATCTCGTACTCCATCTCGCTGTATACCTCATACCTGCGCTCCCTGTTTCGCTCAATAGCGCGCATTACGACCGACTCGAGCCAGGCGGGCACGGCTTTGTTGTAGTGGCGCAGCGGCTTTGGGGTTTTGAAGGTCGGTGTCTGAAAAGGCTCTATCTCGCCGTACGGGTACTTTTTTGTCAACAGTTCGTAGAGAGTGACGCCTATGGCGAATATCTCGGTCTGTTCGCTTATCGGCTCCCCGGCGAACCTTTCTGGTGCGAGATAGCTGGGTGTCCCGGCACGTGATGCGATGGAAAATATCTCTACGATAGAGCCGAAATCGACAAGCTTGAACACCTTTTTGCCGTGGCGCTGCACGACGACGATGTTTTCGGGCTTTATATCGCCGTGAACCAGGTCGTACTTCAGCAGATAGTGGCAGGCGTTAAGCAGAAACCTCCCCAGGTTTATAGCGTCCTCTACAGGCAGCGGCCTCTTTGAGGCAACCTCTTTGAGATTTCGCCCTTCGAGGTACTCCATGACATAGTAGCGAACTGTCCGGTTTTTCGGTATGACCGCCTTTGGGAAAAAGCCTGCCTTCAGACGAGACGCGTTCCACGCCTCCTGAACGAAAAGGTCGAGCTGTTTTTCGTCCTCTATCGCTTCGAGAGGAGGAAACTTCATCACATACTTTACGCCCTTCTTTTCGACAAGCCATGTACGCTCGTTCTGAATGAGGGGCTCTATGAGCCTGTAGCCGTCGATCTCCTGATCTTTCGAGAGTCTCGAAGGTATCGGCAGATCTAGCTGTTTCAGCGTACACTTCCTGCTCTCCTGGACAATCTCTATGACGACGGCGGTGGTGTCGTCCGGCAGGTTGTCGTCTACCTTGCGGCTGGCCGCTTTTACAAGCGATGTGGCCCCGAGCTTGAGCCTCTTTTCGATCTCGTGGGTATCGAGCACCTTCTCCAGCCCGTCGCTGGCAAGCAGGAGAATATCACCGGTCTGAAGATTGTTCTCGAAGAGGTAGGGATCGACCGTTTCGGCCAGCCCCACGGCCTGCGTCAGAACGTGCTCCATCCCCTCCTCGTCGCTGACGTGCGAAAAGGAGATCTCCTGCATATGGCCGTCCCTGAAGAGAAGAATCGGCGAATCGCCCACATTCGCACCGTACAGCCTGCTGCCGTCGATCACGACTATGGAGAGGGTAGTAACGTATTCGGGGCGTTCGTACTCGTCCATTCCCTCCCTGTAGAGTATCGAGTTTATTCCAGCGATGAAGTGGCGAAGGGACTTCTCGATACTCCAGCTCCTGGGCCTCGTTTTGAAGTTGTTCATGAGGTAGTTGACGACACGCCTTGCGGCCTTGCCGCCGGCCGAAGCGCTCCCGACCCCGTCGCAGACGATACCGATACAGAGATCGTCTATTACCTTGACGGCGGCAAAATCTTCGCTGACGAGCACCTTGCCCTTTGCAAGACCGAAACTGCTCACTTTGAAGAGGCTATTTTCCACGGAGATCCTTTTTTTAGTCGTTCGTTATTCGTTTTTCGTTTTTTGATAAAATTCTTGATCATGCTCCACTTTTTTCAAAGCATATTGCTTCAATTAAAACGATCAACAAATAACATCGGCTTCGAATAACGAATAACGAATAACGAATAACGAATAACGAATAACGAATCAAGCCAAATTCGTATACACCGCCTGCACGTCCTCATCCTCTTCGAGCTTCTCTATAAGCTCTCCGACCTCGTCCATCTGCTCTTCGCTAAGCTCCAGCGGTACGTTCGCTATGCGCTGAAGCGACGCCTTCTTTATCTCTATGCCGCGCTCCTCGAGCGCCTTTGAGAGCTCTCCGAACGATGTGAACTCGCCGTATATTCTGACGATCTGCCGATCTTCACCGCTCTCCTGCGGCAGCTTGTCCTCTTCGAGCTCTTCGAGCCCAGCGTCTATCAGCTCCAGCTCCAACTCTTCGAGGTCCAAAGAGTCATCTTTGTCGAGTTCGAATACCGCTTTGCGTCTAAACATGAAATCGAGCGAACCGCCGGTAAGCAGTTCCCCGCCGTTTCTCGTCAGAACGGCCCTCACGTTGGCTACCGTCCTGGTCCCGTTGTCTGTCGCGCACTCTATGTACATCAAGGTTCCGTAAGGCCCCTTCGCCTCGTAGGCTATCTCTTTTATATCCGCCGCATCCTTGCCCTGCGCGCGCTTGATGGCCGCTTCTATATTCTCCTTCGGCATATTCTGCGCCTTGGCGTTCAGGATCGCCGTTCTGAGCTTCGGGTTCATCTCCGGGTCCGGGCCGCCCTCTTTCGCTGCCATCGTGATGACCCTGCCCAGCTTGGGGAAGATTCGCGACATCGCCCCCCATCTTTTCAGTTTTGCGGCTTTGCGGTACTCAAACGCGCGTCCCATACCATATCCTTCTATATAATTTTTGCGCCATTATATCAAACCGCCGCTCCAGACCCCCCGAAACGAATCTATAAAAAGCGCCGTCAGGCAGAAGCGGTTAGATACGTCCGCCGGCGCTCATTCCCCAGGTTGTCCTCCAGCGTGTTTTTACGAGAGAGATCCCTATAAGCGCAACGAGTACGACACCCGCAAATATGAAAAAACCTGCCGTATAGCTGTCGAACGCACCTTTGGACCACCCGAGGGTCTTAACCAGTGCCGTACCGCCGAGACCTCCTGCACAACCGACTATACCGGTCATGATCCCCATATCCTTTCCGAAGCGCTGAGGCACCAGCTGAAACACCGCTCCGTTGGCCATCCCGAGATTGGCCATGATCAGAAAGAGCACCAGGATGGCCACATAGAAGCTGTTTACGAGTGTCGCGTTGATTATGGCCAGCACAGCAACGGCGCCGAAGAATATGTAGAGCGACTTGACCCCTCCGAGCCTGTCCGCGATCGATCCGCCTACAGGTCTCAAAACGGCCCCGGCGAAGATACAGAGCGCCCCGAAGTATCCGGCTACCACCTTTACGTTCCCCTCACCGAGCACATCGTGTCCGAATGCGCTCATATCGACCTGGTAGTTGTTCATCAGATAGACCTTCATATAGTTGGCAAATCCCACAAATCCGCCGAAGCTGACCGCGTAGAAGAGGCTGAACCACCATGTGTCACGGTCTCTCAAGAGCTTTATATAGTCGGAGAGCTTTTTTGGGTTGGGCTTGTAGACCTCCGGCGGAGCGTCCTTGGCCATGAAGAGGTAGACTACGAATATGAAGGCCGAAAGAACCCCGCCCACAAGAAATACCGAATCCCACCCCCACAGCTCCGCGATCTTCGGCGCGAAGAGGAAGTCTATGACGACACCTATGTTTCCGGCTCCCGCAAGCCCGAGTACCAGCCCCTGCAGACGCGGAGGGTACCACTGGCCCGCCTGGGGAAGGGCTACGGCAAACGACGCACCGGCGAAACCGAGTCCGAAGGCGACAAGCAGCAGTTCGTTGTAGGTGATCCCCTCACCCCTGAAGTATGCGTAAAAGAGCGAAGCGATCACAACCGACTGCGCCGCGAGGGCCGTCCTTTTGGCTCCGAACTTGTCGACTCCGAAACCGAGGACGATTCTCAGTATCGCACCTGAGAGGATAGGGATGGCCAGAAGCGTCGCCTTCTGATCGGGCGACAGGGTAAAACCGTTTGCCGCAAGCGATTCGGATATTTCCGTAGAGAGCGGCCCGAGCATAGTCCAGACC
>JALWMA010000057.1 GCA_027081015.1 Campylobacterales bacterium | reverse complement strand
GGTATCTCCCTCGACGAAGCGGCCGACATCATGCACAAAAACAAGATCGAGAAGCTGCCGCTCATAGACGAAAACGGAATTTTGCAGGGGCTCGTCACGATCAAAGACATAAAGAAGAGAAAAGAGTACCCCAACGCTTGCAAGGATGAGTTCGGCAGGCTGCGGGTAGGCGCCGCCATAGGTGTGGGGCAGATAGAGAGGGCGCGTGCGCTTGCGGAAGCGGGAGCGGACGTTCTGGTTCTCGACTCGGCGCACGGCCACTCCCAGGGGATCATCGATACCCTTAAAGCGCTGAAAAGCGAACTCGAGGTGGATATAGTCGCCGGAAACATCGCAACCAGCGAAGCCGCGGAGGATCTGATAAAAGCCGGGGCGGATGCGATAAAAGTGGGAATAGGCCCCGGGTCGATATGTACCACGCGAATCGTCGCAGGCGTCGGTGTGCCGCAGATCAGCGCGATAGACGAGTGTGCGCAGGTAGGGCACAAATACGGCGTACCGGTGATCGCCGACGGCGGCATCAAATACTCCGGCGACGTGGCGAAGGCCCTTGCCGTAGGCGCAAGCTGCATTATGGCCGGTTCTATCCTCGCCGGTACCGAAGAGAGCCCGGGAGAGACGATCATGTACCAGGGGCGTCAATACAAGAGCTACAGGGGAATGGGGAGCATAGGCGCCATGACCAAAGGGAGCACCGACCGCTATTTCCAGGAGGGAACCGCGGCCGACAAACTGGTCCCTGAAGGTATAGAGGGGCGCGTTCCGTACAGAGGGCGCATAGCGGACGTGATTCACCAGCTTACAGGGGGGCTGAGGTCGTCGATGGGATACTGCGGAAGCGAAAATATCGAGAGGTTCTGGGAGAGGGCGGAGTTTGTGGAGATCACCAGCGCGGGGCTTAAAGAGAGCCATGTCCACGACGTCATGATAACCAAAGAGGCACCCAACTACCATATCTGACGATTTAGTCGGACGATCGTGAAAGAGAGGGCGGAACCGTTTGAAAATTGATACACGTAAAGAGCTCTTTACGAACGCTCTCTATCTCGAGAGCGGAAGGATTCTCGAGCCGTACGAACTGGTATACGAAACCTACGGAGAGCTGAACGAAGAGAAGAGCAACGCCGTACTCATCACACACGCCCTAAGCGGCAGCCACCATGCGGCCGGCTTTTATGAAGGCGACAGGAAGCCGGGCTGGTGGGACGCACTGATCGGGGACGGCAAGGCGGTCGATACCGAGAAGTTTTTCGTGATATGCGTAAACGTGATCGGGAGCTGCTACGGCTCGACCGGCCCTATGTCCAGAATCTACCCGGGCGAAGAGCGCTACCGCCTCCGCTTCCCGGTCGTCACGGTAAAAGATATGGTGAAGGCGCAGAGAATTCTGCTCAGTCGAATGGGAATCGACCGTCTTCATGCGGTAATAGGGGGCTCGATGGGCGGAATGCAGGCCCTTAGGTTCGCCGTGGAGTATCCGGGGCTTGCAAAACATACGATAGTGATGGCGGCGACTCATGCCACGCGTCCCTGGGCCATAGCCTTCAACAAGGTGGTGCAGGAAGCGATAATAAAAGACCCGAGATTCAAAAACGGCAACTACGACCCCAAAGATTTCGAAGAGGACGGGTTTACAGGTCTGGCGGTAGGGCGTATGGCCGGGCACATAAGCTACCTGAGCCCGGAGTCGATGGATCGCAAGTTCGGCCGAAGCTATGTGGAGACCGACGGGCTTTTCGAGCTCTTCGGAAAGTTTCAGGTAGAGCGCTATCTGGAGTACAACGGGTACGGATTCAGCAAATGGTTCGACCCCCTCAGCTACCTCTATATCACGAAGGCGATAAACATATTCGACATATCGAGGGGTTACGATACGCTCGACGAGGCGCTGGGAAGGATAAGGACCGATCTTCATCTCATCTCTTTCAGAAGGGATCTTCTCTTCATGCCCGAAGAGATGAAGGAGATAAAGATAGTGATGGATGCGCAGGGGCAGAGCGGGTTCGTCAGCTACTACGAAGTAGACAGCGACTACGGCCACGACGCCTTTTTGGTCGAGGTCGACAAATTCTCGGACTATGTGGCCGATGTCTTGAAATAGAATCTATCAAAAAGGGGTATTGTGGCTGAAGAAAAAGAGGCTGATTTCGAAGAGAAGATCGAAGCGGCGAAGAGGATAATGGAGAGGTTGATGGATCCTGAAATTCCTCTTGAAGAGAGTGTAAGGCTCTATAAAGAGGGCATGAAGCTTCTTAAAGAGGCGGGCAGGATACTGGAGGAGGCTAAGCTCGAGGTGGAGACGATAGAGAAGAGCGATATAGAGAGCGGAGAGGCGGAATGATCCGTATAGCCGCGCTTCAGATGCCGACACAGGGGATGAGCCCGAACGCGCTTGACTACTACTTCAAAGCGGCCGGGGCCAAAGAGGCTGAGATAATACTGCTCGGTGAATATGTGCTGAACCACTTCTTCAAAGAGCTTGAAAAGATGCCGCCAAATATGATAAAAGACCAGAGCGACCACCACCTAGCGATGGTGAAAGAGCTCAGCAGAAAATACGATATTGTCGTAGTCGCTCCGCTGGTGCAGGTCAAGGGCGGCAGATGCTACAAAACGGTCGTGAAGGCGACACCCAAAAGTACACATACGTACCGCCAGCAGATTCTCATGGATTACGGCCACTGGGACGAAGCCGCGTTTTTCGCCAACGAGAAAAAGGGGCTCGAAGATCCGCTCGTCTTTACCCACAAGGGTATCCGTTTCGGGGTGATAGGCGGCTTCGAGCTCCACTTCAACCACTTCTTCGACCGCCTCAACGCGAGAGATGTGGACGTGCTGCTGCTGCCGACCTCTTCGACATTCGAATCTCACAACAGATGGAGAGAGATTCTCAAAACCCGGGCATTTTTGCACAACATATACATACTTAGAGCCAACCGGGTCGGAGACTACACCGACAGAGAACTTAAGTGGAAGTTTTACGGAGACTCAATGCTTATCGATCCATACGGTGAGGTGGTGAGCGTACTCGGAGAGAAAGAGGCTCTGATGGTCGTTTCGGTAGATAGAAAGAGGACCAGGGAGGCAAAGAGGGCATGGGGTTTCGAGAAGCAGCTTAAAAGCAGAGCCGATATAAAATGACTACCGAAGAGATTTGAATATGCCCTAATACCCGCCGGCTCTGATTTGAATGGAGCCCGCAAGGAGACAGGGTATAGATCTGTTATCCGATAATAGGGATCGTATGAAAATAAAGAGTGTCAGATTAAGTGTGGATAGTACAGTACACTATATCTTACCTCTCATTTTTTTACTAAAAGTACAACAGCTGTCCATGCATCATTTTCATCTATATGAATTTTGCCATATCTATAAGAGACCTTCAATGATGGAGCATCTTTAGCGATATACTCTTTTGTTTGTGAGTATAGGTTTTTTATTGCATCTGCAGTATTCATTTCAATATCCTTTTTGTAGCTTGTATACATGTAGAATGTGGAAATTCCAAACTGAATAGTTGAATCTTTTTTCAATATTCCAATGATTCTATCTATATCTGCCGAAATTTTTTCAAAATTCCCGACTCTGTGTTTCACTTCGATAAAAGCACGCGGTGTTAAATTTGCCCACCACAGTACAATGTCGCTGCGGCCGTTTGGCCTCATATGATCAGTAAGTTTTCCTTTTATTCTGGCATTTCCGTTTTGAAGCGTCTTTTTGACATTATCTTCAAGTGTCAAATACTTTGGACCTTCAATTTTCCATATCTGTTTTGCAATATTTACTGTAAGTAAATATTCAGGTGCCCACCACAACCACCAACCGTCACTCCACTTTTCATACTCTTCAAATGAATATTCGATCCCCTTGATGCAAGAATCGACGACACTATCTATGCTTATTGCGCTTGACATATACCATCCTTTTTAAAAGTGTTGACATTGTCAGTATAGACTATTTTGTGGCAAAAATCTCTCTTGAAACCATATTTATTATCACTTTATTATTATTTAATTTTCATGAAATTAAACTTTAAATCTCGGGCTGCTTTGCCGGCACCTGTGCCGTCACGTAGATATTTTATACCAAATCCAAACAAAAAGAGAATGAAGTATTCGGTCTTCACCGCAGCGAGATCTGCCAAAAATCGTGCTCAAACCCGCAGGGGGAGAAGCGTATAGCGAAAGTAAACTGCTTTACTTTCGCAGCTTCGCACGACGCTATGTATATGCCGAAGGCATAGCAGACGTCCGCTGTACACGATTTTCAGGCTTTCGTCAACGACTTGACGGGCGTGGAGCATTTGTCGAGCGAGGATGAGGACTGTGTGTTTCGTTTTCATTTGGGATTGGTATAAATCCATAAAAACCGCCAACCCCTACAGACCCGCCTAATTCCGGGCTTTGCCCGGAATTTATGCACGATTTTGACAAGTGATGTAATCGATATGCTATAATCTATAGAAAACGGAGCGGAATATGCAAGATTACTTCCACTACTTCAATCGCCAGGTGATGCT
>JALWMA010000056.1 GCA_027081015.1 Campylobacterales bacterium | reverse complement strand
GAACATTCGTGAAGTATTGAACGAAAAGGCGGTAAACAATGCCTTCGTCGTCGATATGGCCATGGGCGGCAGCACGAATACGGTACTCCACATGATGGCGATCGCAAAAGAGGCGGAAGTCGACTTCAACCTGGCGCGCATAAACGAGCTTAGCGACAAAGTTGCAAATATCGCCAAGATCTCCCCTTCGTTAACGACCGTTCATATGGAAGATATAAACCGTGCCGGAGGCGTAAATGCGGTGATGAACGAGATCAGCAAACGCGGCGACGTACTGAAACTCGACGCCATTACCGTAACGGGCGAAACGATCGGGGAGCGCATCGCCGGCGCCGAAATAAAGGATACCGATATTATCCACACGATAGACAACCCTTACAGCAGAGTGGGAGGGCTCTCCATCCTCTACGGCAACCTGGCAGAGGAGGGGGCGGTCGTGAAGAGTGCGGGGATAGATCCGCATATGCGCCGCTTCCGCGGACCGGCCGTATGTTTCGACAGCCAGCCCGAAGCGATTGCGGGTATCATGGGCGGAAAAGTGAAAGAGGGCGATGTGGTGGTGATACGCTACGAAGGTCCCAAAGGGGGCCCGGGAATGCAGGAGATGCTTGCCCCGACGAGCCTCATTATGGGTATGGGGCTGGGCGACAAGGTGGCACTCATTACCGACGGGCGCTTCAGCGGAGCCACACGCGGGGCCTCCATCGGACATGTAAGCCCGGAAGCGGCCGAAGGGGGGACCATAGCCCTGCTTAGAGACGGCGACATGATTGAGCTCGACGTAAATGCCCATATACTGCGTGTCGATCTCGACGACGAAGAGCTGCAGAGACGCAAAAGGGAGTGGAAACCCAAAAGAAAAGAGATACCGAGCAAGTGGCTCAAGCGCTACAGCCTGCTCGTCTCGAACGCCGCAAACGGAGCGGTGCTCAAAACGGAACTATAGGAACAGGTATTGGAGACGGCCGAGCTGGCCCTATGGGCATTTGCGCTTTCGTTTACGACGCAGCTGCTGATCATAAGGCTGGCCCACAGGCACAGACTCTTCATGGACTCCCATACGGAGGATAAGCCGCAGCGTTTTCACGAGACTCCCACCCCGAGAGCCGGCGGTATCGGCATAGCGCTCGGCCTCATCTTTCTCCTTTTCACTCCTATGGGGTGGAATCTGCTCATATCGGTAACATTGGCCTTTCTTAGCGGAATATTCGAAGATTTCCACAGGTCCATCTCTCCGAAAGTGAGACTTATGCTTCAACTCGTGGCGGCACTCAGCGCCATCTGGCTCACTGACGCCGTCGTCACCTATCTGGGGCTCGGCATCGTGCTGCCGTATGCGGTAGGGGTTATATTCAGCGCCTTCGCGATCGTCGGGGTGATGAACGCCGTAAACATAATAGACGGTTTCAACGGTCTTGCAGCCGGAATAGTACTGCTCATACTTCTGTCGTTCAGCATAACGGCCCTGAAGGTTTCGGAGACGGATATTCTGCAGCTAAACGCTATAGTGGCGGCGGCCGTTGCGGGGTTTTTTATTCTAAACTTTCCGAAAGGGAGGATATTCCTGGGAGACGGCGGAGCCTATCTGCTCGGTTTCCTCGTAGCGCTGAGCGGAATATTTCTGGCCGGCAACTACGAAAGCGTAAGCCCCTGGTACATACTATGTGTGATGATATATCCGGTATGGGAGGTCATATTTTCGATAATACGCAAAAAGAGAGAGGGCAAGTCCCCTCTCGAGCCCGACCCCTACCATCTCCATATGCTGATAAGCCGCCATATAACCCGAAACAACCCGCTGACGGCACTCTTTATAGTTGCGGCCTGCTCCCCTTTCATACTCGTGCCTACCCTCTATCAGAACAACTCCTGGGCGAACTTTCTGACGGCCTCCGTTTTCATTCTCTGCTATACCCTTCTGTACCGGCGGCTCATTTCGTACGAAAAGCCGGCTATATCCTGACCCGGTAGACCTTCGCCCAAATACTCATGACGACAGGTTCGAAAAGCTCCGGATCGTACTGCTCGAAAAAGAACATCTGCACATAGAGCGAATTGAGCATCTCATCATCGAGAATGAAAAATCTGTTGTAGTCTTTGGCGAAAACGATCGATATGGTGCTTTCGGGGTAGATCCGCTGCGGGAGCGTTTCCAGTTTTCCGTCGCTCCGGTGGCCGACCGTAATGAAACTCTTTATCGGTACCTTCCGGTTGCCGAGCAGAAGCACGCCCCTGCTTTTGTCCATCTTTACACCGTTGGCGAATGTCAGAATCTCTTTCGAATCCGATTGTACGGATGTGGATAGAAAGAGCGGTTTGCCCCTGCTCTCACCCGTTAGCAGGTCGATGCTGCTGAAGACCTTCACGGTAGGGAAAATGGTGTTCATGCGCCACGGCAGATAGAGGTATATCTCTCTGCTCTTTTTGGGCAGCGCCAGCAGCTCTTTGGACCTGAGTCTTTTTAGATACTCCGCCGGATTGACCTGGTCCGGTTTTCCGTTTTTAAAGAGCGTATCGGCGACGGTTTTGTAGCCTGAATCTACATAGGTCTCCACCGCGATTCTCGAAAGCCTGGCGGCCTCGAGCTGTGAATCGGTGGTCAAAATTTTCGAGACTATGAAGTTGTCGTGGCTATGTTTACCGCCGTCTATCAATGTATTTTTGTCTGCATAGTACCAGATGGGGTAGCCGTAATCCCACCAGGCTATCACATAGTCTTTATCGCTCCCCCTTCTGCTCAAGAGGTCCAGAACCTCCACTTCGTACTTGTTGAAGACGGTAGGGACTCTATACTCCGTGATATGCTTTATGTTTGGATAGAGAAGCAGAGCCGTACCGGCGGCCATAAAAAGATAGCGGTACCTTTTCTCTTTCATGTAGGAGGCGATAACATTGAGCAGATAGACGGCCCCTATCGCCGCGACCGGTACGGCATAGACGGTAAAACGCAGACCTCCCCATAAGGCGAAAATCCCGATTCCCATAAGAGGGAGGGTCACCACGAAAGATCTGTTGCGCCAAAGAAGCAGAAGATACCCTGCCATCGCCAACAGAAAGCCGGGAATCGATCCCGATATCCTCCATGCGAGCATCTCGAACGGTATCCGCCCCGCCTCCCTTATGGTTTGTGAAACCTGGAAGAAGCGCAGCCCGTGCTCCTCTACGCCGCGGCTGAAGTAGCTCATGAAGCGGTTGTATGCGAAGTCGAACATATTGCCGGTAAAGAGGAAGAGGGCCACGACGCCGTAGCAGAGATAGGCCAGATATCTTTCCGGAACCAGCTCTTTTTTAAAGAGTATGTAAAGGGCCGCCACAAGCAGTATCTTCAGCGGGAAGTATAGCGCCAGAGTTCCGGCTATAGCGAGCGTCACGAGCTGAAAAACACCCTGCTCCTTTCTGTAGAAATGGAGCGCCAGCATATAGAGTACATACATAATGCCGATGGCCAGCACCATCGCTCTGCCGGAGTTGTAGAGATAGGGGTATATAGCAAACATAAACGAAGCCGCCAGAGCGAATTCAAGTTTTTTGGTCTTTATCGCTCCGAGCAGAAAGTAGACGATAAACATGGGTGCCATCGCCGAAAACATGTCGCTGTCGTAGTAGCCGACCATTGTGCGGTTGTAGTAGCTCCACCCTATCGCGGCTATGAGTGAGGCGAAAAAACCGAGCATCGTCATACCGTAGAGGCGCCCTATCAGAATGACGGGCACCACCACGAGGCTCGATATCACCGCCGGCATATACAAAATTACCGTATCGAGCGAGAAGGGGAGGAACTTGGCCGCGAAATAGCTCAGTGTCACTGTCGCGGTCATCCAGATATCGGGAACCCTCGGATTGTGCTGAAGCGTGCCGAAAAGCTCTTTCTGGACACCGCTGGCGAAGTAGTATCCGTCGTTGGTATTGATCATCAACTGCCCGTTCCAGAAAAACTCCGGAATGCCCGAGGCCCAGTGAACCCAGATCATTCTTACCGCTATGCTGAAGATGTAGGCCAGGGCCATCAGCAGCAAAAGATTCTTCAACCCTATCTTCTCTTCCTCTATTCCGTCAATTTTCACTATGCACTCTTTCTATCCATATTTTCGAAGGCTTCTGAAAGTATACCATCCGAAGTAATAAACGGCCCTGTACCACGGAAGCTTCTCCACCTCTCTGTAGAGTTTCCAGTTGTAGAGGCTGGAGATAATCTTGTTGCTGGAGAGGGAGGAGCTTCTGACCCTGTAGCGGGCTAGCGGTTCGTTCAGGCAGTAGGCGCGCGGAACCTTTTTCAAAATCTTGAGCCACAGGGCAAAGTCCTGCCGCTTCAGAATTTCGGGCATATATTGTTTGCCCAGTTTTTCCGCATCGTATACGGCGGTAAGACATCCGATGACATTCTGCTTCAAAAGCTCGTAGTAATCCACGCTCGGAGGCGACTCTATCGTATCTATGATCTTGCCGCTCGACTCCTCTATCCTGTAGTAGTCGGTATAGCTGAGGGCCATATCGCCCTCTTTCATGAAGGCTATCTGCTTCTCGAGCTTCTTCTCGTCCCAGATGTCGTCCCCGTCCAGAAAGGCGATATATCTTCCATTCGCCTCTTTTATCGCCCTGTTTCTGGCAACCGCCGGACCGCTGTTTCGCTCCAGCTCCACGAGCTTCACTCTGCCGTCACGCTTCTGGTACTCTTTTACGATCTCCACACCCGAATCGGTGGATGCGTCATCTACGACGATCATCTCCCAGTCACCGTAACTCTGGGCCGATACCGACTCTATGGTAGAAGCTATGAACTTTTCGGCGTTATACATGGGTGTAATGACCGAGACCAGATCGCTCATTCGACTATCCTCTCTATCTTTGCAAAAACCGTCTCCACCTCATCATCGGTTGCAATCTCTCTGAAATCGACCACGTGCGACTTTTCACCATACGGCTCGATCTTGCGGACATCGGCGTGGCTCTTTTTCGAAAATATCGTAAGCGTGGGAGTATCGAAACATGAGGCTATATGGCCGAGACCGGAGTCGTTCGTTATCATCAGATCTATTTTTGAAATCAGCGCGGCGACACTCTGAAGATCGCTCTGCACAAGCAGCGATTCCGGCACCGCACTTCTTATCGCTTCGCCCTCTTTTCTCTCCTGCGGACCGACGATGATCAAAACGGCCGAATCGTCGATCTTTTCCAAAACCCTCTTTACAAGCTCTATATACTTTTCGACCTCCCACCTCTTGTTGGCGAACTTTTCGTTGCATCCCGGGTGTATAGCCAGAACCCTCTTCCCGTTCAGCCCGTTGCGCTTCATGAAATCTTCGGCAAAATCGAGGCTTGCCGGTTTCAGGAAAAAACGGGGATGGATCTCTGCTCTCTTTTCGCATAGGGTCTCTACAAGCGCTATGTTGGAGAGCACCCTGTGCTCACCCTCTGCTCTTCTTCTTTGAAGATCGTACCATGGCACCTTCAGGCTGTCGTACTCACCCACCTTTTTTTTCGCCCTTAGAGCCAGCATCAGAAGCGACATTTTAAAAATCGAGGTTCCCGATGTATGAAGAGCCAGGTCGTAGCCGATCCCGTTTAGTTTCGATACCGTCTTGATGATGGAGGCCGGAGTGAAGTCGCAGTAGTGGACGCGGCCCACAAAAGGGGCGTTGATTATGGGTGTCTCGGAGAGCTTTTGAAATATGAGCAGATCTATCTTCGCTTCAGGGTTGCACTCGGCAAGATTGATTATTGCCGGAGTGGCCATAATCATATCGCCAAGGCCGTATGTATGGACAAGAAGAATCTTCACAATCTGCTCCCGACCTTTTTCAAAAGCGCCCGTGACGCACAAAGAAACGAGTCGCCGTACTCTTTGAACCTTTTTGCGAATGGGGCGAACCTCCTGTCCATTCGGCTCAAAACCTGAAGCTGTCTCGTCACGAGGCGGTGGTAGAAACCGCTGTCGATCTCGCCGTCGAGGGAGTAGAGGCTCCAGTATCCGGTATCGTAGAGTGGAAGGATCGCAAGAAGATTTTCGATATTCTCGCCAAAAACATCCCTGTGACCGGAGTCGACTTCACAGAGCTCCGATATGGCCAGAACCGCCGATATGTAACCGTTTAGCACGCCGCTGAGTTCGCTTCCGGGGTACTCCTCGTAGACAAACCCCGATACTCCATCTTTTTCAAAAGATCTCTTCACACCCCCTTCGGCCATATCTTTGTCAAGGAACTCAAATGCGCTCAACGCACTCCGCAGATATCTGCTATCTTCGGTATATCTGTATGCCCTAAGCAGTGCGGAGATCGCCAGCCCCTGCGCTAGCGCGGAGGGCCAGGGGGTCGGCAGATCCTCGAATTTGGGGTTTTTATGCCCGATTCTCCAGCCTCCGTCACGCTCCTGATACCTTGTTAGCCAGTCGCAGTGACTCAACGCACGATTAAGCCACACCTCATCGAAACTATTACGCCACGCCAGCCAGCAAGCCAACGTATATTGCGCAATCTCCAGAGCGTGAATGTGCCATCGGCCGTCATAGCCTCTAAAAAGGTAGATACCCTCGTCACTAAAAGGCCCTTTGAAACCGGTCGCTTTTTTGGAGACGTCGTAAAAGTAGAGGTAGGGATCGCCCTTTCGCTCTTTGGGGTCCGTTATAGGATAGAGGGTGTGCCAGTAATCCTCTACGCCTTCAGTAAAGTACTGCATTACGGTTACAAGTTTGCCGTGTGAAAAGAGGCTCATTTTCGGCATATCTCCAAATATATTCTCTGCATCGCCTCCACCTGCTCTCTTAACGAAAATTTCTCTTCCGCGACCTCTCTGTTTCTCTTCGCTATCAGAGCACGCTTTTCGTCGCAATAACCCGAGACCATGACTATCGCTTCTTTCAAAGCGTCGCAATCTCCGGGTGGAACCACTACGTTTCCATAGCTCTCACCAACTATTTCACGAACTCCTCCCACATCGGTAGCTATGACAATCTTTCCTTTCGCCAGCGCCTCTATTATAACGGTAGGCAGCGCCTCCTCAACGGTGGAGGTGAGCACCAGCACATCGACACCGTCGAGATATCTGCCGATATCTTCCATGAATCCCCTCATAACGATGGAAGATTCGAGCCCCTTTCGCGCAATCGTCTCTTTCAGTCTATTCTCGAAAGGCCTGTTCACTTCCGAGGCCTTCCCCACAATCTCGAAAAGAAGATCGGACCTCTCCGAAAGGCTCTCTACGGCACATACAAACTCCAGCAGTCCCTTGCCCGGGTCTATGGAGCTAATGTTGGAAAAAATCATCCGGCAACCCATTGAATACGACCTTTATCTTCTCTTCCGCCACACCAGCTTCCAGCCAGCACCTCTTTACCGCTTCGGAGACGCATACAACACTGTCGGAACATGCCCCGATATATCTGTAGAGTATAGTATATAGTTTTCCTCTCCTTATCAGATGGTTGTGGGCCACGAAACCTACGCCGAAGAGTTTTGCCCAAAACGCAAAGTAGATGCTCGATGTCAGGGAGTTGGAGTGTATGATATCGACCTTTTTGTCATGCTTCATCTCCCAAACATATCTGCCGCTTACAAAAAAGTTCTTCATAGCCGCAAAAAAGGCGCTCGGCCCCCTTCTCAACCTCAACTGATACTGCCGAGGTATAATGACAACCAAACACCTATCGCACCTCAGCATCTCCACGAACTTAGTCTCTCTGGTATAGACAACAGGTTCGAAAAGCTTCGGATCGAGCCCCTCGATCAGCCTTTTCAGAACAATCTCGCCGCCAGAGTATCCATCCATTACGTTGACAAAAGCTATTCGGCATACACTCATTACGACTCTCCCAACGCTTCGGCCCTGTACTCTTTCGCAAAGCTCTCATAGAGCTCTCCGTAGCGTTTGGCGATACCGCTCCAGGAGTAACTCATCTCTATCAGCTCCCTGGCGGCTCTTTGAATATGTTCGTACCTTTTTGGATCGGATAGAACTTTCACTACACCGGCTGCCATCTTTGCAGGATTGGCCTCCACAACGATACAGTTCCTCCCACTCTCTATCTCGATCCCTTCGAAACTGATCGGGGTCCCGACGACCACTTTCGACATAGACATCGCTTCGAGCACCTTGTTTTTGATTCCGCTTCCAAATCTCAGGGGAGAAATGTAGGCTCCCGCTCTCTCTATGTATCCCCTTATATCCTCAACAAAACCCGTCACGACAATATCTTCGCTCTCGAGCTTTCTGAGCCACTCTTTCGGCCTCTTTCCGACAACATAGAGTTTCAGCGGAATCTGTTCCATTATCAGCGGACGGACCTCTTCGATGAAAAATCTTACGGCATCTTCGTTCGGCGCATAGGAGAGGTCGCCGGTAAAGACCAGAGAAAACTCCTCCCTCTCTACGCTGCCGTTGCTTTTGAAGTAGAAGGTATCGACTCCGTTGGGTATAGATTCGGCTTCTATCGCCGGATTGAGCCTCTTTACATACTCCGAGTCGACATCGGATACAAATACCGTTTTTTTGTAGTTTGCATAGTTCAGCCTCTCGAATCTCCTGTATTTCAAAAGCTCTATAGAAGTCACCAGCCACTTTTTTATGGACCTCTCTTTCTCCAGCATCCTCTCCTTGTTCAATGATACGGAGTCTATGGGAAAGAGTATAAGCTTTCTTTGAAGCTCTTTCGAGGCTTTCGAATGGAGCGTAGCAAAAAACGGTGAGCTTAGATGGACTATATCGTAGTTCTCATGAAGCTCTTCGAGTTTTCGAACCAAAAGATCCATATATCTCTCATATTTAATTACATTTAGCGGGCGAGGAGATGTGATCCACCTATAGAGCAGCCTGGGTTTGGCAGGCGGTTCGATGAAGGGTATGTACTCTATCTTCACCCCATCTATCCCTCTATGCTCGCTGTCGTCGACAGTAAGCAGGTCGGCTACATATCCGTTTCGGTTCGCCAATAGGTTGTAGTTTATTTTCGCCACACCGTCTTTATGCTCCGGGTACGGAAACGAAGGGGTAACGAGCAGAACCTTAACCATCCAGCAGACTCTCATAGAGCTTTATATGTTTTTCGGCCTGCCGGCCGATAGTAAACTCTTTTGCCCTCTCCAAAGAGGCACTCGGACTGAAAGAGTCGTAGTTATCTATGGCCTCCTCGATCTTTTTCGCAAGATCGCGGCTGTTTCTAGGCTCAAAGAGCAGGCCGACCTTTTCTGAGTCGACTATATCCTTTATGCCGCCTATATCCGGAGCCACTATGGGCTTTGCACATGCAAGCGCCTCTATCGCCACCATGCCGAACGACTCATACCTCGACGGGATAACGACGAGGTCCGATCGTTCTATACAGCCCCTGACATCGGAACGGAAACCTTCGAAGCGGATATCGAGCTTTTCACATAGGGCCTCTTTCGCCATTTTGAGCAGAACACTTTTATACTCCGAATCCTCTGGAGTGGCCTTGTTGACATCCCCCACAAAATGGAGTGTTATCCTACTCTCGGATCTCTTTGAAAGCTCCGCTATGGCATCTATCAGCAGATCCTGCCCCTTGATATGCTGGAACCTGCCTATGCAGACTATATCTACCGATTTTTTGTCAAACTCGACCCTTTCGCTTTTGGCTATCTTAAAATCGGTTCCAAGAAAGATCTTTCTCTTTTTCGACTCGTCGAATTTCGCGCCGCTGCATACATCCGTGGATACACACACCACCTTGTCGACTATCTTGTCGATCACGAAACCTCTTACTCCGAAAGGTCTCTCCCAGTATCCGTGGTTGGTCCATACCTTTTTGCTTTTAACGAAAAAGAGCAGAGGAAGCACGTTTATAGAATATGCATGCACTATGTCGAAACCGTTCAACCTCTCGGTAAGAGCTCTGTCACATCCGACAAGCGGAACAGATTTAAACCATCTCTTTTCCGTCTTGAAATCCTCTACGTCAATGCCCTCTTCAAGCGCTTTCTCTTTTACGATGCCGTGACAAAAGAGTGTAATCTCCACACTTTTTGCAAGCTCTTTGGCGAGACTCAGGAGATTGGACTCCCCTCCTCCGATCATACTGTATTCGGTCATTAAGGCCACCCTCATCCCAGACTCTCCAAGAAGCTGTCGGTTTTCGCTCTCCACGCGGTACGATCTATCTCGCACTCCCTCCAGTTTTCGCCCTCTCCGACTTCGAGTGCAATATCTCTATCTTCAAATCCTATCTGTTCCAGAAACCCGGCCGTTTTATGGTGGTAGATTATCGGCAAAAACGGCTTGTTCATAGCGTACGCCAGAATATTCCCGTGAAGCCTGAAGCTTACAATGCCTCTGCAGCTTTCCATTATGGAGATAGCCTCTTTGTAGTCTTCGGGAAATTCCGCCGCGACTCTATCGCCGAATCTCTCAATGAATCTGCGTGCAAGCTCTTGCTCTATACTCTTTTGAAAAAAAATGAGCTTTGGTACATACCCATGCTCCAAGACGCTCTCAATCTGTGTGCAGAATGCCTCAAAAAGCGCATCCCATCTCTCTCTGAGTTCTGGTTTGAAAAATCTGCTTTTAAAGTACTCCGTATAGATCATGCCGATGCATTTTTGGCTCTTTTTCCCACTCATATATCTCTCTACGTCCATTTTCGCGACCGGGTCCATCTCTATCTCTACAGGTTTCTCAACCCCGACACTGTTTACAAGCTCGTCATAAGAGGCTCTGTCTCTTACGCTTATTTTGTCAACGTAGTTGTCAATGTAGTATTTTGTCGTTTTTTTGCCCTCTTCATGCAAAAACGGGCCGGCACCGACTCTGTACAGCCATGTCTCTTTGCCAAAATATTTCGCTATTCTAAACTGCTTGAGCCAGTCTTTTGGAACGTTAGGCTGCCAGTCGGAGAGAAATCCACCGCCGCCCATAACGAACAGATCGCACTCCTTTATCGCCCTGACGGTTCCGACGATATCGAGGCTTAATATAGACTTGAGCCACCTCCTCTTTCCTGAGGGATACTGCATGACGGCATCGATATTCTGTGTTTTTCTTGTATATTCCGGATCGAAAGAAAGAGCCGTGATCTTGCACCCTTCGAACTCTTTTTCGAATATATCGACCATAGCCTGCAGTATTGCCTCATCCCCGATATTCCCAGGACCGTACCAGCCGGAAATCACTATCTTTTTACCCATCGAGATAGGTCCACTTCACTCTGCCTAGCTTTTTAAGCTTCATATAGTGCATTCCATTTTTGTCCAGCTCTCTGTAATGATTGACATCTCTCTTGCCTATAACCTTTGCCGGGTTACCGCCGACTATGGAGAATTTCGGGACATCTTTAGTCACAACACTTCCCATTGCAACTACACTTCCCTCTCCTATGGTAACCCCAGGTACTATCATGACGCCATCCCCGATCCAGACATTTTTTTCTATAGTTACCTTTTTAAGGTAGCTATAACCATCATAGGGAAGCATAGATGCCCCTTCAAATCTGTGGTTCGACGTATGTATGGTCACTCTCGGTCCAATTATAACATTTTCACATATCTCCAGCCCTCCAATGGCCCATATATAGGCATATGGCCCAATATAAATATTGTCATGCCAAACAATTTTCTCCCAATCTCCAAACGTGGAGTTTTCGGTAATGTCGATATTTTTGTATAAAATCCCCAATCTTCTCTTCAATAGATACCTTTTAAATCTACTTAACATAATCCCTCACCTTTAAAAGATAGATAATTATATAAGCACCACCGAATATCCGCAGAATCACAGTACTCATCGCTGCACCTTCCGCCTGGAGCAGAGGAATGAGAATGAGATTTCCGACATAGTTCAAAGGAAGCTGTATCCAGTTGAGCAGAGTTAAAAGATACGCCTTCTCTATGGAGAGCATAACAAGAGATATCGGGTTGACGATAACCCCGAAAATAAATGCGACCAAAAGTATCTGAAAAACAGCGACACTTCCGTGGTAGCCGCTGCCGAAAATCAGCTCTATCAAAAAAAACGACGATATTTCGAGCACTATCAGCACTCCTACTGCATACTTTGCCTTGGAGAGAATCCTGTAAACATATGTTCTTATATCGTGCTGCTTCAAAAAGCTGTCCATTTTGGGAAGAAGCGTAGTAACCAGGCTGGCGGTTATGAGAGGAAATATCATCGCGAGGTTCAACGCGGCACTGTAGTATCCAACCTCTATGGAGCTGCTCATCTTCTGCAACATCATTATATCGAGCCGCATAATTATCATCGTCGCGATTGACGAAAGAAATATCCAGAAACCGAGTTTGTAGATATGGACCAGATGCTTCGGGTCGAAGCCGCCTATATATCCAAAATTTTTATATAGGAGTAATACGAGCAGCAGTACTACCGCATAGGAGTAGGCGATCAAAAAAAAGTCGAGGTATAGATCGTTTGAAAAAACCGAAGATATAGCCACAATCGCAACCAGCTTCAAAGCGTTATGGGCTATCTTCAGCATCGAGTAGGCTCTGAAATTCTGTATGGCCTGGCTGTGAGCCACAACCGCGGCGAATATCGAGTGGAAAACGACCGCGGCACTTACCAGAGATATGAGGCCACCATATCTATCGCTTTCAAAAAAGAAGTCCGATATGCGCTCGGAAGCGGCACTCAAAAATATCATCACAAAAACGGCAAGAAGAAATTTAGCAAGAAGAACGGTGGTGAATATCTCTCTGCGCTCCGCCAAATGTTCACTTGTATACTTTACATAGGATGTGGATATTCCAAAGTCCGAAATCTGAACGGAGATTGTAAAGATCGCCAGAAGCAGAGAGAATATACCGTACTGAGAAGGCCCAAGCTCTCTGGTTATCAAAACGATAGCCAGAAACCCCAGCCCTTGGGCCACTACGTTACCGGAGAGAACCTTTAGCAGATCCTGTATGGTTCTCGATTTTATCCTGTCGATGATCAACTCTCTCCGCTCCAATCCCGCTTTTTACGCCACCACTTTTTGCATCAGAGAGAGTAGAACTCCCTGTACCACTTCACAAACTCCCCTACCCCTCTGTCAAGATCTGTCGACGGCCTGTATCCGACATCTTTTTCCAGTGCACTCGTATCGGCCCATGTGGCCTCCACGTCTCCGGGCTGCATCGGCATCATGTTCATCTGCGCCTTTTTGCCGAGATGCTTTTCGAGCGTCGTTATGAAATCCAGCAGCTTTACGGGCCTGCCGTTGCCTATATTGTAGACCCTGTACGGAGCGGGCGACGAGGCCGGGTCCGGGCTTCGGTAGTCGAACTCCTCATTCGGCTCGGCCGGGTGCTCGATTACCCGTACGACCCCTTCCACTATATCGTCGATATATGTGAAGTCTCTCTGCATCTTTCCGTAGTTGAATACATTTATGGGCCTGTCGTGCAAAATGGCATCGGCAAAGAGCATCGGCGCCATGTCGGGCCTGCCCCAGGGGCCGTAAACGGTAAAAAACCGCAATCCAGTTGTCTTTATTCCGTAAAGATGGCTGTATGTGTGCGCCATAAGTTCGTTGCTCTTTTTCGTAGCGGCGTAGAGGCTGACCGGATGGTCTACGCTGTCACTCACCCTAAAGGGCATCGACTTGTTCAGCCCGTAGACGCTCGAGCTGCTGGCATAGCAGAGATTTTCGACCTCATAGTTGCGGCAGTTTTCGAGAATATTGGCAAAACCAGTCAGATTGCTCTGCACATAGGCCGCCGGATTCTCAAGAGAGTATCTTACACCCGCCTGGGCCGCTAGGTTGCATACGGCATCAAACTTCCCGCTTTTAAAAAGCGACTCCATTGCACTGCTGTCAGCCAGGTCGATCCTGTAGAAAGAGTGGTTTTCAAATTTGGAGCTTTCCGCCCTTCTGCCGTATTCGACCCCATCTTCGGCAATGCCGAGCTCCCTTAAGCGGCCATACTTCAGCTTCACGTCGTAGTAGTCGTTTATGTTGTCAAGCCCGACTACTTCGTACCCCTTTTCGAGAAGCCTCTTCGCCAAAAAAAAGCCGATAAACCCGGCCGTTCCTGTAACCAGTATCTTCATTGTGCTGCTTTGTCCCAATATTTTTCGTAAACTGTTATATTGGATAGATTATATCAAAATAGTTTGCGGTAATCGGAGATGTTTGAAGAGGGCGCCCGCGGATGCGGGCGCGATATAAAAGCGGTGCTCTACGCCAGAGCGGCTCTGGACTGCTCGACGATCTTTGCAAACGCCTCGGGATTGTTCATGGCCATATCGGCAAGGATCTTGCGATCGAGCTCGATACCGGCCTTTTTGAGTCCGTGCATGAATGTGGAGTAGTTCATATCGTTCAGACGGCACGCCGCATTGATACGGATGATCCAGAGCTTTCTGAATTCACGTTTCTTCTGTTTTCTGTCGCGGTAAGCGTATACCAGGCTTCGCTCAACCTGCTCTTTCGCTTTCCTGAAGTGTTTTCGTCTTCCGCTGTAGAAGCCTTTTGCAAGCTTCAGAATCTTCTTGTGTCGTCTTCTTCTTACGACACCCGTTTTTACTCGTGGCATCTATTTTCCTTTCTTTACCTGTGATCTTTCAAGATTCGAGGTGCCGGCACTATCCGGACTTGCCCTTTTGCCGGAGCAAAGGGGAACGCTTTGTCTCTAAACTTCCGGGACTACTTCATTCCCAGCATCGTTTTCACGCGTGCAGAGTCTACTTCGGCAACATACTGTGCGTTTCGAAGTCTGCGCTTGCGCTTCTGGCTCATTTTGGTCAGAATGTGGCTTCTAAACGCCGAACCGCGCTTGATCTTGCCGCTCTTTTTGACCTTGAAGCGCTTCGCCGCGCCGCGTACCGTCTTCATTTTCGGCATGAACTTCCTCCTTTGTAAGATAGCACAAAAATCTGTGCAAAACGGGGCGTAATTATATCGAAAAAATATAAAAAAAGAAACAGCCGCTCAAACCTTCCCGCAAGACGGCCGGGACGGGATCACTTTTTCGACTGCTTCTCTTTTTTCGGCACCACGTACATATTCACATAGCGCCCTTCGTGAAACGGCCCCTTCTCCAGGTCGGCTATATCTTCGACCATCGGCCATACACTCTTGAGCACCTCTACGCCGGCCTCCGGGTTGGCCATCTCCCTGCCGCGGAGAAAGACGCGAAACTTCACATGTTTACCGGCCTCGAGAAACTCCCTCGCATGTTTGACTTTGTAGTTGATGTCGTTTTGGGCGATCTTTACGGAGAGCTTGATCTCTTTTACCTCTATCTGCTTCTGCTTCTTCTTCGCCTCTTTCTTTTTCTTCTCCTGCTGATACTTGAACTTGCCGTAATCCATGATCTTGGCTACCGGAGGGTTGGCCTGCGGTGCAATCAGAACGAGATCGAGCCCCTCTTCCGCCGCTCTCTCCAGCGCCTCGTCGCGGCTGACTACACCGTACTGCGTGCCGTCGTCTCCCACCAGGCGAACCTCACGGGCCCTGATATCGTCGTTCATGATCACATCGTTTTTCCTACTCAAATTCTGACCTCACTTGTCTGCTCCTTGATGAGTTTGATAAATTCTTCCGCATCCAGCGTATACTGTTTGCGCTCTCTCCTGTCCCTGACCGCCACCTTGCGGCTGGAGACCTCCTCGTCGCCGATGACGGCGATCATCGGCACCCTCTGCTTCTCCGCCGTGCGAATCCGCTTTGCCAGAGATTCGTTCCTGTCGTATATCTCGCACTCTATGTCGAACTCCGCCAGCTCGCCGGCAAGCTCTTTCGCGTAAGCGGCATGACCTTCGGCGATCGGAACGAATATGACCTGCGTAGGCGCTATAAATATCGGAAACTCTCCGGCAAAGTGTTCGGTAAGGATCGCGATGAAGCGCTCGAAACTTCCCAGAATCGCGCGGTGTATCATGACCGGGCGCTTACGCTCGTTGTCTTCGCCCACATACTCCATCTCGAAGCGCTCGGGGAGGTTGAAGTCCACCTGTATCGTTCCGCACTGCCATTTCCGCTTTAGCGCATCGGTGATCTTTATATCTATCTTGGGTCCGTAGAAGGCTCCGCCCCCTTCGTCGATACCGTATTCGAAACCGTTCTCATCGAGCGCCTCTTTCAGTGCGGCCGTGGCGCTCTCCCAAATCTCGTCGTCGCCTATAGCCTTTTCGGGCCTGGTCGAGATCTCCATTTCGTACTCGAACCCGAAGATCTTCATAACCCTGTCGACAAACTCCAGAACATCGATGACCACCGGCTTTATCTGCTCCGGGGTACAGAATATGTGCGCATCGTCCTGCGTGAACTCGCGCACTCTCAAAAGCCCGTGCAGCACGCCGCTCTGCTCATGCCGGTGAACCACTCCGTACTCGAAGTATTTGAGCGGGAGCTCCCTGTAGCTGTGGATATCCTTCTTGTAGATGAGAATATGGCCTATGCAGTTCATCGGCTTGAGGCCGTACTCCTGGGAGTCGATCTCGGTCAGGTACATATTTTCGCCGTAACATGCGTAGTGGCCGCTTATGCGCCACATGTCGGCCTTTAGTATCTCCGGTCCCCTCACGGGCTCATAGCCCCTGCGGCGGTGGGCCTTCCAGAGAATCTGCTCTATCTTGCTCCTAAGACGCGCACCTTTTGGCATCCAGAAAGGCAGTCCAGCACCCGCCTCCTCGTCGAACATGAAGAGGCCGAGCTCCGCTCCGATCTTGCGGTGGTCGCGCTTTTTGGCCTCCTCAATCATATGGAGATACTCTTTGAGCGTCTCTTTATCGGCAAACGCCGTGCCGTATATGCGGGTGAGCATCTCTCTGCTCTCGTCTCCGCCCAGATATGCCCCGGCTACACGTGTGAGCTTGAAGTTGCGCAGGAACTTTGTGTTCGGCACGTGCGGGCCGCGGCAGAGATCTTCGAAGTCGCCCTGGCGGTAGATGCAGAGCCTCTCGTCTTCGATGCGCTTCATCACCTCCTGCTTCAGATCGTCGTCCGCAAACTTCTCGGCGGCCTCCTCTTTTGGTATGCAGTAGCGCTCTATCGGCTCCTTTTTGGAGGCAAGCTTCTGCATCCTCTTTTCGATCTTTTTCAGATCGCTCTCGCTTATCTTTTCGTTCACGCGGAAGTCGTAGTAGAAGCCCTCGTCGACGACGGGACCTACGAAAAACTGTGCATCTGGGTATAACTGTTTGATAGCCTGCGCCATCAGGTGAGCCGTGGAGTGTCGTATCACCTCGAGGGCTTCGGGGGAGTTGTCGAAGTATATCGGTTCGCAGTCGTCACAGCCTCTTTCGGCGGCGGTTTGGGTATCTACAATCTGCCCATCTTCGGATCTGTAGGCAATGATCTCTTTTTCTTCCAAGCAATTCCTTCGTTTTGTTAAAAAGTCGAAAAGCGAAAAGCACATTTCAAGAGCTGGTGTTACGCAAATTCCGGGCAAAGCCCGCAATTTGGCAGGGCCTGACCGGCCCTACAACCCCCTAAAGCTTCGAAATCTAAGATTTCGAGATGATTTTACGCTTTTTGCGTAAAATCAGCCAAGAGATTAAAACCCTCCGTTTCGTAAGCAGATCCTGCTTTTCGATTTTCGATTTTTCGTTTTTCAGGGAAAAAGAATGGTGGCCACGACAGGACTTGAACCTGTGACCACTACCATGTCAAGGTAGTGCTCTACCAACTGAGCTACGCGACCATCCGTTG
>JALWMA010000055.1 GCA_027081015.1 Campylobacterales bacterium | reverse complement strand
ACGGGTACGGGTCGGTCAGTATGCACCTCTTCTCCCTGACGGCCCTGTAGTAGTAGGCGCGCATCGCCCTGTTCTCGCCCTCGCCGGTGCGGTATGCCTGTATTCGGCTCACGTTGTTGACTATCTGCCTACCCTTCGGATCGAGTACGTAGAGCGTATGTATCTCCTTGATCTCCTTTTTTATCTTCTTCAGGGCAGCCATTATGGTTTCGAGAGTCACTTCCGGCGTTCTGTTCGGAATGTTCCTCGAAAGCAGGTAGCACAGATATGCCCTCGCCTTAGGCCGTACTTCTGAGTACTGCTGAATCTCTTTTATCTGCAAATATCATCCTTTTGCTTTTTATCTAACAAATGTTACGCAAATTCCGGGCCAAGCCCGCAATTTGGCAGGGGGTGAGCGGCCCTACAACCCCCTAAAGCTTCGAAATCATAGATTTCGAGATGATTTTACGCTTTCTGCGTAAAATCAGTATTTGAAATTGTAGCGCAAAAGTTCCTCGGTGATGCCTTTAAAGCACAGCCGAGAAAAACATTATGCAAAAAACCGCTATAATTTTCGAAAAGAGGCTAAACATGCAACCCTATATAACCGATTATATTCTACTAAATAAGCGAAAGTAAAGTCGCACCACCGCTCTTCTAAGCCCCGAAAAGATTGAAACAGCCCTTGTGTTGCATTTTTTTTATGAATTTTATCAATTTTGATATGTTTTATTTATTATTAAAGAACATCCCCCTATAATTGGAACGGTGCGAATCAAACTTCATCAGGAGTAAACAATGAATATACAACGAAGGCAGATAAGTGCAGTCGCCAGTGCGATACTGGCGGGCTCCATTATCTTCAGCGGATGCGGCGGCGGAGATGACAGCACTCCCCCTACAGCCGCGAGTGTAACCATAACCGGTAAGGCGGTCGACGAACTGATTCTCGACGGTGTCGTCGAAGTACACAAAGGTAGCGCCTCAGGAGCCGTCATAGGGAGCGGCAGAACCGATAGCAGCGACGGTACATATACGATCGATCTGGACGGCTATAAAGGCGTTGCGGTTGTAAAGGTCACATGCGATGCGGCTTCGAAACTCTACTACCCCGATACCGACACGACGGCCGCATGTCCAAGCGATACGAAACTATTCTCGGCGGCAGATGTAAAAGAGGAAAAAGTGACGGTCAACATCGCTCCATCTACACATGTTATGTATATGATGGCCACGCAGGGAGATCCCAATGCCACAATCGACGGCCAGAAGCTTGAAGAGGCGCGCATAGCCGCCGCTCAGATATTCGGTACCGACCCTATCTCTTCCGATCCGACAGAAGGTATCTACGCCAAAGTGATCGAGGCGTTCCACAAAGCGGCGGAGGATACCAACCGCTCGATCCAGGAGATCGTGGAAGATATAGCCGAAGATGCGGCGGACGGCGTCTTGGGTGACGACGGCAATGTCACGGATATTCTTGCTCAGAAGATGCAGGAGAACAATGTAACGACTCCGTTTGTAGAAGCCGCGGAAAACAATGAAACATTCACTCCGGAAGTACCGGACGATGCCGGTACGGTCAACGATGTAGAGGCGGCAAAAGAGTTCTTCCAAAACCTGCGCACCCAGGGAGACAACCTCTTTAAAGAGGGAGGCCTCTTCGATACCGAAGCCAAAGGCATGGAGTCCGCAGCAGAAAATGTGACTCTAAACGGCGACCTTGCGGGTCTGGTTATCGGAAACCTGCTCGATGCAGTAGGCGATGGAGTGGAGAACAATCTGACAGAAGTCTACACTACGTTTGTTTCACTCCCGGACAAAAGCAGGGATGCAAACCTGACAAGAGCCGACCTCAACTCAAGTGTCTGGAGTTATGTGATAACAGACACTGTAAGCGGAGCGTCAACTACGGTCGGAAACGGAACTATCACACTTCCGGCAGCCGATCCCGCGACCATAGATCCAAACGGCTTCACAACGCTGACCGCGGCCTTCGACGGAACCATTCCGGCGACGAAACTCTATGAAGCGAATCAGACCCGACAGACCCTGCAGGCCGACGCCACCCTCACAAAGACGACCGACGGAGCTCGCCTGGAGGTCAGTGACATAAACCTCTCCACGGCCGACGGCACCATGATCGGAATCAAAGGTTTCAAGGCGGATGTCGGATACGACTACAACGCCTCCGACCAAAACGATTCGTTCCGGCTCAACTACGTGAAACTGAACGAGATCACGCTCAACGGTGCACTCGACAGCAACTATACGGCTTCAGGCACCCTCAAAGTCGGCTACGCCATGAACTCCTCTCTCGCTGCGAACGGCGGATTTACTGAGGTCTATACGACAGAAGTGGGTGGCCATGTAGGATGTTACAATACATACGACGGTACTTATGTCGACTACAACGACAGCTCTTTTGATGTGACGATGGATGACAACTCGACCTACACCGTAAATACAGATAGTTACGGAAACTTCCACGAAACTATAGACGGAAAAGAGTACTACTACGACGATTTCAACAATGCTTCAATCACATTCAACGGTACATGCTCCAACGGCGCCGTTCCAAATGTAGACAACATATGGGTAGATACTTCAAGCGACATGAAGGTAGGTAACAGCGGATACATTCCCGACAGCATGACCCTAAACGGCATGATCAAAAATGTCCAGACCCTGACCGAGCTCGACGGAATGTTCGGTGTCAACCTCATGAATGCGGCAGATTTGAACCTGAGCGACACTGATCACGTCAATGACAAACCGCACCTGAAAGTTACCGCAAGCGGAACCCTGAAGCGGGCAGGACTTGACGATATGAGTCTGAACCTTCAGCTCGAATACACCCCCGATAACAATATGACAGATGCGACTCTTGCATATGTGTACGGCTCAATGACTGTTAATGCGGTCTCTCACGTCAGTGGCAACGGCGACGGAAACGTTACCGTAACGAGCGGAAACGGTCTATCGATAACCGTTGTGCTCGACAACGGCGATATCGACTACAACGCCACGACACCTCTAATGAAAGACGGCAAAGAGGTAGGACGCCTTGACGACACAACAGGAGTTCCAAGGATCAAGTACATAGACGGATCTTTCGAATCGCTTCCGTAAAGTGTGAAATTGCGAAAGCTCCTAATTCTCGGTATCCCGCTTCTGCTAACAAAAGCGGGAGCCGGGATCTTCACACTTTTCGACCCTCTTAACTCGGACAAATCGACCGGTGCTTCCATAAAAACCGGGGCATTCGTCGCGGACGATCCGGTCTCGCTCGGCGATCTTCTTGACAAATGGCACGGCGAATTCCACCCCAAAAACGGAACCAATCTCGCAATCGACGATATGAGATTCGACATAGGTGCATCTTCGAATAGGTGGGGATACCTGGGTTATACATACAGACATCAGTCGTTTACCGCCGCAAACAGAGATACTGTAGAGCTTGCATGGCGGCAGTTAAACGACATAGGCTTCACACCCGGCAGGGTCTATAGTCTCGATATCTCCATCGAAGGGTTCGAAGCCGACGGCATCGTCTACGCCAAAAATTTCGAGCTCATGAGCGGGACAGAAGAGTCGCTGAAGATAGGAGTGGGCATTGAGCTGCTCAGGGGCCGCAACATGCAGGACGGCTACCTAAACGGGTATGCCGTGGCAGACTCTTCGAAAGATTACGACTTCAGTGCGGCGGCCGACTACTACTATACTGAAAACTACCTCTACAATCTTGATGTACAAAAACCGGACGGTAACGGTTACACCTTCCATTTGGGAATCGGCTACAAAATAGAAGGGTTCTCTCTCCGTCTGCTTGCAAACGACCTCTTCGGAAAAATAGTGTGGAAGAGGCTGCCGTACAGCTATGTAAACATAAACTCCGCCAACAAAAGCTACGACGAAAACGGTTTCGTGATATACAACCCTACGATTTCGGGAGTGGAGAAATATGTAAACCGCACCCAAAGGCTCTATGCCAAATGGAAGATGGAGGCCTCCTACTCCAAAAACAGAACCATCTACTCCGCCGGTGCCGACTTCGTAAAAGATCACTGGTTTCCGTATATCGTGCTTGACCGTACGATTACACCAGATATCGGTGCCTCACTGGAGTACGAGAGCCGCTTTTCGACTCTTGGACTGACTATTGGGTTCGGAGGATTGAAGCTCTCTATTAAAAGTAACGACCTCAAAAACCCCTCGGCACTTGGAGCCGCGATTTCATACACGAGAGACTTCTGAACAAACCGAATTTAAAGGAGCAGGTTTATGGTCGGTTTTCCCGGCCTCCAACCTCCGCTGCGGTGCAGCCGAATAGTTCGTTACTTTTTGGTTTGAATGGGCGATAGATCGAATCAAAGATGATATTTTGAGTAAGAGAATAGGGGAATGGTGTTGAAATTTTTATGTAGTAGGGTTTGAAGTGTCGATGGTGGAGTTGAGGGGAATCGAACCCCTGTCCAGAAACAAGCAACTTCCGGCGTCTACATGCTTAGACGACATTGCTCTGTTTGACACGGCTTCGCGCAATGTCCAAAGCTGCGCCGTGCGAGCCTCGAAGGTTCGTCTGCAGGCGAGGCACCCTGCAGATATAGCCATAAAGGTGTGATACTCTCAAAATCCGCCTATATGGCGTCGGCGGAGAGAGCAGCCCCAACAAGGGTTAAACTTACGCTACGGCGTAAGCGGGGCGGTAATCTGTGTTG
>JALWMA010000054.1 GCA_027081015.1 Campylobacterales bacterium | reverse complement strand
CGAGCTACCTCTTCGGAGTCTGGATAGACAGGGTGGGTGCCGGAAAGATACTCGCTTTCGCCTATCTCTGCGGTGCGGCGGCACAGGGGCTTCTCTACCTGCAGAAGCCGCTCTTTACATGGCTCTCTTACGCCTTTTTGGGTCTCTTTACGGTGGCTTCGCTGAATGCCAACCGCTCGCTTATCGCCCAGAGGGCCGACAACCGCGGCTCGGTCTACGGAGTCTTCTATGCCGCGATCGCCCTTTTCGGGGCGGCCGGAGCATACATTTCGGGTATGATCTGGGAGCATTTCGGGATGCAGTCGGCTCTACTCTACGGGCTTGCGGGTACATCCATCATGGCGCTTCTCTATATCGTTTCGGGAAGCTACCGCAATGGCTGAACTCGAGATAAGAGGCGTAACCGTAAAACACGGCGGTATAACGGCCGTAAAAGATGCCTCTATATATGCGGAGAGAGGGGAGATAATCGGTCTCATAGGCGCCGACGGCGCCGGAAAAAGCTCTTTGATGCACGCGGCTGCCGGAGTTATCCGCTTCGAAGGCGAAATCGTTTTCGGCGGCACAAGCTTCGATTCACCCAGAGAGGCGGAGAGGCTGAAGCCGAAGATCGGCCTCATGCCGCAGGGGATCGGGCTTGTGCTCTACAAAAACCTCACAGTATCCGAACACCTCTCCTTCTTTTCCAAGATTAGAAGCCTGAAGGAGGATGCCGCACTTAACGACTACAAACAGAGGCTTCTGAAAATGGCCGGGCTCGAACGTTTCACGGAGCGTCCGGCAGGCAAGCTCAGCGGCGGAATGATGCAGAAACTCTCGCTCATTTGCACCCTGATCCACCGCCCGAGCCTCCTGATACTCGATGAACCCACCACGGGGGTGGACCCTCTGAGCAGGCTTGAACTGTGGAAGATACTCGAAGAGATAAGCGAGAGCGAAGGAACCGTCACGCTGATGAGCACCGCATATATGCAGGAGGCCGAGAAAATGGACAGGGTATATCTTTTCGATTCGGGCACCATAATCGCATCAGGTACGGCCGAAGAGCTCAACGAAACCGTGAAAGAGTATGTCTACGAGCCGGTCGCATGCAGAAGCGATAGGTGTATAGCCGCCGGCCACTATACATACTCTCTCGATCCTCTGGAGGCTCCACACAAAGAACCGACCCTCGAGGCCCTCTTTTTTATAAATGCCCTGAAACGAGGAGTGGAGATACCTGAAATAGAGGTGAGCGAACGCGAAAGCGAAGAGCCGATTCCGCAGGTTGTAATGGAGGCCAAAGGGCTTACGAAAAGGTTTGGAGATTTCGTTGCGGACGACCATATAGATATGGAGCTCAAAAGCGGAGAGATTCTCGGCCTTCTGGGGGCGAACGGTGCCGGAAAGACGACGTTTATCAAGATGCTGCTCGGCCTCTACCCCATAGACGACGGTGAGCTTGTACTGCTGGGCAGGCCTATAAGAAGCGCAAAAGACAGACAGGGGCTGAAAGCGAGAATAGGTTATGTGAGTCAGCATTTCTCTCTCTACAAAGATATGACGGTCAGGGAGAACCTTCTCTACTTCGCCAGTATGCATGGAATCGACGCTAAAAAAGCCTCCTCCCGCATAGACAGATACGCAAAGGAGCTCGGCTTTGCCTCATATATGGACTCTCTTCCCACCGAGCTGCCCCTGGGGATAAACCAGCGCTTTTCCGTTGCCGCCGCCCTGCTGCATGAGCCCGTGGTTCTCTTTCTCGACGAGCCCACCTCCGGTGTCGACGCGATCGCAAGGAGTCAGTTTTGGCAGATGCTCAAACTTTTGAAGCGCAAATGGGGAATCGCCATACTGATAACTACACACTATATGAGCGAAGCCGAGTACTGCGACAGGGTGGTGCTTCTAAAAGAGGGCAGAAAGGTGGCCGACGACAGTGTGGAGAACCTCTACAAAAAGCATCCCGCCGCCAAGAGTTTCGAAGAGATATTTCTGCACTACTATGAGGATGGAAGATGAGTCCGGGAGTGATAAGAGCCTATATTTTAAAAGAGTTCAGAGAGCTTTTGCGTTCGCGCCTCATTCTTATCGTCTACATACTGCCTACGATGATAATCATACTCTTCGGCTACGGCATACGCATGGAGGTTACAGACGCAAGAACGCTCATAATAGACAACGACAACAGCACGATTTCACGTGACCTCTCGGCCAGGTTCGAACACTCCAGATATTTCGACACCCGTGTCACAAGCGGCATGGGTGAGCAGGAGGCGCTCAAGCGGATAAAGCAGGCGAAGGTCGATATACTCGTCATAATTCCCGACAGCTTCGAAAAACGGCTTCTGCACGGAGAAAAAACAGAAATTGGGGTCTTTATAGACGGTGCGTTTCCGGTGCGCGCCGCTACTATGCAAAACTATGTAAAGGGTGTTGTCTACGATGCGGCCCGGAGTTTGACGGATAAAAAGCCGACAAACCTGATAACCGTAAACAACCGCAACCTGTTCAACCAGGCGATGCGTGACGAAGATGCGATCGTTCCGGGGCTCATAGGGCTCATCCTGCTCGTTGCACCGGCGATTCTTTCGGCTCTTCTCATTGTCAAGGAGAAGGAGGAGGGTACCATCTTCAACTTCTACTCCTCCCCTATAAAGAAGAGTGAGTTCATAGTAGCCAAGCTTGTCCCTCCGCTGATTCTGCATACGGTGAACATATTCATTCTCTTTTTATGGGCGACATGGCTCTTCGAGGTCCCTTTCAGGGGGAGCTTCCTGCTCTACTGGGCGGCTTCGCAGATATATATAGTGATCAGCCTCGGTGTCGGCCTGCTGGTTTCGATAATTACCCGCACACAGATTGTGGCTATCGTTTTGACGATCATCATCACGATAATTCCGGGTTTCCTCTACTCCGGAATGCTTATGCCGATCTCGTCGATGAGCGGCGAATCGAAGATAGAGGCCCATATATACCCGGTAATGTATTTCAACCACATCATATACGACACCTTTTTGATAGGGCAGGGGCTCGATTCGCCGAAAAACCGGCTTTATCTCGCCATTCTATTTTTCTATGCGGTTTTCCTGATACTCCTCGGTTCACGGCTCATGAAAAAGGAGACAGCGTGATCGGAACTTTCTTCGCACTTGTAGCCAAAGAGCTGATAGGATTTTTCCGTTCGTGGGGCTTAGTCGCAGTAGTGCTCTACTCCTTTACGCTCGATATCTATATAACTGGTGCCGGAATCGAGATGCAGGCCAAAAACATCGCCGTAGGATACGTCGATGAGACAGGCGGCGGCATGAGCGGTAAAATTTTGAGCCGGCTCCATATGCCGGAGTTTCAGAAACCGGTTATGTTCACATCGCGCGAAGCGTTGAGCAGGAGCATCTACAACAGGGAGATCATGGTAGGGCTTATTTTCGAATCGGATTTCGAAAAAAACCTAAAAAAATATGGTAGATCGAGCATCGATATGCTGCTCGACTCGGTCGCCGCCACACAGAGCTTTCAGGCGCTTCAGTATCTGCAGAACATTCTGCTCGGTTATGCCCACATAGGCATCCCGGTAGAGCTTAAAATACACAAACTTTTCAATCCGAACGCGACCACGTCCCAGTTCATGGCTATGGCCGAGATGCTTTCGGTAATCACGCTGCTGGGCGTCATCCTGACCGCGGCGCTCTTCGTTAGAGAGAAAGAGAACGGAACGTGGGACATAATGCTTCTTATGCCGATAGATCCGAAGCTCATCATACTGGCCAAAAGCTTCTCCCAGGTTCTTATCATAATGGGAGGGGTGGTGATAGCCACGGGAATAGTACTTTTCGGGGTATTCGATGTGCCTATCAACGGCTCTATCGCCGCATTTTTCCTTCTTTCGTTCTTTTACGCCTTTACGAGTGCCGGAATCGGCCTGTTCGTAGCGGCGGTATCGAAAAGTATGCTGCAGGTCGCGCAGCTTTCGATTCTGATAATGATGCCGCTTATCTTTCTGAGCGGAGCGTGGACCCCTATACACGCGATGCATCCGCTGCTTCAGAAACTCTCGCTTATATCGCCTTTGAGGTACTATATAGAAGGGAGCGAAAGCATCTTTTTCAGGGGGACCGATTTTACCGATCTTTGGAGCTACTTTGCGGGTGTGATCGTATTGGGAAGTGTGCTATACTTCTACGGATTTCGAAAGATAGGAAGGCTTTTTTGATGACGATGGAAGAGAAAGTCCTGCTTCTGGCCATGCTGAAAAAAGAGGAGAACGAGACACTCAGGGATATTCTGGCAATCCTGGAGAGCAGCAGGGTCTTTACGATGAAAGAGGGCAGGCGCCTTGTAAAAGGGCTCAAAAAAGGTGGCTACATAGAGGAGAACGAGCTTACACTCAAAGGGAGCGCCGCGGCCAGGAGCGCCGAAGAGGAGTTCAGACTATAAATCTCCGATTTCGAAGCTTCTGGGGGTTTATGGCCCGCCAGGCCCTTTCAAATTGCGGGCACGGCCTGGAATCTGTGTAAGATCAGATTATAAATACCCACGAAGAGAGATCCTCTTCGTTCTTCTTCTGCTCATCCTTGGCGATTTCGCGCAGGGCAAGTTCGCGCATCCACTCTGAAAAGTTCAAACCCTTTTCGCGGCAGTACTCGCCGATCTTTTTCATCTCCTCTACACTGACTTTCACTTCGAGGTCGATCTTTTTCTCTCTCTCCATCTCATATCCTTCCCGACTTTACCATCGATAGCACCATCGGTATGTTGTAT
>JALWMA010000053.1 GCA_027081015.1 Campylobacterales bacterium | reverse complement strand
CGCTCCCACGTCGGCGAAGCGGAGTCTGCTCGGGTCGGGCTCCCTGAATACCTCTATACGGCCGGAGCCGATCATGAGCCTGCCCTCTTCCGATCCAACCTCCTCGTCGAGCGGACCGTGAACCGAATCGTACCTCGTAAGATACTCGAGAGTCTCGAGATCGGCAAGGTCGTTGATCGCAACTAACTCGACATCTTCGCGCTTTGAGACGATACGGGCCACGCTTCGTCCTATGCGCCCGTATCCGTTGATTGCAATCTTCAAGGCCAACTTCTTTCCCCCATGAAAAATATTGGCTTGATTTTATCGAATTAAGTGTATAATGATTATTAAATGAAAAAGAGAAAAATCGCGATATTCGGCGGCAGCTTCGACCCGCCTCACCTTGGGCACGCGGCGATAATGAAAAAGGCGCTGGAAACACTCGACATAGAGAAGCTGATCGTCGTTCCGGCCTATATTAGCCCGTTCAAAAAGGGCCATTCGGCCCCTGCGGAGCTTCGCCTGAAATGGCTGAAAAAGATCACCGCTTTCGACCCCCGGATAGAGGTGAGCGATTACGAGATAAGAAGAGGCGGCAGATCCTACACCTACGACACCGTAACCCATTTCAAACAGTTTTTTGATACAATTTACCTCATAATCGGTGCGGACAACCTCGAGTCGCTGCATAGATGGCACCGATTCGACGAACTCGACAGAATGGTCGAATGGGTGGTTGCGACACGCTCAGATACACCCGTACCTGAAAGGTTCATCCGCCTCGATATAGATATGCCCGTAAGCTCCACCGCCCTTCGCGAAAAGATCGACCCGCGGTGGATCCCGGAAGCGATAAGAGACGAAGTTGTCCGATACTACAGCGAAACAGAAAAGATACAGGAGAGTAATTGAATCCGGAAACACAACAGAGGATCGACAGAATAATAGATATTCTCGATCAGAAAAAAGCGGAAGATATACAGGTGTTCGACCTGAGCGACAAAGAGTACCTGACAAGGTACGTCATAATCGCGACGACGCTCGGAGACAAGCACACGCTTGCGCTGCTGGGCTACCTCAAAGAGCTGCTGAAGCCTGCCGGGGAGAAGTTCGCCGCCGTCGAGGAGGGAGAACAGTGGACCATAGTGGACCTCGGCGATATCATGATACACCTGATGGTCCCCTCATACCGCGCAAAATACAACCTCGAAGAGTTTCTGGAGTCACTCGAAAAGAGGGAGTCTGCCGAGTGAGCGGCCCTGCATCCGACTGAAGTTACGAAGTCCCGGAGAGCGTCTGGGGATAAAAATAAGCGGATATTGAGTTCCGGGCTGACCGGAACAGTCTGCAAGCTATTGCCCGGAACTCTTGCATATGGTACAAGCAAACCGTGTTCCAATTGTGAAGAGAGGGGTGCTCTCTGTAAAAACGCGTCCGTTTCGATTCTCGAAGCCGGAAGAGACGCTACATTCTCTTGGCGGCCTCGATTCCGAGCATCTTCAGTCCAACCCTAAGCGAAAGCGCGACCATCGCGGATAGCTTCAGCAGGGCCTCTTCGTCGGGGGTGCCGATGACCCTGTTGTCGTAGTAGAACTTATGGTACATCCCGGCCAGATGTTTCAGATATTCGGTCACCTTCTGAAGCTGCCTGCTCTCGAACGCATCCTCCAGCACCTCCGGGAGCAGCAGTGCGGTAAAGAGCATGTCGTAGGCCTCTTCACCGAGAGCGTCCATAGAGGCGTCAAACACCGACTCCTGGCTCTTTCCCGCCTTTTCAAACAGCGAAAAGACTCGTGCGTGGGCGTAGTTTATGTAGTAGATCGGGTTGGAGTTGTCCTCTCTTTTCAGATCCTCCACATCGAACTCCAGGTGGGTGTCGCTCTTTTTCGTCAAAAATATGAACCTGAGGGCATCGGCTCCTATCTCTCCGACTATGTCGTGCATCAGTATGAAGTTCCCGGCGCGCTTCGACATCTTGTATGGCTCTCCCCCTTTGAGGAGCGAAACCATCTGGGAGAGTATTATCTCCAGCTTCTGGGGATCGTGGCCGAAAAAGGCGATCGCGGCCTTCACGCGGGCGATATACCCGTGGTGGTCCGCTCCCCAGATGTTTATGTATCGGTCGTATCCGCGCTCGAACTTTAGGTAGTGGTAGACGATATCGCCGGCAAGATATGTGGGGCGTCCATCTTCACGGACCACCACCCTGTCCTTCTCGTCGCCGTGTTCCGTGGACCTGAGCCACCATTTGCCCTCTTTTTCGTAGACGGCCCCCGTATCGGCGAGACGGGTAAACACTTCGTCCCACTTTTCGTAAAGCGCCTTTTCGCTCACGTAGTGGTCGAAATATATGCCGACCTCGTGCAGATTATCGTTTATCAGTTCGAGCATCCTATCTTTTGCCCACTCGGAGATCTCCGGAATGAATGCCTCATCCATGAACTTCTCCGCCCCGAGCGCATCCACCGCTTTCTCGGCGAGGTCGGCTATATATTCACCCCTGTAGTACTCCTCGGGCCACTCCGCTTCGAGGTTCAGTACAGACTCCCTTGCTGCAAGATATACCGACAGCCCGAGCAGATAGATCTGGTTTCCGGCATCGTTGACGTAGTATTCGCGCTCGATCCTGTAGCCGAGCCGTCTGCCTATGCGTGCAAGCACATCCCCCCAGACGGCGCCCCGCGCATGGCCTATATGGAGCGGGCCCGTGGGGTTGGCGCTCACAAATTCGAGCAGGATGCTCTCGCTGAAGTCTCCCTTTGCGAACTCATCTTCGTTTTTGAGGGCCCAGACCGCATAGTCGTTAAGAAAGTTGCGGCTCAGTTTTATATTTACATACCCCTTGAGGGCATCCGCCTTTTCGAACATCTCCTCTTCTCGGAGCTTCTGCGCTATCTCTTCGGCGATCTGCATAGGGTTGCGGCGAAGCACTTTGGCCAACGAAAACGCGATCGGGGTCGCGTAGTGGCCGAAACTCCTCTCTTTGGGCTTTTCCAGAACTACCGGATGCTCTATATGTTTTTGAAGAATCGAATAAACTCTCTGTCTCAAAAGAAAACCTATGCCTCTCTCTTCTCTTCCGCCTTGGCGCTCTCGCTCTTTTCGCTCTTCTGCTCTACCTGCTTCTCGCTCTTCGTCTCGGCGGAGGCGACCTTCTCCTCCTCTTCATCCTCTTTCATCGCTTTTTTGAAGTTACGGATTCCGCTCCCCATACCCTTGGCGAGCTCCGGAATCTTTTTCGCTCCGAAAAGCAGTACGACTATCGCCAGAATAATCAGTAGTTCCGGCATTGATGGCATTCCCATGCTGTCTCCTTAGAAGTTTTAAGCAATATTATATCCCTCGTTGGCTGTTGCATGCCTTATGGACTCAGGCAAAGAGCCCTCCGGCAACTCACGATCCGCGCCAGTGGTTTATGAAAGCGAGGGCCTGCTTGCGCCCCTTCTTGAGTCTGGCGGCCTTCGCCACCGCTATGAACGAATCGAGAGCTCTTTCGAAATCGTCGTTTACGATCAGAAAGTCGTATGCACTGATATACTCGATCTCCACGAGAGCGTTCTGTATGCGCTTTTTTATTATATCATCCCCGTCGGTGCCCCTGCTTCTGAGCCTGTGCTCGAGCTCCGCAAGCGTCGGGGTGGTCACGAATACCGAAGTTATAAGATCTCCCATCCTCTCCCTGGCGATCGCGTGGCCCTGTACGTCGATATCGAAGATGACCAGCTTCCCCTCTTCCAGGGCCTTTCGCACCGGCTTCAGCGAGGTTCCGTAGTAGTTCCCGTGCACCTGCGCATACTCCAGGAATTCGCCGGCCTTTATGTCGGCTTCGAAACTCTTCTGATCGGTAAAAAAGTAGTCTACACCGTCCCTTTCGCCCTCCCTCGGCTTTCTTGTCGTGGTAGATATGGAGAAGTAGAAGTCGCCTATCTGCTCTTTCGCCGCCTTGATCAGCGAACTCTTCCCGGCGCCGCTCGGACCGGATACGATAAGTATGGCTCCAAACTCGTGCACTCTCTACACCTCTTTCGGAAAGGTGATCTTTATCGTCACCTCCGCTCCGGCGAGCAGTCTTCTCAAAGAGTCCGGGTCGACTCCGGCCAGTCTGGCCAGAAGCTCTCCCCCCTCGGCGGCGGGAATCTCACCCTTCGGTGCCGCCATCTTCTCCCGGGCGGCTGCGGAAACCCCTTCTCCGAGCGCCGCCGCAAGCTCCTCTTCGCTAATGAGGTCCAACTCGTCCCCCTCTTCGTCAAATACGGCAGACTCCCGCGTCTGCTCTATCTCCTTTTGCAAAAGCGCCTCCTCCAGGGGCTCCTCTTCGCTCGATGCGGCAGGCTCCCCTGTTTCAGCATGCGAAACAGCCTCCTCTTCGATCTCTTCGCCGATTTCGGCAGTGGGGTCCTCCCCACCCTCGGCCTCTTCGACAGGGATCTCTTCGCCCACTTCGGCCTCCACTTCGACTTCGGCCGCCGCTTCGCCCCCATATTCGGCCTCAGCAGTCTCCTCGAGCAGCTCTTTTACCTCATTCACCTGCTCCTCGTCCAGCACTCCGCCCTCCGTTTCACCGATCTCTTCCAGCTCATCGAGCCCTTCGAGATCCGCCATCGCGGTCTCTTCGGAGAGGCTTTCGAGCTCCTCCTCCGTCTCCGGAATCTCTATCCCCTCCAGGAGGGCTTCTATATCCTCCTCTTCCTGAGAGTTCGCAACGGCCTCATCCGGCTGCAGCTCTTCGACACCCTCTATCAGTGTATCGATATCTTCATCTCCGGCCGTTTCGGGCATCTTCTCTTCAACCGATTCGCTCTCTACAGGCTCCTCTTCAGGCACCGCCTCTTCCACGCCCTCTTGAACCGTTTCCGTACCCTCGGTTTCGGACTCTTCGAGCTGTTCGAGCAGAGCATCGAAATCCTCCTCATCCGCTTCGCTCAAAAGCTCTTCACCTTCGGCCCCCTCGGCAGACTCTTCACCCACCGACGCCTCCGAGGTCTCCTCCTCTGCCGGCTCCGCTTCGGATAGCTCCTCCGGGCGCTCCTCCTCCAGAGTCTCCCCGGCCTCTTCGGGAACCTCCTCCTCGATTTCCGGCAGCAGCATATCATCCTTTATCTCCGAAAGCAGATCGACCATCTCGGTTGGAAGAAACGGCTTTTTCAGGTAGTAGTCGAACCCTTCCGGCCTGCTCTCTTCATCGGAGTAGATAAGGGCCGTCCTCTTAGCTCCGCTTCTGCTCTTGAGATCGTCGATATCGATCTCCTCCAGCTTCGCATCGTCGATAAACACGACCTCGTAGGGCCCCTCTTCCATCTCTTCTGGAAACGGTGTTTCGACAACTTCAAATCCGGACTTCTGGGCGCTCAGCCCGGAGAGCTTTGAAACTACAGGATTCTGGTTTATCAGGAGCATGCGCATACTTGAGCCTTTTTATGTGTGGATGTCGCGACCGGTATCCTGAATGCCGACCGGCTGAATGTTTTATTGTATAATCAAGATCATTTATTTTTGCTTTAGGGGAGTCCAATGCGTCCGCAAAGAGCTTTGGTTCTGCTTTTCCTGCTTGCCGCCTCGCTTGTCTGCGCCGATACGAAACTCAAGATCTACACACTGCCCGAAGAGGCCAAACCCGCACTCAAAGAGATGCTGCACCGCATAGATACGGCCAAACACAGAATCGACGCCGCCATCTACAGCTTCACCCACAAAGCCATCGCAAAAAGGCTGGCCAAAGCGGCGCGGCGCGGTGTTAAGGTGAGGATACTATTCGACCGGGAGTCGAACCTGGGAAACAGAAGAAGCCAAATAGGCTACCTCTCAAAGTTCAGAAACATCGATACATACCTGCTCGAGGGCAAGAGGAGCGGAAGGGGCGACAGAAAAGGGTTGATGCACATGAAGCTGATGGTCATAGACAACAGCTATCTCATTTTCGGCTCGGCAAACTGGACCTACTCCGCCTTCGGCCTCAACCGCGAGATCGTCGTATCTGTCCGCGACTACGCAAAAGCGGCTAAGATAGAGCGCGCTTTCGAGAGGATGCTCCCAAAAGCCGTCCCCTACTGAAGCCACTGCATCAGTACTCTCATCGCCGCGAGAAACTCGTTTTTGAAAATCAGCATCATGGAGCCCAAAACGGCGATCCAGACAGCCATCGAGAGGGCGATCTTTATCGGGAAACCGACCACGAGGAGGTTGAACTGCGGCATGGTCTTCATCAGCATGCCGAATATGATGTCGGATAGAAGCGAGAGGGCGATTATCGGAAAAGCGAGCGAAAATCCCATGACGAACAGGTTGGCCATCGCGTCGATTACGTAGTCGAATATCTCGTGGCTTAGCACGAATCCTCCGAGAGGTGCGGCACTCACGGCATCGACCATCCAGATCAGAATTATATGGTGGCCGTTGAAGGCCAGAAGTATTACCATCGCCAGCATAAGCAGAAACTGACTCACAAGAGGCGACTGTGTCTGGCTCTGCGGATCGATGACGCTTGCGAGGGAGAAGCCCATCACGAAGGCTATCTGCTCCCCGGCATACGAAAGAATACCGAAGACTATATTTAGTATAACCCCCGCAATCAGCCCCATCAGTGCTTCCGAAAGTATAGCCGCAAAGAGCGCCGCATAGTTTTCGGGCTCGGGAGCGACAGGCACCGCCGGATAGAGAACGAGCGTCAGGTAGAAGGCGAAAGCGGCCTTGATCTGAGGCGAAATCGACATGTGGCTATAAAAGGGGAGAAAGACAAAGAGCGTCGAAAGTCGGACGAAAAGGAGCAGGAAGGTGTAAATATGGTCGGGCTGCAGCAGGCTGTACCAGCTCACCCGACAGGCTCCAGCCTCGCATGGTCAAGCCTAAAGATTCGGTCGCAGCTTGCGGCTATTCTCTCGTCGTGGGTGACGAGAAAGAGTGCTCCGCGTACCTTTTCGACATGTTCGAAGACCGCATCCATCGCTATATGCGCCGTCTCGTCGTCGAGGTTCCCTGTAGGTTCGTCGGCAAAGATGATCCTCGGATTTTTGGAGAGAACCCTGGCTATGGAGACCCTCTGCTGCTGCCCCCCGGAGAGTTCCGTCACACGCTTTTGCATCAGATCTTTTATGCCGAGTCGAAGCAGCAGTGATTCGTCGGGCTCTGTTTCGCTAAGCAGAGTCGCGATCTCAATATTTTCGGCCCCGCTCATACCTTTGAAGAGGTAGTGAAACTGGAAAATGATCCCTATTTCGTAACGTCTTATGGCGAGTCTCTGCCTGTCGTTCAGTGAATAGATGTCGGAGCCCAGAAGGTTGACACTGCCGCTTTGGGGCTCAAGAAGTGTTGCAAGTATATGCAACAGTGTGGATTTGCCGCTGCCGCTTACGCCTATGACTGCCACCTTTTCACCCTCATTTATCTGAAGAGATAGATCCTGAAAGAGCGGATAGTCGTATGCGTGCGAGAGGTTTTCGGCCTTGAGCAGCCAGGCACCCCCCTCTGCAGGAGGTTCCGGGCGGTCGATAGCGGGCATGAAGTGTCAGCTGCCCATCTGTGCCGCTACTTCAGCGGCGAAATCTTCCTCTTTCTTCTCGATTCCTTCGCCGAGCTCGAAGCGGATGAACTCTACGATTTTGGCGCTGCCGCCGGCGGCCTTGGCAGCCTCTTCGAGAACCTCTCCGACACTCTTCTTGTCGTCCATTACGAAGGGCTGGTTTACCAGCGTATTGTCTTTGAGGTAGCGCTTGATCTTGCCGGGGATGATTTTGTCCCAGATAGCTTCGGGCTTGCCCTCTTTTTTGAGCTGCTCCTTAGCTATCTCCTCCTCTTTTGCGAGCACCTCGGCGGGCACCGCCTCTTCATCGAGGAATGCGGGGTTCATGGCCGCAATGTGCATCGCTATGTTTTTAAGCGTCGGCCTGATCGCTTCGCAGGTCTTGTCGCTGTCGCACTTGGCGGCGACAAGAACACCCACCTTTCCGTTTCCGTGAATATACCCTTCGACGGTACCGTTCTCGCCCGCATCTACGGTAACGAAACGGCGCATGACGATATTTTCGCCGATCTTGGCTATCTCACCCTTCAGGTACTCTTCGAAAGTGGTGCCGTCGATCTCGGTCTGAAGCAGATCCTCTACCGTAGCGGCAGTAGAGCAGTGAACGTGACGGGTGGCCTTTTTAAGAAGCGCCTTGAAGTTGTCGTTTTGAGCGACGAAATCGGTTTCGCTGTTGATCTCGGCTATCGTCCCTTTTCGGTGATTGTCCGAAATCTCTATGCTTATCGCCCCTTCACTCGCAACTCTGCCGGCTTTCTTGGCGGCACTCGAGAGCCCTTTTTTTCTGAGCCACTCTACGGCTTTGTCCATATCGCCGCCCGTTTCGGTCAGCGCTTTTTTACAATCCATCATTCCCGCGCCGGTCATCTGGCGCAGCTCTTTTACCATTGCCGCGGTTACTGCCATGGTTACTCTCCTTTTCTCTCTGCTGCCGCTTCGGCAGGCTCTTCTTCCGCTTCGGCTTCACCCTCCGCTACTGCCTCTTCGGTTACTGCGCTCATCTCCTCTTCCGTTACCGGCTCCTCCTCTTCGGCCTCCTGCGCGGCCAGTTCACGCCCTTCGATGATCGCGTCCGCCATTTCGCGGCAGAAGAGCTGGATGGAGCGGATAGCGTCGTCGTTGCCGGGAATCGGATAGTCTATCAGGTCCGGATCGCAGTTGGTGTCGAGGGGTGCTATGACCGGGATGCCGAGACGCCTCGCCTCTTTGATCGCGATGCGCTCCTTAACGGCATCGACGACGAAGAGGTAGTCGGGAAGGTTCTTCATGTTGCGAATACCGCCGAGATAGTTCTCGAGCTTCTCCTTTTTGCGCATGAGCATAAGGGCCTCTTTTTTGGTCAGAAGATCCATCTTGCCCGTCTCCTGCATCTCTTCGATCACCTCGAGTTTGCGGATCGATTTGCGGATGGTCTGGTAGTTTGTGAGCATACCGCCGAGCCAGCGCGTCTGAACATAGGGCATACCGCAGCGCTGTGCGTGCTCCACTATCGCGTTTCTCGCCTGCTTCTTGGTTCCTACGAACATTACTGTCTTGCCTTCTGCCGCGGCGTCGCGCACGACATTGTAGGTGTAGCGGAAGTATCGAAGCGTCTTCTGCAGATCGATAATGTGAATATTTTTTCTTACTCCGAAAATGAACTTCTTCATCTTCGGGTTCCAACGACGTGTCTGGTGTCCAAAGTGCATACCGCACTCGAGAAGGTCTTTCATGGTGACCATGGGTTCTCCTTGAGAAAAATTTTTACTGTGGCATATGCCCAGGTTTGATCCTCTGTGCCCATCAACGCTGATTTCGCGCAACCTGTCAAGGATTGACACATGTGAGGTTTCCCCTCTTCTTGATGCAGAAAGGGAGTGCAATTTTACTAAAGAGGAGCTGAATTTCAGCTTTGTTTAAATGGGGGCATTCGTTATTCGTTATTCGTTTTGGGTTTTGGGTTTTGGGTTTTGGGTTTTGGGTTTTGGGTTTTGGGTTTTGGGTTTTGGGTTTTGGGTTTTGGGTTTTGGGTTTTGGGTTTTGGGTTTTGGGTTTTGGGTTTTGGGTTTTGGGTTTTTCGGATGTCGTTTCGCTATTGGCTTGACGACATCCGAAACCTCTAAACGTCACTTTCCGCTCTTCAGCTCTTCGAGCTTCTGTTTGACGGCTTCTACGTGGCCTTTTACCCTCACTTTGGGCCATACCGCCGCCACGTTACCATCCGGGTCTATGATGAAGGTGGAGCGTATGACCCCCTCATACTCTCTGCCGTAGAGTTTTTTCGGCCCCCATGCTCCGTAGGCTTTGAGAACCTCTTTATCCTCATCGCTAAGAAGCGTGATTTTTAGATCTTTCTTCTCTATGAACTTACGGTGCTTCTGCGCAGGATCGGGGCTTACCCCCAGAATAACCGCATCCATCCCTTCGAAATCGGGCAGGGCCTCCGAAAATTCACAAGCTTCGGTTGTGCATCCCGGAGTAAGATCTTTGGGGTAGAAGTAGAGAACCACCCACTTGCCTTTCAGATCCCTCAGGCAAATTTCGACCTCATCCGAGTTCGGCAGACAGAACTCCGGCGCTTTTTGACCTGCTTCAACCATTTTTAATATCCTCCTCCCGAAATATTTTCGATAGTATATCATCTATGGAAAAGAGTGAACTGCTGCAAAAGATAGAAGAGCTGCTGAGTTTCGACGGCAACAAGATAGAGATAAACCCGGTCTACCTCGAATATTTCACGCTCGAAGAGCTCGACAACCTTTTAAAAGAGCTTCAAAGCCGGCACGAGAATATGGTCGGGGAGAATCGTGAGTGGATGAAGGGATTCGTCTCTGAAAAAGATGGAGACACACAACCTCTCTCCGGTTCCGGCGAGAGCGAAATGTAACCTTTCGCACCTCCGGCACTTCGGCTTTTCGAAATTTAAGCTATCGGTAAAGATAAAATATATAGACTCGATATATAGATTAAGAGTATAATAAATAATGAAGACGGAATGTAGATGGATGAAAATATCCTCAAAGCGGCATCACTGGAGAGCAAGGCGGCGATAGAGGAGCTCGAAATAGTGACTCCGCCGGTATACTCGGCCATATTTTACGACATTGCGAAAAAGTACGGCCTCGACGAAGATAAGCTGAAAGAGGCGACGCTCGAACTGATAGAGGAGAGAGTGGCAAAACTCATAGACCTCAACTCGAAGAGCAGCAGACATATCGAGACCCTCGACGGTGCCTCCAAAAAGGCTCTCCATGCGATGAAAGAGAGAGACGAGGCCCTACTGAAAGAGAGTATCTCGGAAACGGAGGCACTGCGCCGGGAGATCGAAAAGCTCAAAGAGAGCGTCTACAGGGACTCGCTGACCCGGACATGGAACAGGGAGTGGCTAAACGCCAACTGCCTCGACGGCGACGGGAACTTCAAAAGAGCCTACTTCCTCGCGATCGTAGATCTCAACTACTTCAAAGAGATAAACGACAATCTCGGCCACATCGCCGGAGATAAGGTGCTCAAATATGTAAGCTCCCACCTCAAATCGCTCGGAGCGCCGGTTGTACGCTACGGCGGAGACGAGTTCCTGATCCTCTTCGACTCCGCGGATGGGGCCGAACAGATAGATGAGTGCCGCGAATCGATAATATCCAAAAAGCTGAAGTACAACGACCACACATTCGTCGTCAGCTTCTCCTACGGAACGTACGACTGCGAAGAGGGGGAGCACTTCAACGAAGCGCTGAAAGAGGCTGACAAAAAGATGTACGAGGACAAGGAGGCGATCAAAAAGAGGATTCCGCCTCCATTTCGCTAAAGCGCTACCGTAAAGAGAGATCCTCGTCGTCGACGGCTTCGATATTTCTGGCTCCGGCCTCTGCGGCCATGATCCCGGCCTCCTTTTCGCTTATCAGATTCCCCGCTTCGTCATACAGCAGAGCCGTACGGACTCCGCAGCTCGGACTCCGCGCCTTGCCTACAAAGAGCTCTATATCCGGGTTTTCGTCGAAAAATTTTGCCGCATACTCCGCTATCGGGGCGCTTCTATCCTCTTTGGAGAATTTTGTCAGCGCTTTTACCCCCTCGTCGGTGAGCACAAGATCCATCGCCTCCCTGGGCGTTCCGAAGCAGCTGTCTTCCGGACAGAAGAGAGCAATCTCGTACCCGCTCTCTTCCAGCTTTTCGACAACTTCGGGATCGGCTTTCAACTCACCGTTGTAGCGGCAGTTTCTGCCTGCAAGACAGGCGCTCAGCGCAGCACGTTTGGCCATCTAAAAGATCACCACCGACTGTATTTCGGTAAACTCTTCGAGGGCGAACTGAGGCCCCTCCCGCCCTACACCGCTCAGTTTCATACCGCCGTAGGGCTGGATGTCGAAGCGCACGGTCGGCACGTCGTTTACCACTATACCGCCGCACTCGAACTCGTCGAGCGCCCTTCTCGTCAGCCGCAGATCGTTGGTGAAGATCGAAAACTGCAGGCCGTAAGGGGAGTCGTTCATCTTTCTTGCGGCCTCGTCGAAGCCGTCTACCTTCACAAGGCTAACGATCGGGGCGAAGACCTCTTCGCAGACTATCTCCATATCGTCCGTCACATCCGCCATCACCGTCGGGGCGAATATGCCGTCTATCTTCTCGCCTCCGGCGACTACACGCGCACCTTCGCTCTTTGCGCTCTCTATCCACCTGAAGGCTCGCTCGTTCGCCTCCTCGTCTATGAGCGGTCCCATGAAGGTATCGTCTTCGTACGGGCTGCCCACCTTCAGCTTTTTGGTCTCTTCGGCGATCGCTTCGGCAAACTCGTCGTATATCGGCGAGTCGACATAGATACGCTGCAAAGAGATGCAGACCTGCCCCGAATTGACGAACGCCCCGAATGCACAGCGCGCCGCGGCATGCGCTATATCGGCGCTGCTTTGAACGAATGTGGCCGCGTTTCCGCCAAGCTCGAGGCTCACCTTTTTTATACCTGCACTCTTTGTTATTATGTTACCTACCGGAACACTTCCGGTAAAACTTATGACCCTCGGAATCGGACTGGATACGAGCGCGCCTCCGACCTCTGCGTCGCCGTATACGACACTCAGCGCATCCTCTACGGCATATTCGCTCTCTATGAAGAGTTTCGCAAAGAGGTACGCGGTAGCCGGCGCTTCGGGCGTAGGCTTCAAAACCACGCTGCATCCTGCGCCGAGCGCCGGTGCAAGTTTGTGGGCCGTGAGATTGAGAGGGAAGTTGAACGGGGTTATCGCTACGACCACCCCGGCGGGCACGCGGCGCCAGAAGGCGGTAGAAACCTTTCCGCTCGGGGTGGCGTCCGTGGGTATCGTCTCGCCCCTTAGGTGCGTAAGCGCATCGGCCGTAAGCTCCACCGTCTCTATGCAGCGCTCCACCTCTATACGGCTGAACATCAGCGGCTTGCCTATCTCGTCGGTAATGGTTCGCGCAAAAATCTCCCTATGCTCCTTCAGCTTTCGTGCTACATCTCGAAGCCACGCTATACGTTGTGAGAGGGGAGCCTTTTTGCTCTTTTCAAAAGCGGCCGATGCCGTCTCGAGCGCCTCTTTGGCATCCTCTGTACCGCAGACCGGGTGCACCGAAACGACCCTTCCGTCATAAGGGGATCTCCGCTCCGCCTTTTGCGGCCTTGTCTGCTCCTTCGAACCGATGAAAATTTTCGCCTCTACCATAATCAGAACCCCCTATCGCCGTTTTGAAAACTGCTTTTAATCTATTATAAGATAAAATCTATCAATTTTTTACCGAAACATACCTTTTGGAGAACTGAATGAAAAAATCCGATACCATCTGGATGAACGGCAGACTCGTCCCGTGGGACGAGGCCAAAGTCCACATACTCACACATACACTCCACTACGGCAACGGAGTATTCGAAGGTACACGCGCCTACAAAACCGAGAAGGGGCTGGCGATCTTCCGCCTCAGAGACCACACGAAAAGGCTGCTCAACTCGGCCAAAATCACGATGATAAAGTGCCCCTACACCCTCGAAGAGCTGGAGGCGGCGCAGATAGAGCTTCTGAGAGAGAACCGTTTCGAAGGCAATGTATACATCCGCCCCATCATATATCTCGGCTACGGTGTTATGGGTGTCTACCACGTAAATGCGCCGGTAGAGACGGCTATAGCCGCATGGGAGTGGGGAAGCTACCTCGGGGACGAGGGGCTCGAAAAAGGTATACGCGTCAAGATATCCTCTTTCACCAGGAACTCCATAAAATCGACGATGGGCAAAGCGAAGGCGGTAGCCAACTACCTCAATTCGCAGATGGCCAAGTTCGAAGCCATAGAGGCCGGCTACGAAGAGGCTCTCCTTCTCGACGAAGAGGGCTTCGTAGCCGAAGGGAGCGGCGAGTGCTTCTTCATCGTCCGTGACGGCGTAATCATCACCCCTCCGCACGACAACAGCCTCGAATCGATCACGCAGGCCACAGTCATAGAGTTGGCTGAAAAATTGGGTTACACCGTAGAATTCAGGCGCATCACAAGGGATGAAGTATATATTTGCGACGAAGCTTTCTTTACCGGTACGGCCGCCGAGGTCACGCCCGTAAGAGAGGTCGACGCGAGAGTGATCGGCGAAGGAAAACGAGGACCCGTTACGGAGCGGCTGCAGCGGGAGTATTTCGATGTCGTCTACGGACGCAACAGAGAATTCGAACACTATTTGACCTATATTTGACACCGGTGCCCCGAGGGGCCATCCGATCCCGCACGGTTCAACCGTGCGGGTGAACATTAAAAACTCGAAAAGAAAAGGATTTTCATGCCGGCAGACATGAATGACTACTTCAACAAGAAAAACGGCGGAGGCGGTGAAAACCGTCCTCCCAAACCTCCGCAATTCATACAGGACTTCGGCAAGAAGGCGACACTTCTTTATGTCGTAGTAATAGTCGCCGCCCTGCTCATATTTTTCAAGCCTTTCGTCGTCATCAACTCCGGTGAGGTAGGGATCTTGAAAACAGCGGGTAAGTTCGACCCCAAGCCCCTGACACCGGGGTTCCACCTCTTCATACCGGCCATTCAGGACGTTATAGTCGTTGACACCAAGGTGCGTATTGTCAACTACAAGTCTACGGCGGGAGAGGGAGACTTCAACCGCAGGGGCGGGGTTTTGATTAAACCGGCGATAGAGGTGCTCGACGCCAGGGGCCTTCCGGTAAACATCGAACTGACGGTCCAGTACAGGCTGAACCCGGAAAATGCCCCGCAGACGATCGCGGAGTGGGGCCTCAACTGGGAAGAGAAGATAATCAACCCCGTAGTCCGTGACGTCGTAAGAAACGTGATCGGCCGATACAAGGCCGAAGAGCTGCCGGTAAAACGTAACGAGATAGCGATCAAGATCCAAAACGACGTCGCCAAGGAGATCGACAAACTCGAGCACGACCCGGTCGAGCTCGTAGCGGTCCAACTGAGGTCGATAATCCTTCCTTCGAAGATCAAAGACCAGATAGAGAGGGTGCAGATAGCCAAGCAGGAGGCCGAGAGGGTGAAATACGAGGTCCTTCGCGCGCAGCAGGAGGCCGAGAAGAAGGCGGCTCTCGCAAAAGGTACGGCTGAAGCGAAGAAGATTCAGGCCCAGGGCGAGGCCGACAAGATCCGAATCGAAGCCGAAGCGCAGGCAAAGGCGAACAGGCTCATAAGCGACTCTCTTACAAACGAGCTTCTTCAGCTTCGCCAGATAGAGGTACAGGGCAAGTTCAACGAAGCTCTCAAGACAAACAGTGATGCGAAGATCTTCCTCACTCCCGGCGGTGCGGTTCCGAATATCTGGATCGACAGCAAGGATAAGCAGAAGAGCACGTCGGTGGAGCGTTAGAGGAAAATAGGGTATGATTGAGATAGACTGGCAGAAGAACCCGCTCGTTCCGGTGGTGGTACAGGATGCCGACACAAAAGAGGTTCTGATGCTCGCCTACATGAACAAAGAGGCGTTCGACCTCAGCAGGGAGACCGGCTACGCACACTACTACTCCAGAAGCCGCAAACGGCTCTGGAAAAAGGGGGAGAGCAGCGGCCATACACAGGAGATCGTACAGATGCTTCTTGACTGCGATGCCGACACGCTGCTCCTGCAGGTGCACCAGAGGGGTGTCGCCTGCCATACCGGACGAAAGAGCTGCTTTTTCAACGATCTCGAATCGAAAGAGCCCGCTTCCAAACCGGAAGTGGACCCCTCTTCGGTTTACGGCGTTACCGATACGCTCTACCATACGATACTCGAAAGAAAAAGCGGCGACCCAGAAAGCTCATATACCGCCAAACTGATTCAGGGAAGCGAAAACGGCATGCTAAAAAAGGTCGTCGAGGAGGCGGGTGAGTTCTGTTTCGCCTTCAAAGACGGCAACGAAGAGGAGATCGTCTACGAGTGTGCCGATCTTGTATATCACGTTCTCGTCGCTCTCGGCAAAAAGGAGATATCCCCTGACCGCATACGGCAGGAGCTCGCCAGACGGTTCGGCATGAGCGGTATAGAAGAGAAAAACAGCAGAGACGATGGCTGAGTTTCTCCGCAGCTATATCTACTACACTTTCCACTCTCTCACCAAATATGACTATATGGCGATCGGCTGGATTCTCTTTCTGGCCTTTCTGCTTCTGATCCTCGCCGCCGTAACCAAAAAGAGAGCACTCTCCTACCTCTCCCTCCTGGCTGGCGTCCTGCTACTCTTCGCCGGTCCCGTAGCGGTGAAGATCATAATGGACGGCTATCTCAGGAGAGCGGCCGTTCATGTAGAGAGCGTAAAACGGCTGAACTACAGCGACTCCCTTATCATAGAGGGGAGGATCGAAAACGGAAGCAGGCTCGACTTCAGCCGATGCGACCTCGCCGTTTCCGTATACAGACCCTCATCCAACTTTCTGGAACGCACGGCGGCTGTACTGAAGCCGGTAACGGTCAGAATAGAGCATCTCGACTCCCCGCTTGAACGCAACGGGACTAAAACATTCAGGATAATTGTCGATCATTTCACTACGCAGGAGTTCAATCTGACAGTGCAACCGAGGTGCTACCCATGATCTACATGACGATTCTACACTGGCTGGTACTGCTCTTTTTTATCGCACTGTTCATACTGCTTGTCGTCGTCTCGAAAAAGGAGTCGCGCCCGAACGTCTTCTGGTCGATGGTCTTCGCATCTTTCCTCGTCACCTCCACCGCCGCCGTATTCAGCATGTTCGTTCTGGACAAATATACAAAAAAGGCCGAACTCGTCTCGATAAAAAACTATAGGGTGCTAAGGTCGGAAGAGATCGTCTTCAAGGGAAAGATCCAGAATGTCGGCAAATTCAAGATCGGGCAGTGCAAATTGACCATCAAGATGATCAACAATCCCCTCGAAGCGGGAAAGCTGAGCGGCGGGCAGGTTTTCAAACCGTCCGGCTTTGGCGACTTCTTCTCCATAAAAGATTCAAAGAGCGAGCGTCCCAATACGCTGGAGCGGGAGTTCGTGGTTGCAAAGAGTCTGGAGCCGAAAGAGGTTCGACCCTTTACGATACATATGAAGTATCCGCCGTACTTCAGCAAGACGCGCCTTATCTACAAGCTCTACTGCCATTAGACAGAGCAGCCCCGCTATCTGGTCAGTAGATATACCCCGCCTCTTTCAGCGCCTCCCTTATATGTTTCATCTGAAGATGCTTGTTTCTGCACCACTGCGGAGCGAGCAGCGAGTCGTCCCCTATGCCGGCGGTAACCCTCTGGACGCTTATCGACGGCGGTAGCATCTTTATAGACTCCACGAGGAGCCTTGTATATCTCTCTTCATCTATGGGTACGAATTTACCTTTAAGATAGTCGACAGCCAGCGCCGTATTTTTGACTACATAGAGCGGGTGTATCTTGATCGAATCTATTCCCCACGATATAGACTCTCTTACCGTATCGAGCATCATCTCTTCACTCTCTCCAGGCAGCCCGAAAATGACGTGCCCGCAGACATTCAGCCCCCTTTCCCTGGAGCGCTCTATCCACTCCTTTACGTTCGCACTGTCGTGCCCGCGGTTGATCGCTTCGAGAGTCTCGTCGTAGATCGACTGTATGCCGTACTCTATCCACACCTCGTACCTGCGGGATAGATCCGCGAGGTAGTCGAGTATCTCGTCGGTGACGCTGTCGCTGCGCGTACCTATGCTGAGTCCTATGCACCCCGGCTGGCGCAGAGCCTCTTCGTAGAGGGCCTTTAGGGTATCTATGGGGGCGTAGGTGTTGGTGAACGACTGAAAGTAGGCTATGAACTTTCTTACCCCGTACTTGCCGGCCAGGCGTGAAGAGGTGGCCCCGTACTGGATACGGACCTGCTCCAGCTGCTTCTGCAGAAGAGGGTTGCTTTCGCTCTTCGGACTCAGGTAGAACTTTTTGGAAGGCTTCGCCAGGTTTGGGCTGAACGACTCGTTGAGACAGAACGTGCACCCCCCCTTCGCGACCGTACCGTCGATATTCGGGCAGGTAAACCCCTGTATACTGAGCGGTACCTTGTAGACATCTTCACCGAATTTTTTGCGAAAATAGCGCCCTATTGTATAGACTTTTTTCAAACTCCCCCTTTGAGCGGGCGAAAAGAGGATGGTACGGGCAAAATGTGCCGACCTCCATCAATTCGCGATTTATACGATATAGTTCCCGTCGAAACAGGCCTTGCAGTAGTTCCTGTCATTCCCTACGCTTCTGATCAGCCCCTCTATCGAGATAAAAGCGAGCGAATCGGCCCCTATGAACTCACACAGCTCATCGGTGCCCATCCTGGCGCTTATGAGTTTATCTTTCTCCGGCGTGTCGACACCGTAGTAGCA
>JALWMA010000052.1 GCA_027081015.1 Campylobacterales bacterium | reverse complement strand
ATGCCGTCCACATCGCCTATGGTCTCTTCGACACCCTTCTCCTCGATATCTTCACTATCCACCCAACGGATATTTATCTTCGTATCGAGCGCCGCTCCGGCGTGGATCAGCGCTTCGGTCAAAGACTTGTAGGACTCTTTCAGGTTCAGGTATTTGCCCACGAACGCGATGGTGATCTCGTCGCGCGGTACGATGATCCTCTTTACGAGAATATCCCACTCCTCCATATTCGGCTCGCCGTCGGCCAGATGGAACCGCTTCACGAGAGGGTGCATAATGCCGTCTTTCAGGAAGTTGAGCGGCACCTGGTAGATGGTGGGGGCGTCCATACACTCTATGACACTGTCCATATCCACGTCGCAGCTCATGGCGATCTTTCTCCTAAGCTCCTTGGGCAGGGGCTTTTCGCAGCGCGCTATGATCATGTGTGGGGTGATACCGATACGTCTGAGCTCCTGTACGCTGTGCTGCGTCGGTTTGGTCTTCAGCTCCCCGGCGGCCTGTATGTAGGGAACGAGCGTAACGTGGATATTTATGACCCTGTCGCTCCCGAGCTCGTGCTTTATCTGGCGTATCGTCTCCAGAAACGGCAGACCCTCTATATCTCCGACGGTCCCGCCGAGCTCCACTATAAGGACATCTCTTCCTTTGCCGGCGTCGAAGATCCTCTGCTTCACTTCGCCTACGATATGCGGCACGACCTGAATCGTCTTGCCCAGATACTCCCCTTTGCGCTCTTTCGTCAAAACGGAGTGGTATATCTGGCCCGTAGTGAAGTTGTTCTTTTTGCTCAGATCCACATTCAAAAAGCGCTCGTAGTGGCCGAGGTCGAGGTCGGTCTCCGCGCCGTCGGCCGTCACGAAGACCTCTCCATGCTCCAGCGGGCTCATGGTACCCGGGTCCATATTGAGATACGGATCCATCTTCAAGATGGAGACGTCCAGACCGGTCTGCTTCAGCAGTGTCCCGACACTCGCCGCCGTAATCCCTTTGCCAAGAGAGCTCAAAACCCCGCCCGTAACGAAAATATATTTTGTCATGTCTGCCTCGCCGTCTCCGCTCATTTTGGTTTCAGTCCCGATGAACTGCTTTATGGTTTTCGAATTTTATCAAAGAGGTGCTAAGAGGCGCCTTGAGCCGAAGGCGTATTAGAACCCGAGCCTGCAGCGCATCGCTTCGGCCACCAACCTCTTGGCCATCTCTTCACTCTGAATGACCAGGTGGTCGATCTTTAGATCCTCGACCATCTGCGCCTCGGTTTCGCTCTGCACCTTTACGACTATATTCGCCATCGGCGCGACACGGTTGAGAGCTTCGCAGATGAGCCGCAGGTGGCTCGGGTTGTCCACCGCCACTATCACGGCACTCGCCCTGTCCACATCAAAGCTTTTTAGAACCTCTTCGTTTGCGGCGTTGGCGAAAAATATCGGCTCTCCCAGCTTCTGACCGAGCTCCATTCTGTATATGTCGTGCTCGAGAACGATATACTGCACCTCCTGCTTTTTGAGCTCTCCGGCCACATGGCGCCCCAGCGGCCCGTATCCGCAGACCACAATATGGTCTCTGAACCCCGCGGAGTGCAGAATGGGTTCGGCTTCCGGTTCGCTGCAAAAGAGATCCGCTATAGTACGGATCTTTGCCAGGATGAATACGGAAATTATCATCGACAGAACCACCGCCGCCAGCAGTATCTGCACAGACCTTGGATCCAGAAGGTCGTTAGTGGAGGCGAGCGCAAATACCGCGAGAGAGAACTCACCTACCTGCGAAAGGGCCAGCGCCGTCTTTACGGCCACCCTTAACCGGGTGAAGAAGCGCAGGAAGAGGAGTATCACCGCGAACTTCACCACCATTACGGCAACGGCGGCCAGAACTATCCACCCGATATTTTTCGAGACCACCCCCAGGTCTATCTGCATGCCGACGGTAACGAAAAAGAGCCCCAGCAGAAGATCCCTGAAGGGAATGAGCTCGGCCTCTATCTGGTATTTGTAGTGGGTCTCGGCGAGCATCATTCCCGCCAAAAACGCACCGAGAGAGTATGTAAAACCGAAGAGGTGCGCCAACTCGGCCGACCCTATCACCAGAAAGAGTACGGTTCCCATGAATATCTCCGAAGAGTCTGCCTTTATCACCCAGCCCAAAAGCCACTCGAACACATATTTGCCGAGCAGGAATATGATCGCCCCGACTATTACTGCATCTATGACGATAACCTGCAGCATTCCGCCTATATCGGTACTGTTCGAAGAGAATATCGTGATCATAAGCAGAATCGGAATGACCGCCATATCCTGGAATATCAATATTCCGACGGACTTCCTTCCGTAAGGGGCCTGGATCTGCCCCGTCTCGTTCAGGGTCTTCAGCACTATAGCCGTAGAGGAGAGGGCAAGGGCGAAGCCCGTTATTATCGCCCCCTGAATCGTCATGCCGTACCAGTAGGCGGCCAGCCCGAAAAGCAAAGCGCTCAAAAGAAGCTGCATAGACCCGAAGAGCAGCACCTCTTTACGCATGGCAACAAGCTGCTTGAACGAAAACTCCAGTCCTATCGTAAACATCAAAAATACGATGCCGAACTCCGCTATCTCGCCAAGCTCGTGGAGATTGCTGCGGTGCAGGCCGAAGATCGCAGAAATCGCCACCCCGGTGGCGATATAGCCTATGATGGTCGGTACCCCAACCCTTTTGAGCACCGAGTTTATCGCTACAGAAAGGAACATGGCGGTAAGTATGATGGTCAGGTATGTCATCTCCGGCCTTTTTTATTGCTGTTATTGCGCCTTTTGCGCAAGGTCAGTTAATTATATCAGATTGAGTATTTGAAGATAACAGGCCCCGCCGATAACCGGCAGAGCGAAAAAGAGGATTTTATCGCCGCACCGGGAATAGAGATTTTCAGCCCTTTTCTATAGACCCGACCCAATCAAGCATCGCTTCGTTTGCCTGCGGGTTCGGCGCCTCCATGAAGGAGACTACGAAACTGTCTGCCAGCTCACAGACACCTATGGAGCGGGGGCGCACCGCCAAAACTTCGGGAACCTTGAGCTCCTTGCCGAAGCAGAACACCAGATCGGTCGCGGCCGCTATCTCCGGCGCCACACTCCCTTCCGCAAGCGATTTTGTGTGCCTATAGTGGTCGAAGGTGGCGATATAGACCGCTACAGGGTGCTCCTCTATTTTACCCTTCAGATACTCTACTATCTCCTCTACGTTCCCGAATCGGCACTCGCTCTTCGCTATCTTCGATAGATATATCGGATATTTCTCTTTAAAAAGTTTGCTCTCCATCTCTCTTTGACTCTCCTCTCTTAAAGTCCCGGAATTCTGGGGATTTTGCCCAGCTTCGAGTTTTTGCAGTACCAGCCCCACGCCTTTTTGAGCCAGTGGCCGAATATAGGCATCGGCACCATTCTGCCGCCCCTGTTGTCGCGGTAGACAAAAGCGGCACCGTCACCGCTGTCCATGACGCAGAGGATATTGAGATGCTCCACGTACCCTTTGCGCTCGTCGCTTCCTTTGGCTATCGCATCTATGTTGAAGGCTACGTTCCTGGCCATAACCTCCGCTATATGCCCCTGCTTCGCCCTCCAGTCGGGCCCGTCTATCGCCGCCGAATCGCCTATGGCGAATACACTGTAGAACTCCGGCGTCTCGTCGTAGTCATGCACGACTTCGCAGTAGTCGTTTATTCTGACAAGTCCCGCTTCGTTTAGCGGAAGGTCCGAGTTTTTGAAGACCGGGTGGCCGGAGCCTGCCGGAATGAACATCGTAAAGTCGCTCTCGAGCCGGCTGCCGTCTTCGAAAACCACGCCGTCTCTCTCGAAACGCTTTATCTTCTTGCCGAAGTGCCTCTTTATGTTCAGGCGCTTGAAATAGAGGTCCATCATCTTCAGGGCCTGCGGCCCCATCCTTGCTCCCGGCTTCTCCATCGGGGCGAAGAAGGTGAGCTCGAACCTATCCCTGATTCCGCGCTTTTTCAGCATATTGTGCACGTTGAAAAGAACCTCGAAAGCGGGGCCGCCCCTTACGTTGCTCGGATCTTTCGGGTTGCCCCCGAAGCCCATGGCGATTTTACCCCCGCCCCTGGCAATCAGGTCATCTATGCGCTCCTTTATCTTGGGCGCCTCTTCCGGCTTGCCGCATATCGAGAGGAAGTGTTCACTCCCTTCGTGCCTGACCTTCCCGCTGCCCATCGCAATGACCAGATACTCACACCTATACTCTCCGTTTGCACATACCACTCTGCGCTCTTTGGAGTGTATCTCTTTCACTTCGTCTATTATGAGCTCGAAGCCGTGGGCTTTTTGCAGCTCCTCGAGCGGTATGCTCACATCCTCCGGAGTCGCCTCCCCGGTAGGGATCCAGATGGATGTCGGGTAAATATAGAAGTAGTCCCTATCCGAGATAAGCGTTACGCTGTACCCCTTTTTGCGAAGAAAAATCGCCGCCTCTATACCGGCGAAACCTCCTCCGAGTATCAACACCTTTCTCATCAGTACCTCCTGATATCGGTCGGCACGGGCCGCTCTATTTCGTCTACGCCCATATCCCAGAAGTAGACTCTGGCACAGGCGTATATCACGCCGATCACGAGCCCGCTGATTATCGCCCATCTCACGCCGCGTTTCGTGCTTTCGCTTCCGGGCCCGTCATAGTCGTCTATCCGGCTCATTGTAGGTTCACTGTCGATCGATCTATCTCTCACTGCTCTCTCTTCTCCATATGCTTTTGCACTATATCCCACCTGGGATAGACAAACACCGTACGCCTCGTTACCGATATCTTGTCGGGCGCATCCGTGGCGAAGGCCCTTATCGTAACCGGTACCGGCGTATCTTTTCTGCTGTCTTTG
>JALWMA010000051.1 GCA_027081015.1 Campylobacterales bacterium | reverse complement strand
GTGAAGTCGCTTAGATAGTCGTAACCGAGCTCTACGGCCAGATGTTCATCGATGTTGTACCCCATCCTCAACCCGTAGCTCACTCCGTCATCGAGGAGCCCTTTTCCGAGCGACTCCAACCTGTTCACTATGGGCCCGACCGTAAACCGTTTCTGCTCGGCAGCAGATATCAAAGGAACCAGTAAACAGAAAAAAAGCAGCAGCACCCTTCTCAACTTCACCCCTTCAGTCCCTACCGTTCTTTAAAAAATTATTATCCTGGCATTGTACCATCCGAAACAGAAAAAATTCCTGTGACGGCGGTAAAACTTTTGCAAAAAGTTCCCTAAACACGGGCTTTAAAACTCTTGCTGTATAATTTTTATTAAATTCAAACAGTCTCAAAGCAGCGGAGTCTCAGAGTTTTGGATTTTACTCTATTTCGTAGCAGCGGTTATACCCGCGGCAAGATGGCCGAGCACCGTTCTCCGTACGGTAGTATCTGCTCTTTGGCAGGCGCTTTTGAATGCGGACTCTTCTCCGACCACTATGCACATCTTCTTCGCCCTGGTCACGGCCGTATAGAGCAGCTTCGTATTGTGCATGATGTAGTGGCTGTAACTCATGGGGATGATTACCGTCTCGTACTCCATCCCCTGTGTCTTGTGAATAGTGAGCGCATAAGCGAGGCTCAGGTACTCCCCGAGCATATCGAAACCGTACTTTACGACCGTCTCTTCGTTCGGGTAGTAGACGTAGCACTCCTCCTCTTCGGGATCGATCCTGAAAATGAGCCCGATCATCCCGTTGAAGATCCTCTGTTCGACCGCCTCGTGCCCCTTTTTGAAAGCTTCAGGCGAGTATGAGGGCATATTTTCGTTTTTCGTATGGACGACCTTGTCGTAGAGGCAGAAGCTGTAGAGACCCCTCTTTACGCTCTGCTTCGGGTTGGGATTGAAAAGGGCCTGAAGCCGCCTGTTCAGCTCTTCGCTCCCCAGGATACCCCCTTTCATCGGAGTTATGACCTGCAGATGGGTAAGATAGCCTCTTACATCCTTGGCATCGAGACGCTCTCTCGCTTCGACGATATAGGGAACCGCTTCACTTTTGAGCCTCTCGAGGATCTTCGTGTTGTGTGCCTCCCTAAGCTCTCTCTTCTCGTTTTGCGAGAGTGAATTTTTTTTCGAAAAGTAGTCGGGAATGCTCAAATCGACAAATCTGAAGTCGGCATAGCCCCTTTTATACTCCGGCAGCCTGGCCCTTCTTATCGAGTCCGCTATGAGAGTGAGCGCCTGCTCCTCGTTCTGCCTGTATATCGTGGTGAGCTTCACTACCGGGATAAGTTCATATTTAACAATATCGGCAAGTACGTTGCCCGCCCCTATCGGCGGCAGCTGCCCGTCGTCACCTATAACGAGCAGTGTAGCCTCCTCCTTCAGTTTAGAGAGCAGTTGAAAAAAGATGGCCGAATTGACCATAGACGCCTCGTCCAGCAGCACTACGTCGTAAGGAAAAAGATCTTTGTCCTTGTGCGCCGCAAGGAGACTCTGAATGGTAGCCGACCTGTACCCCGTCGTCTCGTGTATACGCTGAGACGCTATACCGCTGAGCGCAGTCGTTACGATGGCGTCATAACCGTACCTGCGCTCCAGAAGCCTCAGCATCATCTTCGCGGTCGTACTCTTTCCCGTTCCGGCGTAACCTACGAGGGCCATGGCGCGAACGCCGCTGTTAAGAAGTGCAACGGCCTCCCTCTGCTGTTCACCGAGCACGAAACCGGCCCTCTGCTCCTCTTCCGCGATAAACCGCTCTATATCCTCTACGACCGGCTCACCCCTCGAAGCGCCCTTTTGCCTGAAAAAGTCGAATATCGCCTTTTCGGCGCCGAAGTAGTAGGAGTGGGCGAGATCTCCACCCACCCTATAGAGCACCTGCCGCTGCACCAGCTCCTCTACGACACTCTCTACAGCCTCCCGCTCACCGGTAAAACCGAGCTCTTCGCATACGGCATCTATGAAAGGCTCCCGCTCTATCGCGCTGCTTCCCTGTCTCTCGCTTATTTCGCGCATCAGGTAGTTTATGGCCGCCTCTATTCTAAACGGCGACTTCGGGTCGATACCCATGGAGCGGGCCATCTCGTCGGCCCTTTTGAACCCTACCCCCTTGACCCGCGTTATCATGTACGGGTTCTCTCTTATCGCCTCTATGAGGTTCTCTCTGTCGACGAAGGTTCTGTATATCTCGGCCACTATCGACTGCCCCACCCTGTATGGGGCCAGAAACATCGCCAGATCGCGCATATCTTTGTACTGCTGCCAGCTGCCGGTAATCTGCGAGAGCTTTTTCTCCTTTATCCCTTTGAACTCCAGGAGCTTTTGGGGCTCTTCGTCCAGAATTCTAAGCAGCTCCTCCTCCCCGTAGTGGGAGATGAGCCTCTTGACGAGCTTGGAGCCGACACCCTTTACCACTTTGGTGAGGTAGAAGTAGAGTTCGCTCCCCTTTATCTCGAGATTGTCGAAAACGAACTGCGGCCCGAACTTCGGATGCTCCCGCCACTCTCCGCTCAGCTCCACCTCCTGCCCCTGCAGCGCTTCGCTCTGCGCCATGGGCGAGGTACCGGAGATCTTTGTACCGCCCTCGAGTCTGGCGACGATAAACCCATCTTTTTCGAAGAGTATCCGCTCTATCTTTCCCGAAAGCTTCATACCAGCTCTCTTCTAAGAGATCTGTAGTCGGGGGCGAAACGCTCCACCAGCTCCCAGAACTCTCTTTTGTGATCTTTATGGCGGATATGCGCCAGCTCGTGGATTATTACATAGTCTATCAGCGGCAGGTCATATTTAATAAGCGCGGTGTTCAGGGTTATGACGTTCCCCGCGCTGCAGCACCCCCAGCGGCTTCTGTAGCGGCGGTACCTTACCTCCGCGGGGTAGAGCCGCATCCGGTCCGACCAGAGCCGTACGCGTTCGGTCAGCAGACTCTCGGCACTGCGCAGGTAGAAACCGTTCAAAGCTCTTGAAAATTCGTCCGTCACAGGAGCCCTGAAAACCGCTTCGCCGCATTCGATCTCTATGGCGCAGGAGGCAGCAGTTTCGTATCGGAGAGGGTACTCTTTTCCCAGGTACCATATTCGGCACCCCTCTTCGTAGAGAGAGGGGTCCTCTTTTGAAAAAGCGGCCCTATGCTCCAGCTTCTCTTCTATCCAGCCCTCTTTAGCCTCCAGGAAATCCCTGGCCGCGGCTTCAGATACTCTCCAGGGTGTCGAGATACGCACGGTGCCGTCCCTTTGCAGACGCAGATAGAGGTTTTTCTGCCCCTTTTTGCGAACATGCCTGCACTTTACGATCCTGCCGCTTCGGCAGAGATACTCGAAGCTCTCTTCAGCTGACAGCTTTTTTCGCCTCATCAACAAGGGTGTTCATAAGATTTCGTATCCGCTCGAGCGCCTCCTCGGACTCGGCTTCGAAACGGGTCACCAGAATCGGCGTCGTGTTGCTCGCCCTCACAAGTCCCCATCCGTCGTCGAAAATCACCCTGACGCCGTCGATCGTGACGATATCTCTGATTCCGAGCTCATCCTTTCTGCTATTTAGTAACTTTTCGAGCTCCTCTATTATGGCGAATTTCGCACTGTCGGTCGTCTCTATCTTGATCTCGTCGGTGCTGTAGAGTTTGGGAAGCTTTTCATACTCGGCATCGAAGTCGAAGCCCTCTTTTAGCATCTCGAGAATTCTGAGCATAGCGTATATGGCGTCGTCGTAGCCGAAGTAACGGTCGTTGAAGAAGATATGGCCGCTCACTTCAGCCGCCAGGTCGGCACCCGTCTCTTTTAGCTTGACCTTCAGGTTCGAGTGGCCGGTCTTGTACATTATCGCCCTGCCTATCTCGTTAATGCCGTCATACATGATCTGGGAGCACTTCACTTCGCCGATTACCGTGGGGTTTTTCATCCTCTTTGCGAAAAAGAGTGCCAGGATATCGCCTTTGAAGTTATATTTCCGGCTCAAAAATGCGATCCTGTCTCCGTCACCGTCGAATGCGAACCCGTATTCGGCACCGTTTTGAAGCACCTTTTTCAGATCTTTCAGATTCTCCTCTTCGCTTGGGTCGGGATGGTGGTTCGGAAAGGTTCCGTCTGGCTCGAAGTAGAGCCTGTAGGCCGGAATCTCGAGCCTCTCAAGAAGTGGGCCTATCGCGACCCCTGCCGCTCCGTTGCCGCAGTCTACGGCCATTTTCGGGTCGAACCCCTTCAGGTGTGTAAACTCCTTTTCGAGATACTCCACGTAGCTTCCGAGTGCGTCGATCTCTATCGCGTCACTCTCGGTAGGAATGGCCATAGAGCCGTTCTTTTCCACCTCCCTTCCGAGGGCGTAGATCTGTTCGCCGAAGAATGGCTTTTTGTCTATCGTTATCTTGAAACCGTTGTACTCGGGTGGGTTGTGGGAACCGGTAATCTGTATACCGCCTGCGGGTGTGACATCCTTGCCGCCAACCCTGAAGGTATTGAAGTTGCAGAAGTAGTTTACCGGCGTCGGAACCATGCCGCCGTGCAAAACTATAACTTCAGCGGCGTTTAGACCGCTCACCAGCCACTCGCTGAGCTGCGGCGAATGCGTGCGCGCATCGTAGGTAACGACCGCGTAGTCTCCGACCGTTTTGATCTTTTTCCCCAAAAAGTATCCGATCAGCTTCACCCTCTTTTCGGTCAGATCCTCGCCGAAAATGCCTCGAATATCGTACTCCCTGAAAATATGCTCCATAGACTCTCTTTTTTAGACGCTATTCTATCAAAAATCGGCGTTGTTTATGACGAAATACCTATAAGTGATAAAATGCAGGAGATATTTTATCGTCTGTAAAGGAGCTATATGAGTTTCGATGAACGTGCCGATACATGGGACTCATCCGAAAGGAGGCAGAGGCTTGCGGATGCCGTGGCGAAGGCCATATTGAACGAGTTCGAGCTGCAAAAGCGGTTCGAACTTCTCGATGTGGGTGCCGGCACAGGCCTTCTTTCTCGCCGGCTGCTTCCATTTGTCTCGTCTATAACGGGTGTGGATACCTCCGAAGGGATGCTCGAAAAGTTTGCCGCTCTGGGCCCGAAAGCGGAGGGGGTTTTATGCGATATACTCTCGTATGAAACAGACCGGAAATTCGACGGTATCATCTCTTCGATGACCATGCACCACATAGAAGACACGCAGGCTCTGTTTCACAAACTCCGCTCTCTCCTAAAACCGGGCGGCTTCATAGCCCTGGCCGACCTGACACCAGAAGACGGCTCGTTCCACGACCATGGCAACAGCGGCGTCTACCACTTCGGTTTCGATGAAGACAGTTTGAGAAACTACGCTCTCGAAGCCGGCTTCACAGAGATAAAGATAGATACTGTCTGTATACTGGAGAAAAACGGCGGCAAACGCTACCCCATCTTCCTTCTTTGCGCAAAGAGGAGTGGGCCGGCCATAGAGTAGAGAGGCGGTATAGCACCTCCCTGTTGATTCAATCGATCTGTTTGCTCTTTCTGTGGTATCTCTGGACTATGTCCGGGTCCGGGTGCAGGTTGATTTCGGCCTTCTCTTTCCCTTCGTACGGAATGTGAGAAAGCACGTAGCGTATCGACTCGAGGCGTGCGGACTTCTTGTCGTTGCTCTTTACGATGATCCAGGGCGAAAATGTCGTGTGTGTGCGGCTGAACATCTCCTCTTTGAAGTATGTTATCTTGTCCCACATCTTCTGCGCCTCTTTATCGACCGGGCTCAGTTTCCACTGTTTGAGAGGGTTGAGCTCACGCTCCTTGAATCTCTTTTGCTGCTCCTCCTTCGAGATCGAAAACCAGAACTTGATGATTATAATGCCGTCGTCTATCAGTGCGTGCTCGATCTCCGGGACCTCCTGCATGAACTTTTCGTACTGCTCGTCGGTGCAGAAGCCGAAAACGGGCTCCACTATCGCACGGTTGTACCAGCTGCGGTCGAAAAAGACTATTTCGCCCGGATTGGGAAGGTGTGCGAAGTATCGCTGAAAATAGAACTGACCGGCCTCCACGTCGCTCGGTTTCGGAAGGGCCACCACCCGGTAGCGGCGCGGATTAAGCCGCTCGGTAAACCTCTTTATCGCCCCGCCCTTGCCGGCGGCGTCACGCCCTTCGAATATGATCAGCACCCTTTTTCTGTTTTCAAAAACCCAGTTCTGAAGCTTTATAAGTTCAACCTGCAGCTTTACAAGATCCTCTTCGTACATGACGGTTCGCAGGGCTTTTTCCACCCTTTTGCCTTTCGCAAGAAGCCTTAGGCCCGATTTGCGCGACAGTGAGTCTATCTTTTTCTGAAGCGACTCGACACGCTTTAAAACCTCTTTATCTTTCACATGCTTTTTGATATATTCCAAGTCGCGATTCATCTATACAGCGTCCTTATACGTAAATCTTCGGTAGAACCTTTTACTATTATATTCCCAACATGTTTAATAACGATTAAACGCCCACTACTCTCAAGATATCGATCGGTCTTTTCGCCTCTATTTCGACCTCCTCTTCAATCTCACCTCCGTCGCAAAAACCCCACTGCGCCAGGACCGGAGTTATGCCCGCACCTCGGGCGGCCATCACATCCTTCAGACTGTCACCCACCATCCAGCACCGCTCTCTGTTCCGGCTGCCTGTTATCATTTTGAGCATCTGCGGATGCGGTTTGGGCTCTTCGACCCTGTCGGCTCCGACCACATCGGCAAAAAATTTGTCGACTCCGCAGTTTTGGAGTATGATCTTCGAGGTTTTGGTGGGGGCGTTGGTGGCGACGAACATCTCTATGCCGCTCCCATCCAAAACCTGAAGCAGTTCCGCTATCCCGTCGAAACACCTCGCGTTTTGCAGGCACTGGCGGCTGTAGTGCTCTTCGAACATCTCCCTCGCCCTCTCTTCGTACCGCTCCACTCCATAGAACTCATACGCCAGATTGAGCCCGGGGCGGTTCATCAAACCGACAATCTCCCGCTCATTCATAGGCGGAAGGCCGTACACTTCGGAGCGTATGAAATTTATAGAAGCCGTTATATCCTTCCGCGTGTCCACAAGGGTACCGTCGAGATCGAAAATGAGCGTCTTCATGCCTCTCCTTTGGTATAATCATAACAAAAATAGGGGGTATGGTGAAAAGAGCGGCCACTCTCTTTGTTTTGACTCTCTGCCTCGCACTGGCCGAACCTCTCTATGTAGACTTTTCGGGAAACAGCTCCATAGACGACAGATCCCTTTACGAAGCGATGGGGATCGAAAAGCCCCACTTTTTCGAGTTTTGGAAAAAGAGGCCGAAGCTGGACCCCGAAAAACTCGACTTGATGATCCCGCTGCTGGAGAACTACTACAAATCCCACGGTTTCTACCATGTAAAGATCACTTACCGTGTACAAAAAGATAGAATCGTCATAAAAATCGAAGAGCATAGGCCGGTAACCGTTGCCGACGTCTCTTACATCTCCCCGCTCGATATAAAAGAGCTGATCCCGTTTAAAAAAGGAGACAGATTCGATGCCGAAAAGTTCGTGCAGAGCAAAGAGAGGATAAAAGAGTTCTATGCCGACCGCCGCTACTGCAACGTAGACCTGAATGCCAAAGCGTTTATAGACATAGAGAACGATCTCGCCTATATCGTATACGATATCGAGCCCAACGAGCCGTGCGTATTCGGCAAAATCTCCATAAAGACCCCGCCGGGACTGGATGAGAAAATAGTGCGATCCCTGCTCTACTTCAGGGAGGGCGACCCATATTCGGCCGAACTGATAAAGAGAAGCTACAGAGAGATCTACGCCAACGAAGGGGTGGAACGCGTAATAATCGACGACGCCAGACACGAAGGAGAGAGGGTCCCGGTAAACGTAACCGTTTCTCTATATCCCAAACCGATCCATTTCACGGCGGGAGCCGGTTACAGCAGCGACGAAGGGCTGAACGTACAGATGGGCATAAAGCACAGAAACTTCCCGAAAAATCTGAAAACCGTCGGCCTTCAGACGCGCTATTCGCAGATTCGCCGTTTCATAAAGGGGAGTTACGAAATGCCTCTGCCGAACCACAACCGTTTCGCAGCCGAGACCGGTTACAACTACGAAATTTTCGACGGCTACAAAGAGCGCTCCATACGCGCCAAACTGCTGCTGAAACATCTGCGATGGCCGCAGGTTTTTCAAGAGAGCATCTCCATAGACAACACCACCACGACCGACAGCGGCGACCTCGTGAACTTTCCAAACGGCAAACTTCTGATCGTATCGGCAAACGGGGCATGGGAGATCGACAGGCGGGATTCGGTTCTAAACCCTACGAAAGGGTACAAAATCGGCGTAAAGGCGTCCGGTTCCGTAAAGTCGCCGATCTCGGACGCCACCTACTACAAGCTCTTCCTTAACGCGGCATACCACCACCCCCTAAAAAAGGCCACTCTCTCGATGCGCCTGCGCCAGGGGACCATCAAAGCCAAGCAGGGCCACATTCCCCCTTCATACCGCTTCTATGCGGGCGGCATGAACTCCAACAGGGCGTTCGGCTACCGTCAGCTGGGTCCAAAAAACGGCCTCGGAAACCCGGTAGGGGCCTTCAGCATAACCGAGGCGACGGTCGAATACAGGTTCGACATAGGCAGAGACTTTCGCGGTGTGATCTTTAGCGACCTCACATATCTGGGCCGGGATTCGATTCCCGATTACAAAAGGGCCTATATAAGCGTCGGCCCCGGCATACGCTACATGACCCCAATAGGCCCCATAGCCTTCGACCTCGGCTTCGACGCGCAGCACTTCAGCCGCTTCACCCTCCATTTCCATATAGGAGAGCTCTTCTGATGGGCGAACTCTACAGCCGCTTTGCCGCCCTTTTGCAGCTTCTTCTCATCGTGTGCGGCACTCTGCTGTTCATAGTCGCCCATCCGAAGACGGCCGATCTGCTGCTTCACAAGGCTCTGAAACCTGTGGATATAACATTTGAAAAAATAGACGGATCCCTGATAAACGGCTTCACTCTCTACGGCGTCAAATATCAAAAAGCGGTTCGAATAGGAAGCCTCGAAATCTCCTATTCTCCGTTTGAGCTGATAAGTCTGAAACCGACAATAGCCAAAGTGGCCGCAGAAAGGGTCAGGATATATCCGGAGAGGTTCAAAAAGAGATCCCGAAAAAAGAGCGGGCGATCGAATTTTGTCTCTCCTCCCCTGCTCATAGCAAAAGCGACCCTGAAAGATGCGCAGATTGTCTCACCAGAAACAGTGAAGTTCGAGGCGGGTGCAGAAGAGGCCGAAATTTCAGTGAATGGAGTCGATGTAAAAAAGATTGTCGCCTCCATAGAGTCCCTATACGGTTCTGCAGAGCTTGCCGGCACTTTCAAAAATATGCAGGTCCGCGCGACGGGAACGGTGACACCATCGAAGCGCTACATGGAAAAGATCGGCGAGCATGCCCAAGCTGTTCCAAAGTCGCTGCCTGTAAAGCTGTATAGCGATTCAAAAATCGTGAAAATCTCCACGTCGATAGAGAGAAAAATCGGTCTGAAATATGCAAACGTCTCACTCTCGGCGGCAAAAGCGGAAATGGAGTATCTGCTTGAAGATAGGTACATCAGAGCGAAAGCGTCGTACATAGTCGAAACACCGCAGCTTATCGTAGATGTACGCCAGAGCCTGCTCGCGACCCTGTTCGGAGCCTACGCCACCAAGATCGACGGAAAGATCGTAAAGAGCGTACACGCCCTACCCTTCAGAGAGTTCAGGGTCGACGCGGCCGGGGACCCTTCGATTCTTGTCGCAGATACCTACGCACCGCCTTTCAGCTTGTCTGTTTACAGCAGCGACTACAGAAACTTCGCGCTCCACGCTTCGGCAAAGCCCCATACGCCGAGCTACATAGAGCATCTTCCGGCCATCTTTTCCAGCCAGACCGTAAGCATGGATGCCAACGCCACGGCACATCTGCTACCCGAGCCCAATATCGAAGGTGTGGTCTCTCTCGACGGAAACTACTCCAGGACCGAAAGCTACATAGAGCTCAAAAAAGATAACCTGCTCGTTCGCTCGACCGTCACTCCGAAAGATAAAAAGGGTGGAATCTGGGAAAATCTTCCCGACCCCCTGAGAACGGCGGTAAGGACGTTTATATATATCTCGAAAGAGAAGAAGATATTGAGTATAGTACAGAAGATGGCCGACCTGACACTTTTCGAACAAAACGGCAACATAAACGGATGGGCGAACGTAGGCTCACTTACTCTCGATGCAAGCGGCCGACTCCATAACGACAAAACGCTCGACCTGACGTTCAATGCGCAGATAGACTCGCTTCACAAATTTTTGAATGAATTCAACATCACGACAGAACCCACAATCGATGCGGAGATAAAGAGCCGTTTCTACCTCGAATTGGCGGACACCTTTTCACTGCGCTATAAAACCGACATACCCTGGTATCTGGTGGAGCCCGATTCTCAGCATATCTACTACGGTCTCGACAACACCCTCGAAGGCACTTTGAAAAGAGACCGCATCGTAATAGAGAGCTACTCGGTCGCCTTCAAAGAGCGCCGTTTCACCCAGAAGCGCCCCTCGGTCATAAGCCTGGACGAGAACCGTACCCTGCATATAGAGAAGCTGAGCCTCCTCGATACGTTGACGGCCAGGGGGGTTTACAGCTTCGATACCGCCGAAGGGGAGTTTTCACTCAAAGGCGAAAAGGCGCACTACAGCGGTCCCGAGGGAAAGATAACCGCCGACGTCGACATAACCGCAGAGATTTCGCCGCGGGAGATCGCCGCAGAAGGCGAGGTTTTTGTAAGGGATGGTCTGGTAACCTATCGGCCGAAAAGAGAGTATGTCGTCGAAGACAGCGACATTGTGATCATACAGGATATAAAAGAGCCGAGCCGTACGAAAAGAAGGGTGAACATACATCTCTACTCGAAGAGTCCGCTGAAGTATAAAATTCCCGAAGTAACGGCAGAGTTCATACCCGACATCACCCTCTGGAAAGAGGCCGGAAAACCTTTCGGGATTCTCGGTATCGTCAAAATAGTCGACGGAACCATAAAAGCGGCCGACAAACGGTTCACCATCGAGCCTTCGGAGGTCTATTTCGGAGGATCGTACCCGGTAAATCCATATCTCGACATGCACATAGTCTATGAACTCGACTTCTACAAGTTCAACATCTACGTAAGCCACACTCTCGCCAAACCGCTCTTTCTATTCTCCTCCGAACCGCCGATGAGCCAAAACGACATCATGAGCTACATCCTTTTCGGCGCACCCGCGAACGAGGCGTTCGGCTCGTCGGCCGAGCCGAGCGGCTCGATCGCTACGATGCTTCTCGGCATGGGCCTCAAAAACGCCATAGGATCTGCCACAGGTATCCGCTTCGATACGCTAAATCTCCTCTCGAGCGAAAACGGGGGTTTCGGAATAGAGGTGGGAAAGAGAATAGGAAAAAGGCTCAGGATAATCTACCGCAACGATACGGTTTCGAGCTTCATCATACAGTACAAGGCATCCAGAAGTATACGCATAGATGTAGATGTAAGAGACACGGGCCAGGGGATAAACATACTCTACGTAAAAGAGTTCGGCGGAAAATCTTAGCCGATACTCTTCCTCAAAGCTTTAATCTCCAATATTTTTGCCGATTCTTAAAAAGATATGATTACATCGATTAATGCCATAGATATATTTCCAGGAACCGACAGATGCAAAAGCAGCCCTACGACTACAGCCGCGCCATAGAGATAGCACCTCGCATCTGGTGGGTAGGCTACGTCATACCAGACGACCCTTTTCAGTGCCATGTCTACCTCATAGAAAACGGTGACGAGTCGATCCTGATCGACCCCGGTTCGAGACTTACATGGAGTGGGACGAGAGAGAAGATTCTGGAGGTTATCCCCCTTGAAAAGATAAAGTACATAATATGCCATCACCAAGACCCCGATATAACAACGGCTATCGAAGAGCTGATAAACGAGATCGGTACCGAAGGGAGACTCCTGGTAACACACTGGAGAACGGCAACCCTCTTCAAACACTACAAATGGGGACTCGATTTTTACGAAGTCGACGAAAACAGATGGCGCCTCAAGGCGGGAGAGAGGAGACTCGAGTTCGTCTTCACCCCCTACATGCACTTTGCCGGAAACATCTGCACCTACGATCCCAAAACCGGCATACTCTTCTCCAGCGACATATTCGGTGCTTTCACCGATTCGTTCAAACTCTATGCGGACGACGCGAAACTCTATTTCGAGCAGATGAAACTCTTTCACACGCACTACATGCCGAGCCGCGAAATCGTAAACCACGGCATGGATGCGATAGAGGAGAAGCGGATCGAAATGATAGCGCCTCAGCACGGCTCGATAATACCAAAAAGCATGGTTTCATACCTGATCTCTCGGCTCAGGAAGCTGGATGTTGGCATCTACCTTCAGTTTATCGGATGCAAAAACGTAAGGCGCCTTACCAAAGCGAACGAGATACTCTCGAAGATGTTCGAGCAGGTCACCTTTACCACCACGACCGTCTACGAAAAGATCGGAAACATCATAATGCTGATAAACGAACTATTCTGCCTCGAGATGATCATATGTATCAGCAGCGTGGACGGGAGGGTAGTGACATTCGATTCGTCGATCAGCCACCCGATAGATACGGACCTTAACGAGAAGAGCCTATACAGCGCCATAGAGAAGGTTCTCGCCGAAGATGACAGGGTATACCGCACAGACAGGATTCCGGGAACCAATCTTCGCAAAAACTACCTCGTTTTCCCTTTCGTAACCTACAACGAGCAGAACTCTGCAAACGGCGTCTGCTATTTCCTCTTCTCGGAAGAGGAGATAATAGACGAGCAGGATATAGAGATTCTCAAGAGCTTCAGAAAACTCTTTTCGATTATGCTGATGAAAGAGATAGGCTACTACCGGATGCAGAAAGAGAGGAGAGAGCTGCTCGACAAGACGATAACAGACAACCTCACAAGACTCTACAACAGAAACTACCTCGACGACATAGGGCCAAAAGAGCTCAGCAAAGCGAAACGTTACGGCTACCATCTCGGAGTCGTGATGCTCGATCTCGACAACTTCAAAAAGATCAACGACACATACGGCCACGACGCCGGAGACGCCGTGCTCAAAGACTTCGCACGCTTTTTGTACAGAAACCTGAGAGACGGCGACTTTCTCTTCAGGTACGGAGGCGAAGAGTTTCTGATTCTCATGCCCTTCACGACAGCCGAAGATGCATTCCACATAATAGAGCGCCTGAGAAAGATGCTGAAGAAAAAAGGCACCGCAAATTCGAATATCGACCCGAAAATAGATTATACATTCAGCGCAGGAATAGTCGAGTATAACGATGAAAAGAGCATAGAGCAACTCATAAAAAAGGCGGACACACTCCTATATAAGGCAAAGAGGGAGGGACGAAACAGGAGTGCTATGGGCTAAAAAGGCCTATATTGCGCCTTTTCTAAGCGCACGCAGCAGGTAGCGGTCGGGGCTTACGGAGAGATCGATGCTTTTACCCTCTACGATCTTCTCTGCAAGCATCTTTCCCATGAGCGGAGCGAATACGAACCCCCTGCCCCCGTAACAGCCGACGATATAGCACCCCTCTATCCTTGCGATCTCTTCCGACTCCGGTTTCACGCTTTTGGGCGGGGTTTTGAGCCGTTTTGCGCTCTCTTGCATATCGGCGACCGCTCCCACGAGCGGAAAGTGGTCGCTTACCGAAGAGCGCATTCCGGCATATATGCGCATCAGCCTCTGGTCTTTGAGCCCCGGTACCAGCTCTATGGCCGAGACTATCAGACCGTTTACGCGCTCTATCTCGCTTCTTGCATCGTCCCTTACGTGGGTGGCGCCTATGCGGACGGTTCCGCCTATATTTGCCGAGACCGAAATCTGCCTGTGAAGAGTCATGGGAATATCGGCACCGCTCTTCACGTCTACCCGCTCACCCCAGACTCCGCCTATTTTTATGTATGGAATCTCTACCGGAAGGCTGTCGGAACCTGTCGCGATTACGATGTTTTCGGCCAAGTAACGCCCCACCCTCCAGCCGCCCCCGACTTTTTGGGGAGTATCAGCCGCTCCAAAGGCGGTATCGACCCCTTCGACGAGCTTTCTGGCTGCCGACATAGGGTCTACGAACGCGGCATCTTCAAAACAGAATGCACCGTATTCGAGAGCCTCTTTCGAGATAAACGGAAGCTCCTTGGAACCGCAGGGGCGAAAAGGGATGTCGAGATGCTTTTCGTAAACCCTGAACTTTTCGGCGTCTGAGCCATCTTTCGGAATGCGCGCAAGACCCTTTTGAAAAAAGGCCTCCGGCACCCTTTGTGCGTAGAACCCGAGTGCGAAAGCATAGGCCTCGTTCGTTATGCGCTGCAGGTCGCCCCCTTTGCCGAGCCTGGGCGAAAGAAAGGCTCCCGCCGCACCGCTCGCACCGGCCAAAAGACCCTTTTTGTCGAGAAGAAGGACCTTCCGGCCCGCCTCCTTGAGCCAGTACGCGGCGCATACTCCGGCTATGCCGGCCCCAAGGACTATAGTGTCGTATCTGCCGCTCAAGAGGCGCTCATCCTCAGACGGTGATCTCTTTTATGTCGGCCACGCTCCTAAACGCCCTGTATACGGACGCCACGAGGTTCTGCCGGTTCTTTCGCAGCTTCTCGTCGTCGACATTCACCATTACATTGTCGAAAAAGGTGTCGAGCTGCGGTTTCAGGGAAAAGAGCGCGTCAAGCTCCATCTCGTAGTCGGCGTACTCTCTCTGCACCACCCTGTTGAAGGCGTCGTAAAGCGCCCTCTCCTCCTCTTTTTCGAAAAGCGAGGGGTCGACCTCAAGCTCTGCATCGAGGTCTATATCTTTGCTTATGTTGGCGACGCGCTTGAAGGTAGTGAAGATCTCTTTGAAGTCGCTCCCCTCCGAGACCGCTTTTAGCGCGTTTACCTTTTTGACTATCTCGTTTATGTCGCTCTCGCCGCTGGCAAGAACGGCCGTAACGATCGAAGGGTTGGCATCGAGCGCCTTGTATAGACGCTCTTCGAAAAACTTCACCAGCTCTTCCGTATCGAACGGTGCGTACTCCTTTTTGAAGTACTCCACCATACCCCTTATATCGAAAGGGATGTCGAAACGGGTAACTATGCGGATGATCCCTGCGGCCGCCCTTCTGAGTGCAAAGGGGTCTCTCGATCCGGTCGGAATCTTGCCCACCGAAAAGAGCGCCATCAGGTTGTCGAGCTTGTAGGCTACAGCCAGCAGCGCCGCGAAGAGGTTTGCGGGAACTTCCCCCTCTTCCGAGTTGGGCAGGTACTGGTCGCGTATGGCTATGGCGACGAGTTCGTCTTCGCCGAGCTCTTTGGCGTAGTAGTAGCCCATAATCCCCTGAAGCTCAGTAAACTCGTAGACCATCTCGCTCAGAAGATCGGCCTTGGCGAGCATCGCCGCGCGCTCGGCAAGCGCCTTCAGCTCTCCTCTCTCTTTCGCGAACTCCTCTTCGAGCCTGTCGGAATAGAGCTCCGCAAGGGTTACTGCTATGACGCTTTCTCGGACCGACTTGTCGTACATCGTACCGAGCCCGTCCATAAACACGATGCTTTTGAGCCCTTCGGGGTTGAGGCCGTTTTTTAGGTCGTTTTCATAGAAAAAGAGTGCGTCCGAGAGGCGCGGTTTGAGCACCCTTTCGTTTCCGGCGACAACCTGCGAAAAATCTTCTGTTTTGGCGTTGGAGACCACCACGAAACTGTTGTGCAGCACCCCCTCCTTGAAGACCGGGAAGTAGCGCTGGTGCTCTTTCATGCTCGTCATTACCACTTCGGGAGGAAGCTTCAAAAAACTCTCGTCAAAACGGCCTAGCAGAGGCGTCGGGTACTCGGTGATGGCTACTATCTCGTCGAGCAGTTCGCCGTCTCTGCCCACCTTTACGCCGTGCTCCTCTTCGATGCGCTCGAAACCTTCGAGTATCTTTTTGGCCCTCTCGTCGGCAAAGAGCTCCACGCCGCCCTTTTCGAGGATCTCGAAGTACTCTTTGGGCGACCCGACCCTGACCGGCTCGAACGACACCTGCCTGTGGACCCTCGTGGTATCGGAGCTCTTAACCCCGAAAAGCTCGAGCGGCACCGTCTCGTTTCCGAAAAGCGGCAGAATCCACCTGACGGGGCGTATGAACTCCTCTTTGCGCGCTCCCCATCTCATCATCTTTCCGAAACGCATAGAGGCGATCCAGTCGCGGACCATCCCCTCCAGCAGCGAAACGGTCGGCTCTCCCTCTATGAGCTTTTTGTAGTAGAGCACCTCTTTGCCCCCCTTTTGGCTCCTACCTATCCGGTCGAGCGATACGCCGCACTTTTTGGCGAAGCTCTCGGCGGCCCTTGTAGGCTCGGAATCTTTGAAGGCTATCTGAACCGGCGGGCCGAAAAGCTCCTCTTCGCTGTCGGGCTGGCGCACCGGAAATTCGGGATGCCAGAGCACGAGGCGCCTGGGTGTATAAGAGAACTCGAACTCGGTCAGAAGGCGGTTGCGCTCCAGTATGTCGGCCCACGAGCGCTCTATCCGGTCTAAAATCTTAAGCAGCGGTACGGCGGGAAGCTCCTCCACGCCGATCTCTATAAGCAGAGGTTTGGTCATAATGTCTCCATAGCGGGAAAAATTGACCCGATTTTATCGAAAATTTGATTAAGGTCACCTCTAAGCGCCGCAAAAACTCTTTTTAACCGACGCCTAACCGCCGTTTCGCTATAATCGCGATTATTTTCATCCGGCGAGGTCTTTAATGAGCGAAAAAAAGGGTTACAACCCTCACGAATTTGAAGAGAAGTTCTACAAAACATGGGAAGAGCGCGGCTATTTCGAGATAGACGGCAACAAAGAGATACAAAAAGAGGGCAGAAACTTCTGCATAATGATGCCGCCGCCCAACGTTACGGGCAGCCTGCACATAGGCCACGCGCTTACGTTCACGCTTCAGGACATCATGGTGCGCTACAAGCGGATGGACGGCTTCAGGACACTCTGGCAGCCCGGCACCGACCATGCCGGCATAGCCACGCAAAACGTGGTGGAGAAGCAGCTGCTCGCCGAGGGTAAAACAAAAGAGGATCTGGGGCGCGAAGAGTTTTTGAAGCGCGTCTGGAGCTGGAAGGAGCAGAGCGGCGGAATGATCGTGCACCAGATGCGAAAGCTGGGTGTCTCTCCGGCGTGGAGCCGCGAGCGCTTCACGATGGACGAGGGGCTCAAAAGCGCCGTCAAAAAAGCGTTCGTCAAGCTCTACGAAGAGGGGCTGATAGTACGCGGCAACTACATGGTAAACTGGTGCACCCACGACGGCGCGCTCAGCGACATAGAGGTCGAGTACGAAGAGCACGACGGAAAGCTCTACCACATCCGCTACCCCCTCGCCGACGAAGAGGGCTACGTAGTGGTGGCCACCACGAGACCCGAAACCTACTTCGGCGACACCGCCGTCATGGTCCACCCCGACGACGAACGGTACAAACACCTCGTAGGCAAAAGGGTCGTCCTGCCGCTCATAGAGAGGGAGATTCCGGTAATCGCCGACGAGCATGTCGACATGGAGTTCGGTACCGGAGTGGTAAAAGTGACCCCCGCGCACGACCCCAACGACTACGAAGTGGGAAAGCGCCACAACCTCGACTTCATCACCGTATTTGACGAAAAGGGCATTCTGAACAAGTTCGCCGGAGAGTTCGAGGGGCACGAAAGGCTCGATGCCAGAGAGAAGATAGTGGAGCGCCTGAAGCAGGAGGGCTACCTCGAAAAGATCGAAGAGCACCGCCATCAGGTGGGCCACTGCTACAGGTGCCACAACGTAGTGGAGCCCTACATCTCGAAGCAGTGGTTCGTCAAAAAAGAGATCGCAAAAAGGGCCATAGAGCGTGTGAACGCAGGAGAGGCGAAGTTTTTCCCGCCACACTGGATAAACAGCTACAACGCTTGGATGAGCGAGCTTAGAGACTGGTGCATTAGCAGGCAGCTCTGGTGGGGGCACAGAATACCGGTATTCTACTGCGACGAGTGCGGCCACGAGTGGGCCACCGAAGAGGAGAGCCCGCAAAAGTGCCCCAAATGCGGCAGCGGCCGCATAAAGCAGGACCCCGACGTTCTCGATACGTGGTTCAGCTCGGCCCTTTGGCCCTTCAGCACGCTCGGATGGGGCAACGGCCACACCTTGGAGGGCATAAAGTGGAACCCAGACGACCTGAAAAACTTCTACCCCAACGACCTGCTCATAACGGGCTTCGACATTCTGTTTTTCTGGGTCGCCAGGATGATCATGATGGGCGAGCACTTCATGGGAGAGCTGCCGTTCAAAGATATTTACCTCCACGCGCTCGTGCGCGACGAGCACGGCAACAAGATGTCCAAATCGCGCGGCAACGTCATAGACCCGCTCGACACCATAGGCCAGTACAGCGCCGACGCCCTGCGCTTCACGCTTGCGGTTTTGGCCGTGCAGGGGCGCGACATAAAGCTGAGCAACGACAAGCTGGAGCTCAGCCGCAACTTCACGAACAAACTCTACAACGCCGCCAACTACCTGCTGATGAACGTAGAGAAGTTCCCCAACCTCGAAGAGTGCCGCAT
>JALWMA010000050.1:15225-18759 GCA_027081015.1 Campylobacterales bacterium | reverse complement strand
TAGAGCCGCTCAAGCGCGCACTCGAAAAGAGGGAGGTCTGGATAACGGGTCTTAGAAGGGAGCAGTCTGTCACCAGGCAGGGTCTGAGTGTCGTGGAGCGCGACGAGACCTTCGGGCTCATCAAGCTGAATCCGCTGCTGGAGTGGAGCACCGAGCAGGTGTGGGACTACATAAAAAGACATAACATCCCCTACAACAGCCTGCACGACAGAGGCTACCCGAGCATCGGCTGCGCACCGTGTACAAGGGCAGTGAAAGACGGCGAAGATATAAGAGGCGGAAGATGGTGGTGGGAGAGCCCCGAACACAAAGAGTGCGGACTGCACTTAAAAACCGGTTTTACGCAGAATGCGTAAAAGCGTCTCGAAATCTATGATTTCGAAGCTTCAGGGGGTCGTAGGGCCGCTCACCGCCTGCCAAATTGCGGGCTCTGCCCGGAATTTACATACGATGAACAAAACAAGAAGACAATAGAGAGGAAGATTATGCAAAAAAGTATCGACAGCGAAAAGATAACACACCTGAAACAGCTCGAAGCCGAGTCCATACATATACTGAGAGAGGTGGCCGCGGAGTTCGAGAACCCGGTCATGATGTACAGCATAGGAAAAGACAGCTCCGTCATGCTCCATCTGGCGATGAAGGCGTTCTATCCGGCCAAGCCCCCCTTCCCGCTTCTGCATGTCGATACACTCTGGAAATTCAAGGAGATGATCGACTTCAGGGACAGAAGGGTCAAAGAGCTCGGCGTAGAGCTGGTGGTCCACACCAATCCCGAAGGGGTGGAGATGGGTATAAACCCCTTTATTCACGGGAGCAAAATACATACGGACATCATGAAAACAGAAGCACTGAAGCAGGCTCTGAACAAAGGAAAATACGACGCCGTAATAGGCGGCGCAAGGCGCGACGAAGAGAAGAGCCGCGCGAAAGAGCGCATCTTCTCTTTCAGAGACAGGTTCCACAGGTGGGACCCGAAAAACCAGAGGCCGGAACTCTGGAACATCTACAACACCCGAATAAACAGAGGCGAGAGTGTTCGGGTATTTCCGCTCAGCAACTGGACGGAGCTCGATATATGGCAGTACATCTATCTCGAAGATATTCCGATCGTTCCGCTCTACTTCGCAAAAGAGCGGCCGGTGGTGGAGATCGACGGAGCCAAGATAATGGTGGATGACGAACGAATGCCCAAAGAGCTCAGAGATAAAGCGAAAATGGAGAAGGTGCGCTTCAGAACGCTCGGATGCTACCCGCTTACCGGGGCCGTGGAGTCGAACGCCTCGACCCTGCCGGAGGTGATACGGGAGATGCTGCTTTCACGAACCAGCGAAAGGGAGGGAAGAGTGATAGACAAAGATCAGGAAGGGAGCATGGAGAAGAAGAAGATTGAGGGGTATTTTTAAATAGATATTGAGGTTTTGGGTTTTGGGTGTCGGGTGTGAAATCTGTGATTTCGAAGCTTCAGGGGGTTGCAGGGCCGCTCACCGCCTGCCAAACTGCGGGCTCGGCCCGGAATTTGCGTAACTATAAATAAAAGAAGGAAAGAGAATGGCACAAAACAGATCGAAAGCGACGATAGCCGACGATATCGTCGGCTATCTGAAAGAGCATGAAAACAAAGAGCTTCTCAGATTCATCACATGCGGAAGCGTCGACGACGGAAAGAGCACGCTGATTGGAAGACTCCTTTTCGACAGCAAAACGGTTCTCGAAGATCAGCTCAGCGCACTCAAAAAAGAGAGCAAAAAGTTCGGTACAACCGGCGGGGAGATCGACTTCGCCCTCCTTATAGACGGCCTGCAGAGCGAACGGGAGCAGGGAATCACGATCGACGTGGCGTACAGGTTTTTCGCGACCGACAGGCGTAAATATATAATCGCCGATACACCTGGGCACGAGCAGTACACCAGAAACATGGTCACGGGCGCGAGCACGGCGAACCTTGCGATAATTTTGATAGATGCGAGAAAGGGTGTTCTCACCCAGACCAGAAGACATGCCTACATTGTTTCGCTGCTCGGCATAAAGCACATCGTCGTGGCCGTAAACAAAATGGACATAGTCGGCTACTCCCGCGATACGTTCGAAGCCATAAAGGGCGATTTCGAAAAGATGTACGCAAAGCTCAAAGGGAGCCTCAGGCACGCCCTGGGAGAGAGGTTCGAAGGCGCGGCGACGGTCGACTTTATCCCGATAAGCGCGCTCAACGGCGACAATGTCGTACAAAAGAGCGGAAATATGGAGTGGTATACGGGCAGGCCGCTGCTCGAGTATCTCGACACGGTGGAGATAGCCGAAGATATCAACCTCGAAGATTTCAGGTTTCCCGTTCAGTACGTAAACAGGCCCGATCTCGATTTCAGGGGTTTTTGCGGAACGATCGCGAGCGGAAGTATAAAAAAGGGTGAGGGCGTAACGGTCCTGCCTTCCGGCAAGAGCAGTGTCGTCAAAGAGATAGTGATCCCATCGGCCAAGAGAGGCGGCGGCTCTTTGGCGACTGTGGACGAGGCCTGTGCGCCGATGGCGGTCACACTGACGCTGGAAGACGAGATCGATATAGGCAGGGGCGATCTGATCGTGAAGTCGAACGACACTCTGCAGACGTCCGATGCCGTAGAAGCGATGGTGGTATGGATGGATGAAAAGCCGCTTCAGATAGGCAGGGAGTACGAGATAAAAAGGGCCACAACCTCCCTCAGCGCGATTTTCGAATCGGTCGAGTTCAAAAAGGATGTCAACAGTTGGGAGGAGATCGAAACCGACACCCTGCAGCTCAACGAGATAGGCAAGTCCGTTCTGAGACTGACGAGAGAGATCGCCTGCGACCCCTACCTCTCCATCAAGGGTACGGGCAGCTTCATAGTCATAGACAAGATAACGAACCGTACGGTCGCTGCGGGAATGATAATAGACGCCTGCAAAAGCGGTGAAGAGAAGAGAGTCTACACCGAAGCCGAGATAGAGCTGAACGCATACATCAGAAAGTACTACCCGGAGTGGGGATGCGCCAAGATAGGGGAGTGACCCCGCAAAGGAGTATAGACATGAAAGAGAGCAAAGCACAACGTGTAGAGCGCATAAAACGGCAAAAAGACGGCCTCGACGTTCTTCAGGATATCTACGAATACGCAAGGAGCGGGTCGGAGATAGACCCGGAAGATATAGACAGGCTCAAGTGGTACGGCCTCTACACACAAAACAGAAACCTGCAGCCCGAAGATGACAAAAACCTCTACTTCATGCTGAGGGTGAAGGTGGAGAACGGCATACTGAAGAGGGATCAGGTAAAGGCCCTGGCCGATATTTCGCTCGAATACGCGAACGGTACGGCCGACCTCACCACAAGACAGGATCTGCAGTACCACTGGATTTCGACGAAAGATCTTCCCGCGATATTCGAGCAAATCGAAAATGCGGGTCTGACTACACGTATGGCCGCCGGAGATGTGGTGAGAAACACGGTTACCTGCCCTCTCAACGGAGAGTCCGGCGACGAGATAGCCGACGTAAGCGCCATAGTCAAACGGATCA
>JALWMA010000050.1:0-15125 GCA_027081015.1 Campylobacterales bacterium | reverse complement strand
ATCGAAAATGCGGGTCTGACTACACGTATGGCCGCCGGAGATGTGGTGAGAAACACGGTTACCTGCCCTCTCAACGGAGAGTCCGGCGACGAGATAGCCGACGTAAGCGCCATAGTCAAACGGATCAACGCCCTTTTCGATGCAAACCGAAACTTCAGTAACCTTCCCAGAAAGTTCAAGATAGGTGTAAGCGGCTGCGGTTCGCACTGTATGCCCCACGAGATTCAGGATCTCAGCTTCGTGGCAGCTTCGACCGAAGAGGGAGAGGTACGGTTCGCCGTATACGCCGGCGGAGGTCTGGCCAGCAACCGCCGCTTCGCCGACTTTCTCGGCTACATAGAAGAGAAAGAGATAGTCCCGGTGGCGGAGGCGGTCGTCACTATATTCCGTGACTTCGGCAACCGCGAAAAGAGAAACAGGGCCAGACTCGGCCACCTGATCAGGGAGTGGGGAGTCGAGAGGTTCAAAAAGAGGCTTGAAGAGCTCAGCGGCATAATACCGGCCGAAGGCAGACCCGTCGCGGTATCCGACTCGAAAAAGAGGCACCATTGCGGCATAATACCCTCGAAAAGAAGCGGATTCAGCCATATAGGGTGCGCGCTCTTCGGCGGAGCTCTCGGCGGTGAACGCCTGCGGCGTCTCTATGAACTGCTCGAAAAGTACGGACTCGACGGGATAAGGTGCACGACGAAGCAGAACTTCATCATAACAGACGTCCCAAACGAGACGGTCACACAGATATGCGGTGAGCTTGAAGAGATAAAGATCAACCCCTACCCTTCGGCGTTCCGTACACGTACCACCGCATGTACCGGCCTCGATTTCTGCAAATTCGCGATCAGCGAAACAAAAAGCGTAGCCGAAAAGGTCGCTCTCTACCTTGAAAACAGGTTTCCCGCATTCGCGGAGCCGGTAACGATAAGCGTAAACGGCTGCCCCAACTCCTGCGCACACCCCTGTATCGCAGACATAGGCCTAAGCGGAGCCACGTTCAACAGGGACGGGGTGATGCACAGAGGCTTCGAACTGCTCGTAGGCGGCAAGCTCGAAGGCGGATATAGCCGCTTTTCGAAGAGAACCGGCATCCAGCTGACAGGGGATGAGATACCATTATATATAGAGAGAGTCATCGAAAGCTATCTGGAGAGCGGTTTCGAGAGCTTCGGAGAGTTCCTGGCCCAAACAGAGTTCGAACCCCTTCACCAAGAGATAAAGGGCTGAAACAGTCTCGAAATCTCCGATTTCAATCTACAGGGTCGTAGGCCGCTCACTCCTGCCAAACTGCGGGCATTAGACCCGCTATTTTGGCAACACAGTATCGGAATATGGAAAGTTGACTTAAATTTACACTTTTTTTACACACTCGTGCTACAATTAAAGTGTTGAAACAAAAAATCTATAGGAGGATCTCATGAAGATGAATCACATAGCGAAAGTTGCGGCCGCCGCACTTCTCACTTTCGGTGTAACGGCTGCGATGGCTCAAATCACTGGAAGTAAACACGACCTTTCGGCTACAGGCGGTGGAACAATTAAAGCAAATGCAGGTCAGAACAACGACGAGATCTGCGTCTACTGCCACACCCCGCACGCCGCCAATACCGACTTTACAGGCGCTCCGCTCTGGAACAAAGCGACACCTGCCGGAACATTCAGAATGTACGGTGCCACAGCTGCAGGTGTAGCAGGAACCACTATTGCCGGAACTGCAACAGAAGCTCAGCCGAGCGCACCCTCTCTTGCATGCCTTAGCTGCCATGACGGTGTCAGCGCCATCAACTCTATCGTCAACGCTCCCGGCTCTGGCGGATATGTAGCGGGTGGACAGAATGTCGCATTCGGTGCCACACCAGCAGGAACAGCATTCACAATGCCTGCCGGCGTAACACAGATCGGTGACGGCGATCCGTCAAATGTCGGTCTTACAAACGACCACCCCGTATCTATCACTTATGTAGAGGGTGCGGCCAGCCTTAAACCTGTCACTACTGCGATCACAGGATGGAGCGGAGCCAGCTCTATCTCCGATCTGCTCAGGAATGGTAAAGTCGAGTGCGGAAGCTGCCACGATCCTCACCTGGGTGAAAGTGACACGTTCCTTAGAAGAAACGCTGCCGCTGTCGGTGAAGCGAGCAACAAAGGAAGTAAAGTCTGCCTTACCTGCCACGACAAGTAAGCGTTACGACTTCGCTCAATGGGTACGGCTTCGGCCGGACCCATTTTTTTTTGCATGTAGAATTGTCATGGGAAATCGCGATTTCTCAGAACAATTTTATCCGGCCCCCTGCACGACAAAAGCTCTATGCAAAGAGGCGACCGAAGCGTTTGCCTCTCGAAGTATTCTTTGATATAATATTTGAACATATGTAAATAAGCGAGAGAGGAAGATAGATTGAAACGAGCGGTTCTACTTTCATTGTCGATAATAATGCTTGCACTATTCAACAGCGGATGCGCCCAAAAGAAGAGTGAAGAGATTCGCATAATACTCCCGCCGCCGCCGGAAGAGCCGAGAATCTTCTATGTAGAGAGCCTCAGAGGCGAAGCGAATTTCAAAGAGACAAAAACTCTCGATCTGCTTATAGGTAAAGAGGGTAAAGGGGTCGGCAAGAACCTCTTCAAACCATACGGAGTCGCAGCGGCCAACAACACCGTCTACGTTACCGATACCGCCATAGGAATAGTGTTCGCGATGGATACCCTAAACAAAAAGGTAACGTTCATCGGCGACAGGCCTCCGGGCAAACTCGCACTTCCTGTGAGCATTGCAATAGGCAGAAACGGGACAATATATGTCTCAGACTCCAAGCTCAAAAAGGTTTTCGGTTATCGAAAAAACGGCGCGCTTTTCTTTGCCATAGGCGACAAAGGTGAGTTCAGGCGCCCCTCCGGCATAGCGATAAACGAGAAGCTAAACAGACTCTACGTAGTCGATACCAAATCGCACAATGTAAAGGTCTACGACCTCGATAGCGGCAAGCTCCTTTTCGAATTCGGGAAGAGGGGTATCGAAGAGGGAGAGTTCAACTTCCCGACCAATATAGCCGTAGACCGCAGAAACGGCAACGTCGCCGTCGTAGACACCCAGAACTTCAGGGTGCAGCTCTTCGATGCGGACGGCAATTTTCTTAGCAAATTCGGCCGCCTCGGCGACAAACCCGGAATGTTCTCCAGACCCAAAGGTATCGGCATCGACTCCGAAGGGCACATCTACGTTTCGGATGCGGCCTTCAACAACGTCCAGATATTCGACGATAAAGGCAACATCCTGCTCTACTTCGGCGGAGCGGGTTTCGGACCGTCGCAGTTCTATCTGCCCGCAGGCGTATATGTGGACGAGAACGACCGTGTATATGTGGTAGACTCGTTCAACGCCAGGGTACAGATATACCAGTATGTAAGCGAGCGATGGAAGAAGGAGCACCCTGAAGAGTACAGGGAGCTCAAAGAGCTGGAAAAGGAGACGAAAGATGAGAACTCCGAATAGCTTTGCGGTTTTACCCCTAATTGTCGCGTTATCTCTTAACGGCTACGCCTTTTCGATAGGCGAAGAGCAGGCCGGCATCTACGAAACCAAACACAATCTCCTTAGAGGCATCAAAATTCCCAAAGGTGAGGAGGAGCCTGAACTCTGCATATGGTGCCACATACCCCACGACTCCCTCAGCGGCGACACACAAACCCCCAAGTGGCAGGAGGGTATAGACAGTGACTCCACGTTCAACGTATACGGGATGGAGTCGAATGCTACTCAGGCCGCAACTTCGCAAGAGCCCGACGTGATGGTCAGTGTATGCCTCACCTGCCACGACGGTGTAAACGCACCGGATATTTCCCTCTACAGTGAGTCGGCAATGACGAAATTCAACATAAACACCCTCAATATGAGTACCGATCCGCTGCCCAAAGACGCACTTGTTCACAGCCACCCGGTAGGCGTGGACTACGCACCCTTCAGTAAAAGCGGGATGAAAGCCAGCCTCAGACCCGAGACATACCTGCTTACCGGCTGGTCTGGCGCAAAGAGCATCAAAGACCTGGTATCCGAAGGTACAGTAAGATGTACCAGCTGCCACGACCCGCACACGACGAACGAGCAGTTTTTAAGAACCGGCAACAACGGCAGCAGACTCTGCAAAGGGTGCCACGACAAATAACTGTCAAATTAAAAGGATTATTTTCATGAAAAGATCGATTTTGATACTCTCCGCACTTGCGACACTCCTTTTGGGCGAACCCGCCGATATGAACGGCACCGAAAAAGATAGGGTCGTCGCTATAGTCAACGGATACGAAATAACCAAAGCGGAACTCGACAGACAGGTGGGGCTGCTGATGCCGCGAAGCTTCTTCCACTCCACCGTTACACCAGAAAAGCTCAAAGAGGTTGAAAAGGATGCCCTCAAAGAGCTGGAGAAAAAGCACCTTCTGCTTCAGTATGCTAAGAAGAGAGGTTATAAAGTTTCAGACTCTGTGGTTGAGAGGGAAGAGAAGAAGATAAGGGAGGCCTTCGGCTCCAAAGAGAACTTCGAAGCGGGTCTGAAACGTGCGAACCTCACCTACGAAATATTCAAAAAAGAGCTCAGAAACGACCTTTTGATGCAGAAGCTCTACGACAAAGAGATAAAAAGTGAACTGAGCGAAGAGGATCTCAAAGAGTATTACGAAAAGAACAGGTACAAGTTCAAAAGGCCGGAGAAGATAAAGGTACGAATCATATATGTAAGAAACGATCCGACAGACCCAAAAGGGCGTGAAAAGGCGCTCAAGAGGGCCGAAGAGGCGCTCAAAAAGATAAAAGAGGGTGAAGAGTTTGCCGATGTCGCATCGAAGTACTCAAACGCAATGAGCCGTATAAAGGGGGGCGATATGGGCTTTGTCCACAAGGGCATGCTCGATGAACCGATAGAAAAGGCGGCCTTCTCTTTGAAAAAGGGTGAAGTGAGCGAAATTATCGAGACTCCGAAAGGATTTTACATCGTAAAACTCGAAGATATATCTCCTGCCATACAACTTAGCTTCGACGAGGTAAAAGATAGGCTAAAAAAAGAGCTTAAGGCGAAAAACGAGAAACAAAACCTGGATAGGATTATCGATAGTATGCGAAAAAATGCCGAAATTACATATAAGTAACTAATGGTTGAGTGCCATGAATAGAAAAATCCTGGTCCCCATTTATATTTTGTCTTTGATGCCGGCACTCCTATCCGCCGACTATACAAGAGGGGTATATGGAAAGATTGAATATGTACTGATGCACGATAACGTGAGCGACCAATACAATGAAACCGACAGAAAATCATTCATACAAAATTATCAACTCGGATATGAAAGTTTCGTATACAGTCCAAGGCTGCTTACATACGACCTCGGTTTCTCATTCTATGTAGACAACTCCGATACGGATGTAAACAACAACGGGAGTACAACCGCTAGCAGCAACGAGAGCAAACATACCAATTATAAAGCATATCTCAACTTCATAAAGAAGACAAAATACCCGTTTACGGTATATTACGAAAAGATAGACTCGCCAATATGGAGTACGGCGCCGGACGGAACGACCCTCATAACCTATAAAACCGACAAGAGCGGTATCTACGGCAGAGCAAAACTCGATATCTTCGCACTAAACTATGAGTTCAGGCAGACAAAGACGGAAAAAACCGAATCTTTCGCTTATGAAAACGGCGACAACAAAAGGTTTGCCATCGGCATAACAAAACGCTTCGACGAAAACATGACCGCAAGTATAAATTACAGCCACGAGATCAGAGACTACTATAGAACAGATATTGGACTGAACTATCAGGATAGTTGGAATGATGTGGTAGACAATGCGGTTGCAACCTACTCCTGGATTGTCTCAAAAACTATGCAGTTTTCAGGTGCGTTAAACTACCTTAAGAATGATTATCTCGAGTATGAAAATCTTACCGGTACGCTATCTTTGAACTGGGTGCCCAATCATAAACAAAACGAAAACTTCTCTCTCACATTTGACAACTCAAAAACGAAAGATGGAAGCAATACGGCCATATCCGTCAATGAAACCGGCACATACAAGCTAACCAAAAACCTGACAACCAACCATGGATTTCAGATTTATAATGCAAAAGGCGATCTCTACAATATGACACTCGCTTCTGTTTCCGCAGGTGCAAACTATTTGAAAAGTTTCTCGGACACATTTAGCGCTACATTGGGGATAACCACGACCGGAAGGGCTGAAACTTATGATTACAGCGACAGCAATGCGACCATACAGGACAGGAACATGCTATCGTACACCCTTTCAAGCGGTCTTTCAAAAAACTTTCCGAAAGATAGATCCGCCCTCTCCGCAGGTGTCTCATACTACCAGTTGATATCGACGACCAGTGATGCTACGAACCGTCTTACTACAAATGCTTCTTACAATAAAAAGTTTACAGACCGTATCTCCTACTATTTTAAACTATATACAACTTCTGACAGAAACAGGTACACGGACGTCGACGGTAATGTCTCTACGAGAACAACCAATATTGTCAGTATAGACAACAATCTAAACTACTGGAGGCCGGTAGGATACAATGGCAAAATGACATTAAAAGGCGGTGTGATCTACTCCACCGGTACCTTTGCGGACAGAGTAAATCCATATGGATCTTTAACATTTTTCTATATGCTCAGACGTGACCTAATGCTAAAAAGCATCGCAAGGGTTTCAAGTGATACCGCCTATAATGTCACATCTTATACCGGTAGTGCGGATATCATTTATAGAATCAGGAAAGTTGAGCTGAGAACCGGAATACAGTTATCTACGCAGACAGGTGGAACCTTCGGCAATAGAGATCATTTGAACTACTTCTTTAGAATAAGTAGACGAATCTGAGGGGGATTCAATGAAAAAAAAGATTTTATACGCTATACTCTCATCCATATTTCTACTCCCGCTTGCGGCAGCAGACAAACCGGTCTGGCCCCAGCCGCCCGAAACGGCACGTATAGCATATGATAAAAGCATAACTAAGGCGGAAGATCTCGAAATAGAGAAGGGATTTTTCGCAAAGATATGGGACTTTTTCGCAGGTAGCGGCGATACGGTTCTCGTGAAGCCTTTCGGCATTCATGTCGACGACGGGAAGATATACGTGACCGATACGGGCCTCTCGACACTTTTCATATTCGACACCCTGAACAACAGCCAATTCACCATCCAGGGCTTCAAATCGGAAAAATTCGCTTCTCCGATAGATGTTGCTACCGACAAAAAAGGGAATATCTACGTTACAGACTCTATAAACAGAGCTGTATATATCTTCAACAAACGCGGAATCGCGCTTAGAAAAATAGGATCCAAAAGCGGTCTCAAGAGACCCACCGGCATTGCTGTAGACAAGGAGAGAGAAGTACTATATGTAAGCGACACCCTCTCTTCCGAGATAAAAAGATTCTCCCTGAAAGATAAAAACATGCTGCCTCCCCTGGGATCGAAAGGGAGCGGCGGCGGCGAGTTGAACAGACCCACTTTCATCACTCTCGACGAAGAGGGTAGGCTCTATGTTTGCGACTCCATGAACTTCCGCATCAAGGTATTTGGAAAAGATGGAAAGTACTCTCGGGCTTTCGGCAGTCTCGGTAATACCATAGGAAACTTTTCGAGCCCCAGAGGTATAGCCGTAGACAGAGACGGAAACATCTATGTAACCGACACCCTTTTCAATGCGGTTCAGATATTCGACCCGAAGGGTAACCTGCTGCTTGTATTCGGCTCCGAAGGAAGTGGACCTGGAGAGTTCTACGGCCCGGAAGATATTGCCATATCTAAAGACGGAAAAGCGTATGTTACAGACTCCTACAACATGCGGGTAGAGGTTTTCGACATCTTAAACTATAACAACGAATGAAAAGGGGACGGGAATGAAAAGCTTTATATTACGAAATCTCGCCACCATACCGTTTGTGCCTGCAGTATTATACCGGGCGGTTTCGGAGAAGAAACATAACCTGTCCATTCTTGGTATCGGAATATCAGAGAAGTACTTTGAAGTGTACAAACTCCAATTATTCAGAAAATGTCCGATATACTTAAAGAGGTCTGTCAAAACATCGACGACAAAGGAGTTCCGATGAAAAAAAAGTATATATATCTGGCAATCTTTTTAACCCATACCATCTCATACGGGACGATTTTAAATACAAAGCACAATCTGTCCGTCTCTGGCAGCGGAACCATAAAAGCTGCAAGGGAGCAGGAGGTCTGCGTCTTTTGCCATATACCCCACAATACAAGGCCGGGAAAGCCTTTATGGAACAGGAGTATGCCTACATCCTCATACGTAATGTACGAGAGCGAATACCTCAAGCGCACCAACTACCCACTGCCGGCCGATCTGGGAATCACAGAAGGAACACCGGGATCGCTTTCGAGGCAGTGCCTCAGCTGCCACGACGGAACGGTTGCGATAGGCTCCGTCTATATGGTAAGAGGTACGGTTCTGGGTAACACACTTATAGATATGACGGGTGTCGGCGTAGACGGAATGATGCCTGTAGACGCAAACGGCTTCATAGGAACCGACCTCACCATACACCATCCGGTAGGTATAGAGTACGATCCGACAAACGTGAAGACATTCGATGTGGGCAGCAAGACTATCGAACTGAAAACCACTCCCGACGCCCCGCTGAAGCTCTATACCTACAACGGCAAAAGATATGTCGAGTGTACGTCGTGCCACGATCCACACTTGGAAAACTACAAATTTTTAAGAGTCAAGAGCAGTACCAACAATGCCGTAAACGTCAAAGACACATGTCTGTCCTGCCACGATAAAAACCCGGGAGTACCGTGGCCGACAGCGCATGAAGTGTCTGGCGCACCATACCTCAGCCAGGTAGTAAATAACAAATACAACGGTGGTAACAGCGTCTCCGTGGCCGATCTCTATTGTGCGAACTGCCATACGCCGCATAACGGTCAGGGAAAACCGTACCTACTTAGGCAGGTGGAGCAGAATACATGCTATATGGGTGCCGCATCGACAAGAGATACCGCTCCATGCCACGGAACGGGGACTACATGGGCAGGAAACGATATAGAGTCGGTGCTGAACCGTCCGTTTGCACACCCTGTCAATACGATAGACGGAGTACACACCAACTTCGACACCCTCTACGGCTACGGATCTAAAGAGACAGACCCTGCTGGAAGCCACAGCGTCAAGTGGAGTGATTCCAAACATGCAGAGTGCATGGACTGCCACAACCAGCACAGAACAGGCTCCAACAATCACATAGGCACTCAGGCTGCGAGTGCGAACAAGTGGTACCCGGACACTCCGTCAAACGCCGTGTCGGACGTTCTTAGAAACGTTCAGGGTGTCGAGCCGACATGGCCGGCGAGATGGACGCAGCCAACCTCTTTCACCACCTACGCATCTGCTACCAAAGAGTATCAGATCTGCCTAAAGTGCCACTCATATTGGGCCCTTGGACCGACTCTGACCCAAAATCCAGGAGAGGCGGCAACAGGTGCAACCGATAACTGGATAGATGTAGAAGGAGTAAGGGCGACCGACCAGGCGTTCGAGTTCAACCCAAACAACAAGTCTGCACACCCGGTAGTAAAATCTCTCAACACCATGGATGGCAGCTATGAACCGAAAGCTTTACGCGCAGAAGCACTGCTCTATCCGTGGAACCAGAATCCCGGAACCCAGACGATGTACTGCTCAGACTGCCACGGTGCCGATAACGAAGACAGCGGCGACCCGAAAGGTCCGCACGGATCGAGCTTCAACTTCATGCTAAAAGGGCCTAACAAATATTGGCCTACCAAGCCTGACGGTACACTGTTTACACTGGCCGATATACAAGTGGATGGAACCGCTCCCGACCTCTTCTGTGCCAACTGCCATAACCTGAACTATCCACACAATGCGTGGTGGTCAGGGCCTATGAGAAGAGTCAATGCCGCCTGTGTAGAGTGTCACGTAGCCATCCCTCACGGTTCACCGGTCTCCAGGCTGATAGGATACGACTACTTCCCAGAACCGTACAACTATAACTACAATGGTACAAAGATGCTCAAATTGACCGGTTATAAAAAAGCCCAAACACCCACAAACCCGCAAAGAGGAAACGCATATGTTGCAGGAGGAGGATGTAGAACGTGCCATAGCAGACAAGCCTACCAGTATCTCGACAACGGAGCCGGATATGATCCGGTCGATCCAATACCTGTCCCGTAATCCAGGGACGGGTTTAATCTATCTACTCTTCATTGTTTTGCTATTGCCTTCTCTTGTGTCGGCTTCCGATGAACACCGCAGGATAGAGGAGACTATCCTATCTTACAACCGCACTTTGATTGAAGCGGCGAAAAACCCCTCTTTCCTTGAAAAATTCAGCGATAAGCAAAAGTTGGAACAGCATGCAGAGAAAAGAGTTGCGCAAAAGCTCTATATTTGGATAAAATCCTGGCACGAGAACAATCTATACATGGACGCGGAGCTCGTCAAAATCGCTTTCGAAAAGATCGAGCCGAAAGGTGAGAGAGCCGAGGTTTTGACTGACGAGACTTGGAAATACCGCTATTTCCGTCACATAGATGTAAACAGAACTGCCGAGGCGTGGCCGAGGGCGGAGATATATTATAAAGTCAAATACACTTTACGTTTTAAAAACGGAAAGTGGAAGATCGAAGATATAAAAGTGCTATCGGAAAAAGAGCGGAAGCTTTAAGCGGTATCTCCCAAAGCGCTGTAATGATTAAACTAAAATAAAAGTTATCTACTGATATAGATTTGTATTGCAATGCTTATCGGTAAAGCTATAGAGTACGTATGGCCGCTTCAAAAATGGTTTGGGAGCTCGTTAGGTTCATCTGCCGCTTTCGCAGGCACTTTTTTGTATGACTACAGACCGACAAACCATTTTCGAGACGTGTCCAAAACAACTGAAAAAGGGGTCTTATGACGAAAATTTTAAAGTCCGCATGGTCGCTGCTGATTTCGATGAAAACAATGGTGGCGTTGACACTTGTTTTCGCCGTATCTATCGCGGTTGCGACATTCATAGAGAACGACTACGGCATCGAGACATCATGGGCGCTCGTCTACGGAGCGAGATGGTTCGAAGTTCTGCAGGTACTTCTTGCCGTAAACCTGATCGGCAACATATTCCGCTTCAAGCTCTACAAGCCGAAGAAGCTACCCGCCTTCATCTTTCACGTAGGGTTTCTGGTAATACTTATCGGCTCGGGAATGACACGCTACCTCGGATATGAGGGTATACTCCATATACGTGAGGGAACGAGCGAAAACAGGATGCTCTCGGCCGACTCGTTCGTCCAGATAACCGCCACTACCGAAGATGGAAAGAGCTATTATAAAGAGAAGAAGATTTTCATATCGGCGATCGGCGGGAACAGCTTCGACGAGACTCTCGACATCGACGGAAAGACTCTTCATGTGAAGTTCAAAGAGTTTATAAAAGATGCCGTCCAGACAGCCGTTGAAGACCCCAACGGCGAGCCGATCGTCGTCTATACGGTAGTCACACCGTCGGGGCCGGAGAAGTATTTTCTGAAAGAGGGAGAGTATACCGACCTGGGACCATACGTCATGCTCTTCGGCAATAGTGAGCCCGGCCCAATAAAGAAGCCCTATATCCATATCTACATGAAAAACGGCGGGTTTTACTTCAAGTCCAATATCGACATAGGCTGGTTCAAGATGCAGGATCAGAGCAAAGGTGTGTTCGAAGCGGGCAAAGAGCACCCCTTCAAAGCGAAGATGATGTACCTTGTTAACGGTATTCAGATGGTACCGCAGATGACACTGACAAAAGGGGTAAAGAAGCTCGTACCTATGGCGGAGTACGAGAACAAAATGAATCTGAAGATGGAGAAGCCTCTATCGGCACTCGTTGTCGAAGTCGAATATGACGGAAAGAAAAAAGAGGCCGCCCTTATGGGTATGGGCAAACGCTTCAAGGGCTTTACCGAAAAAGTAGATTTCGGCGATATAAAAGTGGCTCTGGAGTGGGGCTCCAAAGAGATAGAACTCCCCTTCTATATCTATCTCGATGATTTCGTAATGGAAAAGTACCCCGGATCGATGAGCCCCTCATCATACGAAAGCCACGTAATTCTATACGACGAGAAGAACGGAGTGAAGATGCCGTACAGGATATATATGAACAATACGCTCGAATACGGCGGATTCAAATTTTTCCAGTCGAGCTACGATCAGGATGAGAAGGGTACGGTTCTTTCGGTAAACCACGACCCGGGAAAATGGCCCACATATATCGGCTACATTCTCCTTACTGTCGGGCTTTTCCTGAACCTCTTCAACCCCTACGGGCGCTTCGGCAAACTCGCCCGAACCAGGTATATAGAGAGCGGTAAAAGCGGAGCCGCAGCCGCAGTTATTGCAGTGCTGACGCTTCTTGGTGCAGGCGACCTGAAAGCGGCACAGGATCATACAGGCCACAACCATGCCGTAATGAGCATGGAGCAGATAGTTGAGACTGTCAAGAAGATAGATAGAAAACATGCCGACAACTACGGCTCCATCCTGCTGCAGGGGCCCGACGGCAGAATCAAGCCGATAGACTCCGCGGCGATAGACATACTGAACAAAGTCCACGGCTCCGACACGATGCTCGGGCTCACACACAACCAGATCATCTTGGGGATGGCCGCTAAGCCCTCATACTGGAAGAGAATCAAACTCATAAAGGTGAAGCATCCGGAAGTGAAAAAACTTCTCGGTATCTCACCCGACGAGAAATACTTCGCGTTTATCGATATTTTCGACAAAACCGGAAACTACAAACTTGCAAAAGCCGTCGAAGAGGCGGCCAGAAAGAGGCCGGCGGAGCGCGGCACTTTCGATAAAGAGCTGTTGAAAGTCGATGAGCGCCTCAATATCGCCTATATGGTCTTCACCGGCGACTTCATGAGATCGTTCCCGCTAAAAGGTGACCCCAACAAAAAGTGGTACGCTCCAGCGGAGGCCCTCAAAACGTTCCCGCCGGCTCAGGCCAACGAGATCAGGAAGATTCTCGAGAAGAACTTCGTCGGGCTCAACAGAGGGTTGCAGACGGGTGACTGGAGCCTTGCGGACGAAGCGGTAGAGGAGATAAAAGCGTATCAGCAAAAGTATGGAGCCGACATCATTCCGGCAAAGAGCCGCATAGAGGCGGAGCTGCTCTACAACAAGCTCGATCTCTTCAACCGCCTCGTGCCGGTCTACCTGCTCTCGGGCCTTGTTCTGCTCTTCCTTATCTTCCTGAGGCTCGTGCGCCCGAAACTGAACCTGAGAACACCCACCAAGATTGTGGTCGCCGTTCTCGTAGTGGCATTTTTGGCACACACGTTCGCACTCGGTCTAAGGTGGTACGTAGCGGGACATGCCCCGTGGAGCAACGGTTACGAAGCGATGCTCTATATCTCATGGGCCATAATCCTGGCGGGAATCCTTTTCGCCAGGCAGTCGGAATTCGCGGTATCTTCCACGGCCATATTCGCCGGTATCACACTATTTGTGGCTCACCTGAGCTGGCTCGACCCGCAGATTACCACGATGGTACCGGTACTTAAGTCGTACTGGCTGACGATACACGTTTCGGTCATTACGGCAAGCTACGGATTCCTGGGTCTGAGTGCACTTCTCGGTTTCATCGCCCTGATACTCTATATAATGCTCGGCTTCACGAAAACCGACGAAACAAAGAGGCAGATAGTCCTGAATATCAAAGAGACCGCAAGAATAAACGAGATGTCCATGATAGTCGGACTATCTCTGCTTACGGTAGGAAACTTTCTCGGCGGTGTCTGGGCGAACGAGTCGTGGGGCCGCTACTGGGGATGGGACCCGAAAGAGACATGGGCTCTCGTGACGATACTTGTCTATACAGCCGTGATTCACCTGCGGTTCATTCCCAAACTCTGGAACACATTCAACTTTACCGTTCTTTCGGTGGTATCATACAGTTCGGTAATCATGACCTACTTCGGTGTAAACTACTACCTGTCCGGCCTACACTCCTATGCGGCCGGTGACCCTGTGCCCGTGCCCACATGGGTCTACTATGCAATTGTGATTGTGGCTGTACTTATATTGGCCGCATACAGAAACGAGGGGCTCTTCGAAAAACTACAAAAAGAGGTACTGAAAAGAGCAGCCAACTGATTGAAGCCGCAATACTTCGGGAAAGCCGTGATCGGCTCTCCCGTCTTGACATTTTATTCCACTTTTCGTAATCCGCTCCCTTTTTTATAGTATAATATCTTTGACTTATTTATTAGATCGTACTTTTGAGATAAAAGAAAGAAAAGCTTTAAAAAAGCTTCCCGATTCATCCGTTATTATCTTGAACAAATCAAATTTTATTAATCTATCCATTCCATTGCCAAAAGGAGCAAGAGTGAAAAGAGTGCCGCTAATTTTGTCGATCCTGCTTCTTCCGATACTGCTGCATGCATCGCCTAAGCTCGAGTTTAAAGAGAGGCTCGTCAAATCAGCAACCGAAAAGGCGAAAAAGGGCGATCCTAACGCGCAGTTTACGTTGGGAGAGATGTACTACCTCGGTTTTTTGGGTAAAAAGGATTATGAGAAGGCAATCTACTGGTACGAGAAGGCTGCGGAGGGCGGCCATGTGAAGGCGGAGTTCAACCTCGGGTATATCTACTTCACCGGCAAGGGCGTAAAGAGAGATTACAAAAAGGCTCTGGAGTGGTTTTTGAAAGCGGCGGAGGATGAGGATCCGAAAGCGATGCGCTATCTCGGAGAGATCTACTACAAAGGCCTTGGGGTCGACAAGGACTACAAAAAGGCTTTCTACTGGTACAAAAAGACCGCAGATCTTGGCTACCCCAAGGCCCAATACCAGGTAGGGATAATGTACAGAAGGGGGCTCGGGGTAGATAAAGATATATACAAGGCAAAATACTACCTGAAGCGTTCCGCGGTGCAAAGCTGCGCCGAAGCCGAATTTGAACTGGGCAAAATGTACCTTTCGGGCGACGGTATCGAAAAGGATGAGGAGAAGGCTGTACGCCTTTTGAAAAAGGCTCTAAAAGACGGCAAGCAAGAGGCGAAAGAGTATCTCGAAAAATTGGAGAA
>JALWMA010000049.1 GCA_027081015.1 Campylobacterales bacterium | reverse complement strand
GGTTCGATAAAGGGTGTAGAGGTCGTTTCGGCCTGCCGATACGGAAGGCTCAACAGGGCCGCGGTAAAAACCCTGGAGAGGATCGGCAACTTCGACCCCCTGCCGGATGCTTTCGAAACCGAAGAGTTGACACTGAAAGTACCGATAGACTATATGCTGAAGAGGAGATAATCGATAATTACTGATTTTACGCAGAAGGCGTAAAATCGTCTCGAAATCCGAGATTTCGAAGCTTCAGGGGGTTGTAGGGCCGCACAGGCCCTGCCAAATTGCGGGCTCTGCCCGGAATTTGCATAACATCAGACAATAAAAGGAAAGAGTATGGGAATCATGGAATACATAAAAGCCGGCGGAGTAATCATGGAGATTCTGATAGCCATGAATACCGTCGGCATCGCCCTGATAATTACAAAGTGGATTCAGTTTACTATGTTTAACAGAAAAAAGAGAGGGTATGCCGATGAGATAGCTGACGAGTTCTCTTCCATAGCCTCGGGAGACAAAAGAGCGGTACTGCTGATTGTAAAAGAGCTTCTGCAAAGCAGGCTGAAGAAGATGGAGAGAGGGATGCCTACGATAAAGATAATAGCGACCACCGCAACCCTCTTCGGTCTACTGGGAACGGTAGTAGGTGTCTTGATGGCCTTCGAGGCTATAGGAAAAATTGGGATGGGCGATCCGAGTGTATTTGCCAAAGGGATATCGATGGCCCTTGTCACGACAGTCGGCGGCCTTGTAGTGGCGATTATCCATACAATCGGGTACAACTACCTCATAGCCTATCTCGACAATATCGAATCGCACCTCGAAGAGGAGCTGCTTATACGTTTCTACGGATCGAAAAGATGAGACGGCGCAAATCGCTTCAGCTGGATATGACGCCGCTTGTCGATGTCGTCTTTCTGCTTCTTATATTTTTTCTTGTCACCTCGGTTTTCAAAAAGGAGGAGCTGGCGCTGCTTCTAAACCTTCCGAGTGCGGAAAAAGGTGAAAAGGTCATGGAGAAGAGAGAGATCTCCATAGAGCTCTCCGAAAATAGTGTCGCACTAAACGGCGTAAAACTCGATATGATCCAACTCGATAGCGAGCTTTCGAAAGTTACAGAGAAAAATAGGCCTGTTCTACTTCGCATAGACAGAAGCGTCAGGTATGAGCGCATAATAGATCTTTTCAACACTCTAAAAAAATATGGGCTAAACAATCTCGTCCTTGTCGAGGAGGTCAAAAGGTAGCTTTCCCGCCAACCCGACGACACTCTCTGCAATCTCTGTTAACACTTTTATCCGATATGCCGATATTCAAACGGGATTGATTCGACTGAGTGTAAAGAGTTTTGTAGATAAATTATTTATATTATATTTTTCAATAATTTAAATGATTTATCGAAAATTCTCTGTTTAATCAGTTCGTTTGCTTGTATAATCTTGATTTAAGATTAGATTTAAACAAGTAGGACTATAATCAATCTGATTGCCAAATTAAAAGGAGTAGAGATGGCTAAAGTCGTTGTATTGGGTGCCGGTGTCTCAGGACATACAGCAGCCACTTTTCTGCGTGACTGGCTCGGACCGCAGCATGAGGTAATAGTCGTTACGCCAAACAGCAAATGGAACTGGATTCCGTCAAATATCTGGGTCGGCGTCGGGCAGATGACAAAAGAGGATGTCGTTTTCGACCTCGCTCCCGTTTACGAAAAAGCCGGTATCGATTACCGCCAGGCAAAGGCGGTATCTATTCATCCCGAGGGTGGGGAGGCCGAAGATGTACCCTATGTAACCATAGAGTACACGGGACAAGGCAAAGAGGGTGAAAAAGAGCTCGTCGCGTACGACTATCTCATAAACGCAACCGGTCCGAAACTCAACTTCGGAGCGACCGAGGGGCTCGGCCCCGACAACGGATATACGGTTTCGGTGTGTACCGCAGACCACGCCACACACGCCAACGAAGAGCTCCAGAAGCTGATAGCCAAAATGAAAAGCGGCGAGCGCCAGAAGATCGTAATAGGTACGGGTCACGGCATGTGTACCTGCCAGGGCGCCGCATTCGAGTATATTTTCAATGTCGACCACGAACTCAGAAAAGCGGGCGTACGCGACCTGGCTGAAATAACGTGGATCTCGAACGAATCGTTTCTGGGAGACTTCGGTATCGGCGGCCTGCACATGAAGCGCGGCGGTTATGCTGCAAGCTCCCGCCTCTTTGCCGAATCGCTATATACAGAAAGAGGGATTCCGTGGATCATCGGCGCTCACGTAAACAAGGTCGAAGAGGGCAAGATTCACTATGAGCAGCTCGACGGCTCGACAGGTGAACTCGAGTTCGACTTCTCGATGCTGATTCCGCCCTTTTCGGGTGTGGGCCTGAAAGCGTACGCAAAAGACGGCAGCGACATGACGGACAAGCTTTTCGCTCCGAACGGATTTTTGAAGGTAGATGCAGACTACAGCGGCAAGCCTTACGAGGAGTGGAAAGCGAGCGACTGGCCGAAAACCTATCAAAACCCCGACTATCCAAACATCTTCGCAGTCGGAATCGCCTTTGCGCCGCCTCACGGAATATCCAAACCGATGAAAAGCCCCAACGGCACTCCCATCAACCCGACCCCGCCGAGAACGGGAATGCCTTCGGGAATCATAGGTAAGACCGTCGCTATGTCCATTCGCGACATGATCGAAAAGAACAGCGACAAGCCGACCCACCACGCCTCTATGGCCGAAATGGGAGCCGCATGTGTCGCCTCTGCCGGTAAAGGGCTCACCGACGGTATGGCGGCATCTTTGACAGTCTACCCGGTCGTACCGGACTTCGAAAAGTACCCGGGGATCGGACGGGATATCGACTATACATTCGGCGAAATCGGCCTTGCTGGACACTGGATCAAGCATATACTGCATCACATGTTCATCTACAAAGCGCAGCTCAAACCGGGCTGGACACTGATACCCGAATAAGAGAAAAGGAGATAGAATGGAACATATCGAAAAGAATGTCAAGCCCTACGAACCGAGCTTTACAACGATGGTACCCACGGGCTTCGTCCGCTTCATGAGAACCTGCCTTATATGGCAGTTTATCCGCTTCATCGTAATTAATATCAAGATGCTTGCGGTCGTGAGAAAAAGTCACCACTGAAACGGTCCCGCGCTTTTGCGCGGGCCACTGCGCTGATCTTCAATTGAATCATTTCCAAAAGAGGTTTGAAAATGTCCGTAAAAAAAGAGCTGATCGTCTACCCTGACGATCGTATAAACATACCCTCTACAGATGTCAGAAAGTTCGATGAAACTCTTTTTGAAGTGATAGATATGATGAAGGAGGTTATGGAAGAGAACGGTGCGGAGGGTCTTGCCGCCATACAGACGGGTTACCCCTACAATATAGTTCTCGTAAAAGAGGCCGACGGATCGATACTGGAGCTCATCAATCCCAGAATACTCAAATCGGAAGGATTGGTATCAAAAACCGAAAAGACCCTCTACTACCCCGATATAGAGATAGAGATCCCGAGATACGAAACCATCAAGCTCATCTACGAAGATAGATTCGGCAAACAGCACCATATGGAGGCTTCCGGCGATCTTGCGCGCATAATACAGAGAAAGATAGACTACACTTTCGGGGGAACATTTCTGTCTAAGGTATCCAAGGAGCGGAGGGAGGCCGTCGAAAAGGCGCTGGCGAAAAACGGCCTGGTGCCCGAAGTGGAGCTCTGCCCCACCACCTCTAAGCGTGTCTACTTTCTGAGTGTAAGCGACAAAATCCTCTTCTTTATGTTCCTGACCCTGTTCGCTAAACTTTTCGACGCTTCGGAAGAGACGCTCTCTACTCTCTACACTTTCGACAAAATCGGCGTACCGCTCGTGATAGTTTTGATGATAGGCTACTTTGTTTTCGGCCGCTGGGAGGCGAAAAAGTATAGCAGCTGCACGAGCTGCCAGATAGGCAACATGCTCGGCTCTATGGCAAAACGGATAGTCGCTGCCGCAGCCATAGGAGTCGGCGCCTATTTTGTATTGGGATCCTGAGCGCTTTATTATAGATTAATCTAACTACAATACAATAACGATATGATAAAAATATTTCTTATAACTGCCGTAGCGGCCGCGCTTTTTGCGGGGAATGGAGCGAATATGTCCGGATCGACTGAAAAGGCGGTAATCGGCGGAGGCTGTTTCTGGTGCCTCGAAGCGGTCTTCGAAGAGGTCAAAGGGGTAAAAGATGTCGTCAGCGGCTATGCCGGCGGCACTCTCGACAACCCCGGCTATAAAGCTGTATGCAGCGGCACCACCGGCCATGCGGAGGTAGTAGAGATCACGTTCGATCCGAATATCGTGGGTTTCGGTGATCTTCTTGAGATTTTCTGGAGCATACACGACCCGACTACTCTGAACAGACAGGGTGCCGATGTGGGCACTCAGTACCGCTCCGTAATCTTCTACAGTGACGAAGAGCAGAAAAGGATCGCCGAAGAGTCGAAAAAAGAGGCACAGAAACGCTTCTACGACCCGATAGTCACCGAAATATCCCCGCTGTCAAAATTTTGGCCGGCAGAGGAGTACCACCAGGACTACTTTAGAAAAAACCCCTACCAGGGGTACTGCCAAGCCGTAGTCGCACCAAAGGTTGAGAAGTTCAAAAAGAGCCATAAAGGGTGGTTAAAGTGATACCAGATCCGAACCATACGATCTGCCACTGCAACGATTTGACGATAGCCGATATAGCGAAAGTGATCAAAGAGAACGGTTTTCAGACTCTCGAGGATCTGCTGGAGCAGGATATCTGCCCGATGGGAGACAAGTGTGAAGCGTGCCGCGATGAAGGTTACGAGAACGACGGATACAACATACCGATGGTGCTATCGATGGTAAAGTCGGGAAGGATATGAGATGGAGAGAGAGAAAAAGATCGACCTCGAAGTGAAAGTCAGTGTAGAGGAGATGAAAAAGATCGGCGAGTACTGCCG
>JALWMA010000048.1 GCA_027081015.1 Campylobacterales bacterium | reverse complement strand
CTGCCGAAATGGAGAATGAAGCCGCCGAGTATCGAGAAGAACATACCGAGCGAGACTATATTCATCTGCAAAGCGACATAGAGCGGGCGCTTCTGCTCGGGTGCGAGAATCAGGATGAGGTTGCCGGAGGCTATGCGGTTTCCGTCCGAAGCGGCTCCGAAGAGAAAGAAGATAAGCATATATAGAGGCAGTGAGTCGGCGAAAAATGCGAGAACTACGGCCGAAAGCTGCATGGAGATGGCGATGTTCGCCGTAAGCCTGTTGTATCCGCGGCCGCTCAGCTTTCCCCATAGAATGTTGCTCAGCATCGCACCTACCATCTGGGTGGTTATCAGGATACCCACGGCCGTTCCGGTGAGGTCGATCTTGCTTTTGGCATCGAGAATGATGAAGGGGAGCGCTATCAGGTAGCTGTAACCGAACAGGAAGGTGGTCACCTGTATCTGCAGCTGGCTGTCGGCCCTCAAGGTCTGCAGGGCGTGCTTCAAAAACTCTCTGAACGACTCGATCCTGACATCGAAGTGCTCCTTCGCCGGTTCGTCGACGGTCGCGAACGCGGCCATTCCCAGACCCATCAAAACCGCACTAAGCATGAAGAGGTAGCCGAAGTCGTAGGGCGGCTCGAAACTCTCCAGTACCCACGCCGCGACCGCTCCGCTGATCACCGCTCCGAGTCCTGCGAAAAACTGCCTCCATGCCATCGTTTTGCCGCGGAAGCGGTGAGAGAAGATCTTCGCTACGATCTCGCGAAAATAGATGGCCCCGAAACCCGCGCTGAAAGAGAAGAGAAATAGGCCGATACCTATGCACCAAAGGGTCAGGGTGGGGTGCTCTTTGCCAAAGAGCATGATGCTAACACCTATCATAAACCATGAAAAGAAGCGGAAGATAAATACCCGCCTCAGATAGGGAAGCATATATCTGTAGTGCTGTGCCTTGAATGCGGCAAAGAGCTGCATCAGCACCGCTCCACCCCGTAGAAGTCCGCTGAAAAACCCTACGAGCACCGCGCTGCCGCCGAAGTAGTTTACCATCAGCGGCAGTATCGTGGCCGGTTCGGCCACCGTGGTGCCTACGGCCAGGAAAAAGCCGTGGAGAATATTTTTGACGTGGTTCGAGAACTTATCCATTCAACGATCTGAACGCATCTTCCACCGAATCGGCTTTGCCTTTCGCAAAGAGCCACAGCGCGGCGTTCAGGGCGGCCACCCTGACGAGACCCTCGGAGGGGTTTTTCAGCATCCTCAGGCCCTCCTCTCTCTCTATAGGTTCGAAAGATTTTCTATACTCCACGCCCAGTGCCGCCGAATCTATCGTAAACTCTTCGGTTTCACCGTTTTCATGCAGCCATACGCGGCACTTTCCGAAGATTTCGGGTGTCCCTTCGTTCCCTTTGACGATAAGGAGGCGCCTGTAGCGGCTGCCGAAGATCTCGACATACTTTTTGACGTAGGGTTTGTGAAAGACGCCTATGAGGGCCGTATCGCACCCGGCTATTCCCGGAAGCCTCTCTATCGTGTTGAGCCCGGTTCTTATTCCGAGTCTGGTACGTATGGGCGTAAGGCTCGCCAGTTTCGGGTTGTAGCGGCTTCTGTCGAAGTATCGGAGGTTTTTGGGCAGATTTACGGCTTGGACCACATCTTTTACAGTGGCTCCCCCCTTCGCCGGCTGAAGTGCGCCGCCGCAGACGACCACTTCGATCCCGTGGGGTTCCACCATCTTCGCGGCTATCGGAAATATGTAGGGGTTGTCGACCTTGCCGTCGAAAGGGTAGCCGAGCTCTATGCCGTTTTCCACCGGGTGGGCAGCGCTCGTTTCGTCTATCGCTTCGAGAGCTGCCCTGAACTCCTCTACGCTTTCGGGCTTGAGTCTCCACCCGAGCAGAAAGGCGGCTGTCTGCTCCGGCGTGGCTTCGCCGTTTAGCATCTGCCGCATCGCATCGAGCATCTCCTCGTAGGTTAGGTCACGGTTGTGTTTCGCTCCGGTACCTACGCACTTTATGTAGTTTATGAAAGATCGACTCATTGGGCTCGCTTTTTGAGGGGGTTTTATGCGGGCCCGCAGGCGGGGCCTGTTTCGATTGTGTAGATTATACTCTATCGAGCGTTAATTTCACGTCGAAGCTCTTCGAGCCTCTCTATGCGCTGCTCCGTGGTGGGGTGGGTTCTAAAGAGGTTGGCGAAGCTGAAGTCTTTACCGGTGAACGGGTTGACGATGAACATATGTGCCGTTTCGGGCGTGGCCTCCGGCAGCATGCCGCGGCGGTTGTAGTTCTCCAGCTTCATAAGCGCGCTCGCCAGCCATTCGGGATGGCCCGTAAGCCGCGCCGCGCCCGCATCCGCTTCGAACTCACGACTGCGGCTGACCGCCATCTGGATGATTCCGGCGGCAAGCGGCAGAATGATCGACATTATCAGCATCAGAATCGGGTTTGGGGAGTTTTCGCTCCTTCCTCCGCCGAACATGGCGCCGAACTGCATTATGTTGGCTATCCACGCTATCGCACCGGCGATAGTGGCGGCTATGGTTCCTATCAGAATGTCGTAGTGGCGTACGTGGCTCAGCTCATGCGCAAGTACGGCCTCCACCTCCTCTTCGTTCAAAAGCTCCAGCAGCCCCTCCGTTACGGCAACCGCCGCGTGGCTCGGGTTTCTTCCGGTCGCGAAGGCGTTGGGAACCTGTTCCGGGATTATGTAGACCTTAGGCATCGGAATGCCGGCTTTGTGGGCAAGGCGCCTCACCATGGCCAAAAGTCCCGGGGCGCTATGTTCGTCCACTTCGACGGCGTGGTAGTGCCTGAGCACCAGCTTGTCGGAGTAGAAGTATGAGAAAAAGTTCATGACTCCGGCGATTGCCAGGGCTATCAGCATACCGGACTGTCCGCCGAATATACCTCCCACCCAGACCATCAGAAGCGTCATGAGTGTAAGTAGTACAACTGTTTTTACTGCTTCCATAATCTCTATCCTCTCTTTAAATCTTTAGTCTGTATGACTAAAGTATACTAACAAATAAAACTAAAGTCAAGGGGGTGTAGCGGCGATTAAATGGAGAGTATAAGGGTATCTCAAGCGGAAAACGGGAGCGGAATCGACAGTCAGCCGGTTATGACGGCTTTCTGAAATAGAACCCCGTCTATTCCCGCTTTCGCAGCCTCCTCCATCTCGCTCTCTTCATCGACCGGAAGGAGTATTTTCGCGTCGAAAAGGTAGGTTTCGGCAATCTTTTGAATCTCTCTTGCGAGCTCCATCGGCACCACTATATATTGAGCATGCAGGGCGTTCGCTTTGAGCGCGTCGTTCACGCTCTCGGCCATTACCGCGTAGCCAAGACCGTTTTCGAAGCAGTGCCTGGCGATCTCTTTCGAGCCGCTCAAGGGGCCGAGCCATAGAGTGCTTCCCGGCGGCGTCTCTTTTATCTCCTCTATACTTTCGACGTAGTAGAGCGGCCTGTAGGGAATATCTTCGTGGCCTATTATGATCATCACTTCACCCCCGCACAGCTTTTGGAGCAGTAGTACTTTCCGCCGACAATGATAGCCTCTTTCGAGCTCACGAATGTTTCGCACTTTTCGCACTCCACCATTATATCTTCATCCGGGCCGGGCTTTTTCGCCTCCGCCTCCGCGCGATCCCTGCGCTTTTTTTCGACGCTTGGTTTTTTTATCAGAAAGAAGTAGACCGCGGCTATGACGGCGATGGTCAGAACTATTTTAAGCATTTTGAGGCTTCCTTTATCCATAGGTAGTTGCGCTTTTTGCGCGTGACGATCTCTATGCCGCAGTGCCGCAGTCCCGCGGTCTCTTCATAGACCTGCTCACCCTTGTAGAAAAGAAGCTGCGTCGATTTGTCTATGAACGGGCGGCACCAGTCGACAAGGGTGGAGGCGTCGGTTACGGCGCGGGAGGTTATGAGCGAATAGGCACGCGCTTCGAGCTCATCTGCCCGTCTGGCTTCGACGGTGACATTCCCAAGGCCGAGATCTCCCGCGACAAAGCGCAAAAATGCGGCTCTTTTTTTAAGCGGTTCGCAGAGGGTGCACTCCGTTTTGGGAAGAAGTATGGCCAGGACCATTCCCGGAAAGCCGGCACCCGTGCCGATGTCGAGCAGCGAGTCGACAGGCGGCAGAAAGGTGAGCGGCCACGCGGAGTCTACGATCTGCGCCTCCATCGCCTCTCGTGTTCTTGCGCCGGTGAGGTTGTGCACCCTGTTCCAGGCCTCCAGATGCTTCGAGAAAGCATCGAGCTTTTCAATGCCTTTAGGATCTGCGGCACCATTTGAAAGTTTTAATATCTCCCTCAACTCTTCGCTTTTCACGATCTTCACCTAAAGAAGGTGCCCCATTCTGCTCTTTTTGGTCTGAAGGTAGGCTTCGTTATGCGGGTTGGACTCCACGATTATGGGGAGCCTTTCGACAATCTCGACCCCTTCGAGGCTCTCGATCTTTTTAGGGTTGTTCGTAAGGAGGCGGATCTTTTTTATTCCGAAGTGCGTCAGAACCCTCTCTACCATCTCGTAGGTGCGTTCGTCGGCGCTGAAGCCGAGCTGGTGGTTCGCGGCTACGGTATCGAGCCCCCTGTCCTGCAGCGCATATGCGTTGACTTTGTTCAAAAGCCCGATGTTCCGCCCCTCCTGGCGCAGGTAGATCACCATGCCCCCCTGGCTCTGGATCATGTGCAGGGCGAACTCGAGCTGCTCCCCGCAGTCGCACTTTCTGCTTCCGAACGCATCGCCGGTGAGGCACTCCGAATGGACCCGCACTATCGGGGTTTCGGGAAGCGGATCGGTAAAGATCGCCAGGTGCTCCTTGAAGCAGCCGCTCTCCCTCCTCTCTTTGAATGCCTGTATCTTGAAGTTTCCAAACTTCGTCGGGAGGTTGGCCACATCGGAGATCTCAACGTTCATTCTATACTTTTCCTCAACTTTTGGTAAAATACTGGCTTTCCGTCAATTAGGTTAATTTGATTGCGATTATATCATATGTAAAGGGTTGGCCATGTTCACTCGATTTAGGCGCAAAAGACTCCATCCGGTGCTAAGGGATCTTGTCAGAGAGACGGTAGTTACCCCCGATGACTTCATATACCCGCTCTTTATCAGAAGCGGCGAAGGGGTCAAAAACGAAGTGGCTTCGATGCCGGGCGTCTTTCAGATGAGTATCGACGAAGTCCTGAAGGAGTGCGAAACCCTGAAGTCGCTGGGCCTCAAATCGATCATACTCTTCGGAATCCCGGACGTGAAAGACTCCGTAGGGAGCGACGCTATGTGCGAGCACGGCATTATCGCCACCGCGCTGCGTGCGATAAAGGAGGCGCATCCGGATATGCTCGTCGTTACCGACCTCTGCTTCTGCGAATATACCGACCACGGCCACTGCGGAGTGCTAAACCCGAAGCTGCAGACGGTCGATAACGATATAACCCTCCAGAATCTGGCGAAGCAGGCCATAGTGCACGCCAAGGCGGGGGCCGACATGATAGCGCCGAGCGGTATGATGGACGGTATGATAACGGCGATCAGGGAGGGGCTCGACTCGGCCGGCTTCAGCCACACTCCGATTATGAGCTACTCCACCAAGTTCGCCAGCGCATACTACGGGCCGTTTAGAGACGTCGCCGAGTCGTCCCCGAGTTTCGGCGACAGGAGAAGCTACCAGATGGATCCGGCAAACCGGCGCGAAGCGGTGTTGGAGAGTCTCGCCGACGAAGAGGAGGGGGCCGATATACTCATGGTGAAGCCGGCGCTTGCCTATATGGACATCATAAGAGATATAAGGGAGTCGAGCAACCTGCCTCTGGCCGTCTACAACGTCAGCGGTGAGTACAGCATGCTGAAGATGGCCGCGAAAGCGGGTGTTATCGACTACGAAAAGGTGATGATGGAGACGCTGCTCGGCTTCAAGCGCGCAGGTGCAGATATTATCATCACATACCACGCCAAAGAGGCGGCCGGGCTTCTTTAGCGGCACCAAAAGAGCGGAAGGGGAAGCCCCCGCAGATACCGCAGGCTGTGACCCTTGACAGCCGTAAAGGATTGAAAATGAGACACTTTCTGACACTGAAAGATTTTACGAAAGAAGAGATTCTGCAGATGATAGATCTCGGCCTTCGCATAAAGGCGGAGGTCAAAGCGGGGCGCTTCACCCCGTACCTGGAGAAGCAGGTGCTCGCGATGATATTCGAAAAGAGCAGCACCAGAACCAGGGTGAGTTTCGAGACCGGTATTTTCCAGCTCGGAGGGACCGGTCTCTTCCTCTCCTCCAGGGATATTCAGCTCGGACGCGGAGAGCCGATGAGAGATACCGCACGTGTAATTTCCCGCATGTGCGATATGGTGATGATACGTACCTACAGCCAGGCCAAACTCGAAGAGTTTGCCGATTTTTCGGAGGTTCCGGTCATAAACGGTCTTACCGACGAGTACCACCCTGTGCAGCTGATGGCGGACTATATGACGATGATAGAGCACTCGAAGGCCGACAATCCGGTAGTGGCCTATGTGGGCGACGGCAACAACATGGCCCACAGCTGGCTGATGCTCGCCTCCAAACTCGGCTTCGAACTGAGGGTGGCGACACCGAAAGGTTACGAGTGCGACGCCTCCGTAGTGGCCGATGCGGCCGAGTTCGCCAGGCAGAGCGGAGCGGTCATAGAGTTTACCGACGACCCCAAAGATGCGGTGGCCGGAGCCGATGTCGTCACTACCGATACATGGGTCTCGATGGGTGACGAAGAGGAGAAAGAGAAGAGAATCAAAGACTTTTCCGGATATACTGTAGACAAAAATATGATGAAGCTCGCACGGGCCGACGCCATATTTCTGCACTGCCTGCCCGCATACCGCGGGCTCGAAGTGAGTGAAGAGGTGCTTGAAGGTGAACAGAGCGTCGTCTTCGACGAAGCGGAAAACAGGCTGCACGCCCAGAAAGGGGTGATGGTGTGGCTCGACGAACAGCGTAAAGAGGTGTAATGGAGATCGTTATGAAAAATCTTAAAAACCTTCCTGTCGAGCAGCAGATGAAGGAGATAGATGCCGTGGCTAAACGTCTCGGCATGCCGAACCCCTCACAGCGTCCCGTGATGCAGATAGTTCAGGGAGATAGCGAAGATAAAAAGAGTCTGGAGCTGAAGCGCGGCAGCTGGAGCGACGAGCAGCCCTGGTTCATAATAGATGAGGAGGGCAGGCTTCTCGTTCTCTCGACCGCCGAAGCTATGAGTGCGATAATGAGCTCTCTGCAGCATATGGGCGAAGAGGTGTTCAAAGCCCGCCTCGAGCGTGCGATAGCCAAAGAGCTTCCTATCGATTTCCACGATGTATGGGTGGTCGCGATGCACGAGCTGCAGCAGAGGCTCAAAGAGGGGGCGCAGGCGCAGAGCGTCGACCTCGAGAATCTTGTAAAGAGCATCAAGCGGAAGCACCCAAATCTATTTTACTCACTGAAAGATCTTCAGCTCGATATCTCAGACGAAGCCTGAACCGCAAATATGGGCCTCTGTGCCCGAATCTCAACTTTTTTCCATATATGACCATTCACTCTAAAATACTCCTATCCCATACTCGCTGACTTCGATCATAATCAGAAAAATAGAACGAAGAAATCAGAAAAATCGAACGATTTAAGGATTTATTCATAGAGAATTAATTATAAATAGTAATATAAAAATATAAAGGAGATATTATGAATATGAATAAAGCATTTCCTTTTTTTCTTTCAGTTCTGCTTATGGCGACGATTGGTGCGGCAGGAGCGTCGGACTCCGGGGCGAATGGAGCGATGAAAGAGCTCTCATACCCGAAAGAGCCGCCTTTTGAGCTGTCGAAGCTCTCTCCGTCAAAAAAGGCGAAAGGGTTCTACGAGCCGCTGAACGGCTACAATATCTTCGTAAACTACGAACTCGGCATGCACTGTGTCGGTTTCGACATGAGCTACTGCTGTGTAATCCCGCCCTACAACTCGATACAGGCGCAGGTGGTGCGTTCGGGCAGCGGTGGTGCGACTCCGAGGCTGCTTTCGCCGTTTGACGATGTGAAGCTCTACTACTACACCAGAGACAACAGCTACAGCGAAGGGAACAAGATGCGCTACTGGGGTGTCTCCAAGGATGTCGACGGCGACGGCCATTTCGACTCTCCGGGTGACAATATGGCCAACTACGTCTGGACCCACCTCTTCATATATAAAGATCTCGAAGGGACTCTTCCCGCGAAAGCGGCTCCGAAAGATAGATTGAGGATCGGCCGCCAGATAAAGGTGCGCTACGACTCGGGGCCGAGCGGCAAGCCGATGGCCGGAGGCTATATGGAGTACGCCGACCGCGACGGCTCCAACGTGGTATTTACCGATACGATGGTTCCTGCAGTGAAGAATGTGCCCCTTACGCTTACCGCTTCGTACATATGGGACGCTCTGGGACTGCCGCTCACAGCCTTCAACGACAGCCGGAGAAAGGGGACGATACGCTCGATCACGCACAGCGACTTTCAGCCTTTCCAGTACTCCGTGGTGCAGCTTCGTACCGGTGACGGAAAGCCTGTGCTGGATGAAAAGAAGAGGGTGATAGAGTACTTCGGAACAAATCCGGTCGACATTCCCAACTGCTACGCCTGCCACTCGAGGGAGGGGAAGGCGGCGCAGATGGCGAGACAGGAGGGGTTGAGCTTCTCCGACAAAGAGTACGAGTACTGGAAGAGCTACCCCGACACCAGCGAGTTCATGGCGCGTCTTGCCGAAGCTTCGATAAATATACTCTCACTTCACGACGCCCACCACGGGACAGAGTTTCTCTCCGACTACAGGTCCGACGCCACGAACAACAGGCTGGGGAGGGTGGGTCCTGTAAACTGTGCCGACTGCCACGGTGACAATATTTCGGGCAACCTTCAGTCTCCGAGACCGACGGCCACGGGCTACAAAACGGTAAAAGCCAAACCCCTGACAGAGGCGATACACGGTTTCCACCTCGCTATGGTCCCGATGCCCGATGCCGCCGGACGGAGCCAGTCGTGCCAGGCGTGCCACCCTACACATTTCCAGGACCCTTCGATGAACGACGATACGAACCCGTACAGGGTCTTCGACCGTTACGGAAAGGCCAGATTCTCCGACAAAGATGTCAGGGAGAGCGGAGGAGGATGCTACGTGAGGCGCGACGCACACTCCAACCCCGACGCCGAGCCGCCCTTTTTCCTGAACGAGTATGGAAAGTTTCTTCTCGAAGAGGTGAGCATGAAGGATGAGAAGGGAAAAGCGGTTGCCAAGTTGCGCGGGCTATACTGCACCAACTGCCACAACAGGATCGCCCAGACTCTGTACCATACGGACGATCTTGTAAATGCGCAGCGGCTCGAGGGCAGAACGCTTCGAAACAGGAGTCTGGAGGAGATGGTCGCAGCGATGACCGGAGGGGACAAAAAGAGGTTCAAAGAGCTCGCCGATCCGAAGAGCACCGGGGCCAACGAGGTTTTGAAATTCTACACCGAGCACAAGAGCGCGACGCTTGTAAAGAACGCGGCCGCAAAGGGGCTCGATTTGAGGCCGTGGAACAGCAAAGAGGGTGAAGCGGTGCCGTACGACGCCGTCTCCGCCGGCAGCGACTGGTGGCTGAGCGCTTCGGAGCCCCACTGCGCCGACTGCCATCTTGCACCTTTCGTCGAGAGTATGGGCGGCTCCTACTTCCCGATAGACCAGCCAAACAAGCTCTCTTTGTACCGCTACTCCAAGGCCCACGGAGATCTCGCGTGCCAGAGCTGCCACGAATCGATCCACGGGCTCTACTCCACACGTTACGACGGTCCGGCGCGCACCGTAGATCTGACTACCAGGGAGCAGGCGCTCCAGTACAGCCCCGACGGCAGGTACAGCGGCCCGGTAACCTGTGCGGCCTGCCATACGGTCAACGGGTACGGAGTTCCGAAGGAGCTTGCAGATACTAAGTATGCGGAGGATTACTGGGCTTCGGTCACGCTGGCGCACTTCATGCGATCGGGCGATCAGAAGCTCTCTATCGAAGAGCTGGTCAGGAAGTACCCATACGAGGAGTCGAGCCGTATCGTGAAGAGCGGATGGAGGTAGTTTTTGGATATGGCATATGGGATATGGGGGATAGGATATGGATTGGGTGAGGGGTATTGAACTATTTACGGCGGTTTAGCGCTTATTTATGGAAATTATGGGAAAATGCACTCAATTTTACGGCCGCGTGATGCGGTGCCGTGCAGAAGGAGTGGTTATTCCATGATAGATTTCAAACAGTTCATAAAATACTCCAAGCCGGGTCCGCGATATACGAGCTATCCGACGGCGGTGGAGTTCAGTGAGGATTTCACATACGATAGATACCTCGAAAAGCTCAAAAACCGGGATGCTTCGAAGCCCCTCTCGATCTACATACACCTGCCCTTCTGTCGGAGTGCATGCTACTTCTGCGGCTGTAACGTCGTCTTTACCTCAAAGGAGGAGAAGAAGGTCCGTTACATCGAATACCTCAAGCGCGAATTCGAGATACTCGCTTCGAGCATGGATACCACGAGCGAAGTGGTGCAGTTTCACTTCGGCGGCGGCACGCCCACCTTTTTCAGCGCGGAGCAGCTCGACGACATCATGACAACCCTTAAAGGGTACTTTCCGAACTTTACCGAAGATGCCGAGGTGAGCTGCGAGATCGACCCGAGGTTCTTCAACGAAGAGCAGATGAAGGTTCTGAAAAAGCACGGCTTCAACCGAATAAGCTTCGGAGTCCAGGATTTCGAGCCGGTAGTGCAGCAGGCGGTCCACCGTATACAGCCCTACGACATAACGAAGGCGGCTGTAGATCTGGCGAGGCGGTACGGAATAGAGAGTATCAATGTCGACCTGATATACGGGCTTCCGTTCCAGACGCTCGAGAGCTTCAAGAAGACGCTCGAGCTCGCACGCTCTCTGGATCCGGACAGGCTGGCGGTTTTCAACTACGCCCATGTTCCTTGGCTGAAAAAGACGATGAGGAAGTTGGACGAGACGACGATTCCGAGCCCCGATGTGAAGCTCGCCATTCTGCAGCACACGATAGACTATTTCACCTCAAACGGCTACAGAATGATAGGGATGGACCACTTCGCCAAACCCGATGACGAACTCTTCCAGGCGATCGAAAAGGGTGAACTCCACCGAAACTTCCAGGGCTATACGACAAGGGGCGGCGTGGACCTTCTCGGTATCGGGCTCACGAGTATCGGTGAGGGTGTGGACTACTACGCACAGAACTTCAAGGATCTGCCCGAATACGAAGCGGCCATAGACGCCGGAAAACTCCCCTTCTGGCGCGGAGTGGAGCTGAACGAGGATGACCGCATAAGAAAAGCGGTCATCATGGATCTGATGAGCAACTTCAAACTCGATATAAAAAAGATCGAAAAGGAGTTCGGCATCGATTTCAGAAGCTATTTCGCGGACGCTCTCGAAGAGCTCGAGCCGATGGTAGAGGAGGGGCTCGTTCAGATTTCGGACGACGCGATAACCGTTTCGCAGACCGGGACACTCGTCATAAGAAATATCGCGATGCCGTTCGATGCCTATATGCAGAAGCATAAAGAGAGCAAAAAGACGTTCAGCAAGACGGTCTGACTTTTGGCTGCGGAGTATTGAAAAGTGAACAATCAAAAAGGGGAGGGGGGCGGATTGTCCGAACCCCGTAACATATTCGAGTATACCAAAGTAAGCGACGCCTGTATCAAGTGCGGCAAATGTATACCTGTCTGTACGATACACCAGATAAATCCCGACGAAACCACCAGCCCGCGCGGTTTTATAGATCTTCTCGGTGCGCATGAGAGAGGCGAGCTCGAAATAGACAGAAACGCGAAGCGGATATTCGAAAGCTGCTTTCTCTGTACGAACTGCGTGGATGTATGCCCAAACGATCTGCCGACCGACATGGTCATAGAGGAGGTGCGCAAAGAGATAGCCGACAAATACGGCATCGCATGGTTCAAGAGGCTCTTTTTCTTCCTTCTGAGGCACCGCAAGGTTATGGATATTGCCAGCAAACTCGGTTATGTCTTCAAAACGTGTGCCGTAAAGAGCGACGAGAAGAGAGGGGGGCTCATACCGCGCTTCGACCTTCCCATCATAAAAAAGGACCGCCTCCTGCCCTCCATGGCGAGCACCAGTGTGCTCAACTCCTACAAAGAGAGTCTCGATCACGGTGGAAAAGGGCGTGTGGCGATCTTCATAGGGTGCCTTGCAAACTACAACTACACCGGCATCGGCCACTCTTTGGTGAAGATACTCAAAAGACTCGAAATAGATGTATTTTTCGCCAAAGAGCAGAAGTGCTGCGCGGCGCCGGCATACTTTACCGGTGACTTCAGAACGGTCGAGGTGCTGGCAAAGAGCAATATAGAGTATTTCGAGAGCTTCATAGATAGTGTGGACGCCATAATAGTCCCGGAAGCGACATGCTCGGCGATGATAAAGCACGACTGGGCCGTCTTTTTCGAAAACAGGGGAATGGAGGAGTGGGCCGAGCGCGCGAAAAGGCTCAACGAAAAGATATTTATGGCTACCGAATGGCTGGCCAACAATACGGAACTCTCCTCTATGCTCGAAAGAAGCGGGGTAGCGAGCGACCTGCTGGTAACCTACCACGACCCGTGCCATGCAAGGAAGGTTCAGGGGGTCTACAAGGAGCCGAGAGAGCTGATAGGCCGCAGCTACAGGATGAGAGAGATGAGCGACCCCAACAGGTGCTGCGGTTTCGGGGGCGTTACGATGCAGACCGAAAAGTTCCATCTCGCTGAAGCGGCCGGCAAGCCCAAAGCGGCGATGATAAACGAAACCGGTGCCGACATAGTCGCCGCGGAGTGCAGTGCGTGCAGGATGCAGATAAGCGATTCGCTCTATCGGGCCGACTCCAAAGCCGTTTTCAAAAACCCCATCGAGCTGATTGCCGATGCGCTGGAGAGACAAGATGCGTAAAGTACTATTTTCACTGATTTTCGGAACCCTTTTTCTTGCCGGCTGTGCGGGAACATCCGGTCCTGCCGGACACCCTGTGCAGTGTGGCGACAAGCTCTACGGAGTCAAATGGCGGCTCGTCATGATAGACAACGACACCGTATCTTTGAAGAGAGCACCATTTATACGTTTTTCCAAAGATGGCGGAGTAGGGGGGTTCGGCGGCTGCAACAGCTTTTTCGGTGATGCTTCGGTGACGCAGACCGCCATAAGCTTCAACAAGATCGGCTCGACAAGGCGGTTCTGTAGCGGCATGAAGGGCGAAACGGAGCGCAGGTTTTTCGCCGTTTTGAGAGGGGTCAAATGGTGGCAGTTCGACGAAGATGAGAAGCTGGTGATATTCGACGACGAGCACAGGCTCATCTTTGAAAAGAGCGGCGGCTGATGGAGTACTGGAACCACATCTATGAGCACTTCGATCCTATCGCGTTTACTATCGGCCCCCTCAAGGTGCACTGGTACGGCATTATGTACGTACTTGCGCTCCTTACCGCATTATATGCCGCCAAGCTCTATGTAAAAAGAGATCGCTATCCGATAGACGACAAAACACTCGACAGCTTCTTCATATATGTCGAGATCGGCGTAATTCTGGGGGCCAGGCTCGGCTATATACTATTCTACGATCCGCATACGGGCTACTACCTTACACACCCCTGGCAGATATTCAACCCGTTTCACGGCGGTACGTTTACCGGAATCAGCGGTATGAGCTACCACGGGGCGGTCATAGGGTTCGTCATAGCCACCTGGATCTTCGTAAAGCGTACAAAGACGTCGTTTTGGATGTGGATGGATCTTGTCGCTTTGAGTGTACCCGTGGGATACGTTTTCGGGCGCATCGGAAACTTCCTGAACCAGGAGCTTGTCGGACGCGCTACCGAGGTGCCGTGGGGAATATATGTAAACGGCACTCTCCGCCACCCCTCCCAGCTATACGAAGCCTTTCTGGAGGGGGTTCTGGTCGCTATCATACTCTTTATCTACAGAAAGAGGCAGCGGTTCGAAGGGGAGCTTATAGCGCTCTATGCGATCCTTTACGGAACGGCCCGCTTCATAGCCGAATTTTGGCGTGAGCCTGACATTCAGCTCGGCTATATATGCTGCGGATGGGTCACGATGGGGCAGCTCCTTTCGCTCGCCATGATCGCGGCCGGGGTCGCCGGCTACCTATTGCTCGCGAAACGGGCTAAGGCTGTTTCGTCAAAACCTTTATGATATGCTCGAGGCTGTTTTCGTCCATGTAGCCCGGGATGATCTTTACGGCGCTCGCGTGTTTGTCGAAGATGACTGAAAAGGGGAGCCCGCCGGTCCAGCCTGCACGCTGTCCGATATACGATACGAAGTCGTAGTTTTTGTTCGATTCGTATATCGGGTAGTTGAAATGGAACCGTTTTTCGAGTCTCGAACGTTCGCCGAGGGTCATCGGCTCCTGGGCGTGAATCGCCACTACCTGAAACTCCTTACCATACCTTTTTTGGAGATCGACTAGATGGGGTATCTCCTTCATGCACCATTTGCAGTGTTTGCCGAAAAAGTTGAGCAGAACGACTTTGCCCTTGTACTCTTCGAATTCGACCCCGTTTTTGGTCTCTTTGACATGCAGGGTCGGTGCTCCGTTACCTTTGAGCGTGAAGGTGATCGGCTCCTGGGCCATAAGGGGGTTGAACGCAAAAGCGGCCATCAGCGCAAGCGACATAAAGAGGCTTTTGAGCAGTCCGTTTCCGCTTACGGATGGGGTGGTGTGTGAAATTTTCATACTTCTTCCTTTAGAGTGGTTTGTAACTGGTCGTATAGCTTGAGTATAGCTATAAATAGTGTAGTGATTGCGGGTCCGATTATCATCCCCCAGAATCCGAATGTGGCGAGCCCCGCGATTATGGAGAAAAAGACGAGGATCTCGTTGAGGGCGTTGGTCTCTTTGAGCAGCTTGTAGTCGATCTCTTTTATGATCATCGGCTTTATGAATGTGTCGGCGATGATCGAGATCACTACGATCGAATAGAGTGCCACAATGATGGCGGCCGAGGCCCCCTGTGTACTCCATAGATATAGCGATACGGGCACCCACATCAAAGCCCCGCCGATGACCGGAACGAGCGATGCGAAACCGTAGAGGATTCCAAGCAGTACGGCGTCGAGTCCGAAAAACATCACAACCGCCCCGAAGAGGGCCCCTTCGAAGATAGCCGTTACCAGTATGGAGAAGAAGACGACCCCCATAGAGTTCGAGAGCTCGTTGAAAAGTAGCTGTGTCTGTGCGGTATCGAGCGGGAGGATGCGCTTTATGAAGTGGCCTATCGGTTCACCGTAGAGGTATGCGAAAAAGTAGAATATCAAAATCAGGACCATATCTTTGAAAAAGGCCGCACTGTGGGCCGCCAGCGTCCCCAAAAGGGCTCCCGCCTCTTTGAGGTAGCCGTTTATATGCTCTTCGCTGAATATGTCGGCTATCGCACTGTGGATCGCCTGCGGATCGAGCTGAAGCTTTTCGAGCCACTCGGTAGGCAGCGAGACCGACTGCAGGAATGTCGCGATTTTGTGAAGATGTTCCGTAATGGCATGAGTGTCGATATTTGCGACAAGTATGGCGGCGGCGTTTATGAGGTAGACGAGCGGTGCGAAAAACATAAGGCCCAGAAGCATCGTCATGATCGCGCTTGTCTTCCACCTCTGTCTGAACCTCTTCTCTATTTTCCGGGAGATGCCGAGTGTCGCGAACATCAGTAGTACGGCTATCGCGATCGCCTGTAGAAACGGCTTGTAGACCAGGTAGACGAAGTAGCCCGAAATAATTAGCAGCAGAATGATGAAGTGGTGCGGTCTCAAAGAAGGGTACCTTGCGAGTTGGGTGAGAGTCTGAAGTGCTCGTAGGTTTTTGGTGTCGCTATTCGTCCGCGCGCGGTCCTCTCGATGTAGCCGTTCGCCAGGAGATAGGGCTCTATGACATCCTCTATCGTACCTTCATCTTCGCTCAGGGCGGCACCTATGGTACTGAGCCCAAGCGGCTTGCCTTTGGCCTCCACCAGCAGCTTGAGAAGCTTTATGTCGAGCTCGTCGAAACCCTCTTCGTTCACGCCGAGCTCGTCGAGCGCGAACTTCGTGCGCTCGAGGTGAATGCGCTCTTCGTTCTCCACTTCGGCGAAGTCGCGTACACGGCGAAGAAGTCTCAGCGCGATTCGAGGGGTGCCCCTGCTTCGTCGTGCGATCTCCAGGGCCGCATCGGCGTCGCACGGCTTTTCCAGCTTCGAGGCGGCCTGCTGTACTATGGCAGCCAGCTCTTTCGAGCGGTAGAACTGCATCCTGAAGTGCATTCCGAAGCGCTCCCTGAGCGGGTTGGAGATCATTCCGGCGCGCGTCGTGGCGCCGATTAGCGTGAATCTGGGGAGATCGAGCTTTATCGTCTGGGCGGCCGGGCCGCTCCCTATGATGATGTCGAGCCTGTAGTCCTCCATCGCCGGATAGAGGATCTCCTCTATAGCCGGGGAGAGGCGGTGGATCTCGTCTATGAAGAGGATATCCCCCTCTTCGAGGTTCGTCAAAATGGCGGCAAGGTCGCCGCTCTTTTCGATCATAGGGGCTGCAGTGACTTTTATGGCGCTCTCCATTTCGGAGGCTATCAGGTATGCGAGAGTCGTCTTTCCAAGGCCCGGAGGCCCGAAAAAGAGGACATGGTCGAGCGCTTCGGAGCGCTTTTTGCTCGCCTCTATGAAGACACGCAGGTTCCTCTTTATCTTCTCCTGCCCGATATACTCGTCCCACCTGCTCGGCCTCAGGCCGGCTTCGTAGCTGTTTTCGTAGTCGAACTTCTCTATCTCGACCATTCTCTCCATCTAATTCTGCCTCCGGCAAATAGGATGTGCCGGCAAAGCCGCCGCAACTGCGCTGACGCTCTGTTTGCCTGTAGGTTTGCAGCCGTTCCTCATCTTCTCACTTGTAGCAGTGCTCTTCGGCAGGGAACCTGCCATCTCTTACATCTTCGGCGAAGCTTTTCACGGCCTCTTTCACAAGGGCGGCTCCGTCCATGTAGCGCTTTACGAATTTAGGTTTGAACTCTTCGAAAAAGCCGAGCATATCGGACCAGACAAGCACCTGCCCGTCCGTATGTACACCCGCACCTATGCCTATGACCGGAACGGAAGCCTCCTCTGTCACCATCGCTGCCAGTTCCGGCGTGACACCCTCTATTACGATGGCGAATGCCCCGGCCCTCTCTACCGCCGCCGCATCTTCGAGCACGGTGCGGAAGCTCTCTTCGTCGCGCCCTTTGACCCTGTAGCCCCCTTCGGAGCGTACCGACTGCGGCAGAAGGCCCACATGGCCCATGACGGCGATGCCGTTGTCTGCGAGGTGGGCGACCAGGTCGGCCCTTTTGGCCCCGCCCTCTATCTTAACGGCGTCGGCCCTTGTGCGTCGAAACACCTCTACGGCGTTGGCGAGCGCCTCCTCTTTCGTGTTCGTGCTCCCGAACGGCATGTCGCAGACGATGAAAGTTTCGGGTGCTCCGTTGCATACGGCTTCGGTGTGGTAGATCATCTGCTCCAGCGTAGCGGAGAGGGTGTCGGGTCTGCCGCCGAAGCTCATGTTTAGACTGTCGCCTACGAGGATCATGTCGACCTCTGTTGCGAAAAGGGAGGCAAAGAGTGCGTCGTAGGCCGTTATCATAGTCAGTTTTCGGCTCTTTTTGGCACTCTGAAGCGATGAGATCGTCTCTTTTTTGCGCATGGTCTCCCTTTCTTTTGGCTGGAATCGATTCTATCCAAAAAATGGTATAATTGCAATCAAACAGGAGGCGAAAATGGGTATCCGAAACCGGCTGGAACGGCAGTTCGACTACGATATTGTCGACGAGTTCCTGGACCATTTCGACGTTATGACGGAAGTGATGGAACCCACTATCATCTCCCTCGAAAACGAAGGGCTCAGAGAAGAGAAGATCAACGAGCTCTTCAGGATCTTCCACAACATAAAGTCGGCGTCGTCGTTTCTGAAGATCGACCGGCTTCATCTGCTCTCCGAGCTCGCCGAAGAGACGATGGAGCGTCTCAGGGAGAACCCCGATGCCGTCAGCGAAGAGACCATAGACTGGCTGCTTCTCGTAAGCGACCAGTTTCGCTCCTGGTATACCGAAATATCGAGCGACGGAGAGCTCGAAGATATAAACCCCGAAATTTTGATCGTTCCCCGGATAGGATAGATGATTTGAAAAGAGTTGTAGCATACATTACGACCGGATACCCGGACAAAAACTTTACGGTAGATCTTGCGCTTTCGCTCAAAGAGGCGGGTGTCGACTCTCTGGAGCTGGGAATACCCTTTTCCGACCCGGTGGCCGACGGGCCGGTCATAGAGGCCGCCAATCTCTTCGCCCTTCAAAACGGCTTCAAAATCGCCGACCTGCTTGAAGTGAGCGAAAAGATCGCCCCGAAAATCGATACCCTCTGGATGGGCTACTTCAACCCCTTCTACCACAGGGGAGTGGACTATTTCTTGCAAAAAGCCGAAGATTTCGGAGTGAGCGGCTTCATCATTCCAGACCTTCCCCACGAAGAGGCGGCGGCATACAGAAGCTCGTTCGATGAAAAAGGTGTCGCACTCATAGATTTTGTCGCGCCTACGGACAGCCGCGAGAGGGTGGCGGAGATTGTCAAAGATGCGAAGAAGTTCATCTATATGGTCGCATATGCCGGAATTACCGGTGCCGACAAGAGCGAATCTCTCGAACCGCTCATTGCGGCGGTGCGTGAACATACCGATACGCCTCTTTACATCGGCTTCGGAGTCGATGAGAATACGGCGAAGGAGAAGGCCAGGGGTGTCGACGGTGTAATCGTAGGGAGCGCCTTCGTCAGGATTCTGCTTAAAGAAAACTTGACAAACACTCAAAAGATAGATAAAATATCTACACTTGCGCGTTCGATCAAAGAGAAGATCAACGAGTGAGGGTTGTTTGCATCCAAGACGGGGTTGACTTGGCTTCGACAGGAGCAGGCGATTTCCGGCTGCATGCCGATTTGGACATATCGTTAAACTGTCCGTAATGCAATAAACGCAAACAACACAGATTACCGCCCCGCTTACGCCGTAGCGTAAGTTTAACCCTTGTTGGGGCTGCTCTCTCCGCCGACGCCATATAGGCGGATTTTGAGAGTATCACACCTTTATGGCTATATCTGCAGGGTG
>JALWMA010000047.1 GCA_027081015.1 Campylobacterales bacterium | reverse complement strand
CGATTTTCAGGGACGGTTACGCGATAGCCGAAGAGTATATCCCCGAAGCAAGAGGCGGAGATACGCGCCTCTTTCTGATGAACGGGGTCCCTCTGCAGGCAGATGGAGTCTACTGCGCCTTCCGCAGGATTCCGGGGGGAGAAGATATACGATCGAACATCCATGCCGGCGCCAGGGCCGAGCCGGCGGAAGTGACACCGCAGATGCTCAGACTCGCCGAGATAGTCCGCCCCAAACTCGTTCAGGACGGCATGTTTCTCGCCGGTCTCGACATAGTTGCCGACAAACTGCTTGAAGTCAACGTTTTCAGCCCCGGCGGGCTGCACCATAAAGAGATATTCAAAAATGTGGATTTCTCAAAAAAGGTGATAGAAGCTCTGGAGAAGAAGGTGCTATATGTCCAATATTACGGGGGAAATTTCGACAATATCGAAATGAACACACTTTAAGAGCTGCCACAAACGAGAAACCGATATTACTATCGCAATATATGTTCCAATATATCAATATATCTTGATATATGAGATGCAATATGGTATGATTCTGCTATCCGAAAGGAGACGGCATGGAAGCTATGGAGGATTTTTTGAAAAGTGTAGGGGCACTCTATGACGAGACGCGGGTGGAACTGCTTAAATTCATAGATATGCACGGACCCCTCTGCGTATGTGATCTCGAAGCATCCTTCGGTATGATCCAGTCGCGGCTCTCGAGGCATCTGAAGATTTTGAAAGATGCCGGTTTCTTGAGCTCGAAACGGTGCGGCCGCTGGGTATACTACTCCATACGCTCTCCGCTCGACAGATTCAGGCGGGAAGTTTTGGAAGAGATTCGCACCCTCCCTTTGGAGCTTCCCGAGCTTAAAAAACTTTCAAAAGAGTGTGAACTATGAAAAAAGTGCTCATTTTGTGTACCGGCAACAGCTGCCGCTCGATAATCGCGGAGGCCCTTGTAAACAGATATCTGGGTCCGAAAGGAGTAGAGGCTTTCAGTGCGGGCTCCAGACCTTCCGGCAGAGTGAATCCGAATGCCGTAAAAGTTCTCGAAGAAGAGGGAGCATGGAACGATAAGTACCGCTCGAAGAGCATCGATGAGGTATCTGCCGAAGGGCCGTTCGACCTTGTGGTGACCGTATGTGACAACGCGAAGGAGTCGTGCCCGGTTTTTCCGGCATCCGTCAAGACTCTGCATGTAGGGTTTGAGGATCCGGACGGTAAAGGATATGAAGAGTTTGTGAAGACAAAAGATCTAATAAAAGAGAGGCTTTTGCCAATAGTAGAGAAGGAGCTTTTGCAATGACGATAGAGATACTCGGCACCGGATGTGCAAAGTGCAGAGCACTCGAAGAGAATGTTAAGCAGGCAGTGGCAAAGAGTGGAAAATTTGCCCAGATCAAAAAAGTGGATGATATCACCGAGATAATGAAATATGGTGTCATGAGCACTCCGGGACTCGTGATAGATTCGAAAGTGGTGAGTGTCGGTAAAGTACCCTCTGTAGACGATATTGTAAAGCTCATATCCTGATATGTGGAAAGAGGCGGTCGATAGTTTCGTTTACGAAACTTTGGGCATAGGAGGAAGGGCTGCAGAGGCTCTTGACTTTTTCATATACGATACGGTGAAGATTTTTCTGCTTCTCGCTCTTATAATCTTTGCCGTAACATTTTTGAGGAGCTTCTTTCCTACGGAGATTGTAAGAGAGTATCTGAGCAGGAGGCATCCCCTTTTCGGACATATCTCGGCCGCTCTTTTCGGAATTATAACTCCGTTTTGCAGCTGTAGTGCCATCCCGCTGTTTCTCGGGTTTTTGCAGGCGCGCATACCTCTTGGAGTGACGTTCAGTTATCTGGTATCGGCACCTATGAACAACGAGATCGCAATAGCTATGCTATTTGCCCTTTTCGGCTGGAAGGTGACGCTTCTGTATATCGGTTTCGGTCTGCTTGTCGCTATCGTATCGGGCCTGATCATAGGAAGGCTCAATCTGGAAGATGAAGTTCTGATAAAGGTGGAGCCTGTAGAGGGCGAGCTTCCAAAGTGCGAGATGATCATCTCTCTTGGGGAGCGTCTGATAGAAGCGTGGAGGTATACGGTCGATATATTGCATAAAGTGTGGCTCTACGTTGTTGCAGGAATCGCGGTGGGGGCCTTTATACACGGCTATGTACCCACGGATCTGATAGTCTCTGTCGCCGGAAACGATGCGTGGTATGCGGTGCCGGTCGCCACGATTCTCGGAGTGCCGATGTACTCAAACGCCGCCGGAGTCATGCCGCTTGTGGAAGTGTTGACACAAAAAGGGATGCTGATGGGTACGGCACTCAGTTTCATGATGGCCGTAACGGCTTTGAGCCTGCCGGAGGCGATGATCTTGAAAAAGATACTCTCTACCAAGCTGATAACCATCTTTTTCTCGACTGTGGCGATGGGCATCATACTCATAGGCTATATTTTTAATGGAGTGCTTGGATGATTCCGGCTGTCGCGATTTTTCTGATCACGCTCACTCTTGTCATATGGCAGCCCAAAGGGCTTCAGATAGGCACTACTGCAGTTGCGGGGGCGGTTGCCGCTCTGCTTTTGGGTGTGGTCTCTTTAGGGGATGTGATAGAGGTTACATCGATAGTCTGGGACGCCACGCTGGCGTTCATAGGCATAATTCTGCTCTCTATGGTTCTGGACGAGATAGGCTTTTTCGAGTGGGCGGCCATAAAGATGGCGAAGCTCAGCCGCGGCAGCGGGCATCTGATGTTCGTGAACATCCTCCTGCTCGGAGCTTTGGTGGCCGCATTTTTCGCGAACGACGGGGCCGCCCTGATTCTTACACCCATTCTGCTTGCGAAGATGAGGTATTTGAATATGGACCCGAAGGCAATCTTCGCCTTTCTGATGGCCGGCGGTTTCATAGGTGACAGCGCCTCCAACCCGCTGGTCATATCGAACCTCACCAACATTGTGACGGCAGACTATTTCGATATAGGCTTTGTCGAGTATATGCGGGTCATGTTTTTCCCGAACCTTCTCTCCATAGCCGCCTCTATCGTCGTGCTCTGGCTCTTTTTCAGAAAGTCCATTCCCGCCAGAATCTCCATAGATACGCTGCCGGAAGCCGAAAGCGTCATAAAAAACGAAAAGATGTTCAGGATAAGCTGGTGGTTTCTGGCCCTTTTGCTGGCGGGTTACTTTATAGGTGATATTTACGATCTGCCGATCTCCCTTTTTGCGCTCGGCGGAGCACTGCTCTTTCTATATATAGCGGCAAAGAACAGAGCCGCAAAACCGATAATGACGATCAAAACTGCCCCGTGGCAGGTCGTATGGTTTTCGATAGGTCTGTATGTCGTCGTCTTCGGTCTAAAAAACGCGGGCCTTACGGACGAGATAGCGGGCTGGCTCGGCTATCTGAAAGGGTACGGCCATGAGACCTACATTATAGGAACAGGTTTCCTTTCGGCCCTTTTGAGCTCCGTAATGAACAATATGCCTACCATCATGGTGATGGATCTTGCGATCGACAAAACCGGAGATACCTTTTTGGCCTATGCCAATATTATCGGCTGTAACCTAGGCCCCAAAATGACTCCGATAGGATCGCTGGCGACTCTTCTATGGCTGCATGTGCTGGCAAAAAAAGGTGTAAAAATAGGGTGGGGTGAATATATGAAAGTGGGTCTCATAGTTACCCCGCCGGTTCTTCTAGTGGCGCTTTTGGGGCTCGTATGAAAAAATATTTCTCTTTAATCAAACAAAGAGTATGATGCCAATAAAAAGAAGGATTGTAGTATGCCGCACCACAAACATCATGAAAAACTCGAAAAACTGAAAGAGGCGATCAGAAGCTCCAAGGAGCTCAGTGAAGAGCAGAAGAGCAACGCCCTCGCACACATCGAGGAGTGGTACGAGGAGGATAAGGCTTTCGGAAGCCTCATAGAAGCTCTTGTGGAGAAGTTCGCGGAGCTCGAGCCGATCTTTTCGGAGCTCGGTCTTATCTGACCCGTTTGGGCCTCTTTTTAGCCAGCCACCTCGATATTCCGCTAAAAAGCAGAAGCAGCAGTGCCGCTGCGGCGGCACTGTTTATCCAGACCCACCACGGGGCGAAAAAGGTTCCGTCGTGCAGCGACAGAAGCAGAGTGTAAAGGGTGACATCTTCAAACTCCGGCAGCCTCTCTTTTAAATCGTGTGTAGTGAAAAATCTGTATTTGCCATCCGCCAGGTAGATATCTTTGAACATATGCGGGGTTTTCGGCAGAACCCTCCACTTCCCCTTTTCGAAGAGTCTGTTGGGTGCACCCATGCCGCTTACGTAGAGGGTTTCACCTTTTCTTATCATCCTGTAGGCAAACCCCCGGTTTTCTAGCCTCCACTCTTTTAGATCTTCGCTTCTAAAGACCCCGTACCTGTTGCCTATCCTGTACTCTTTCGCGTCGCAGTCGACACTCCATACATCATGCGTAAGCGATCCGTAAACCGGCGGCAGCAGCGGCGAAGGTACCTTTATCGAACGCATGAAGCCCGCCAAAGAGGCGGAGTGGTCGAGAAAGATTCCGGTAACCGAAAGGACCAAAAGCGGAGCGGCGGCGATCACTGCGAATATGTTCGCATGGCTTTTTATGAGGGTCCTTGCGGTTTTGGCCCTCTTTTTGGAGGCTATAATACGCCGGATAATGTAGCCGCTCAAACCGAGCCACGCAAGTATAAGTGCGGCGTAGTCGTTAATATAAAGGGATATATCGCCGTCGAAGTAGCCCCTGCCGTAGTGAAGATCGCGCACGAACCTCGAGAGTGTGACAGGCGCGTTGAGATCTTCATCTCTGAATTTCGGTGTGGAGCTTTTCAGTATCTCTCCGCTCTCTGCATCCAGAAGGTAGAGCCTATGTTTGTCAACCGACGCGAAAACACTATTTTCAGATACACTTATGGCGTTTACATACGACCCCCTCAGGGCGAACGGCTCGACCTCTCCCTCTTTGACGCTGTATATTCCGTCGCCGGTTGCCGCGAAGAGTCTGCCGCCTCCGCTTCTTACGGCGAGGCATACTCCGTCGAATATCTGCCTGTAGCTCGCTCCGCCGTCTTCGCTTTCGAAAATTCCGCGCTTCG
>JALWMA010000046.1:1525-19309 GCA_027081015.1 Campylobacterales bacterium | reverse complement strand
AGATACGCACAGTACCAAAAGTAAGTCACATCACGTGTAAACAGGAGTATGAACATGTTGTAGATCAGCAGAGCCCCCATGGCTCCGAAGAATAGGCCGAGAATGAGATTTTTTGCGTTTTCGTGCTTTCTGAACTCTTCCGGTGACCACAGAACAGGTTTGGCCGTCAGGGTGGAGATGGGTGAAGAGAACTTCAGATAGAGGCTCTTCGTCTCTTTCGGATGGAAAAATATGTCGAAATGGGGATTGATGTTTTGCATGACGCTTCCCCTCAGGAGTGCGCCCAAAACCCTCTCTCTGCCGTCAATATAGAGTGTGACGTAACCCGTATGCGGATTGTCGGTCTCCAGTACCCGGCGTATCTTCCTGTCGGACCTATTTTCAAGAGTGCATCTTAGCCACAGCTCCGAACCGGTTTTGAAACCGAGGGCCAGGGCATTTTTCCCCACTCTCGACCACTCCGAATCGGGTAATTTTTCTATATCGTCAATAGAGTAGCGGTCGGCTTCGACTAAAGTATACTCGCAGTACGGCAGCAGGTAGAGCTTTTTTGGTGCAATATCTACGCCGGCATGCAGCGAACCTAAAAAAAGAAGGAGAAAAAGAGAGACTCTTAACATCGTAGTATTGTATCAAAAAGCCCCTTTCGGCCGCTCAATCCTGCAGTGTCCACTCATAAAACGGAACGGCTTTGACTTCCGTTTTTTCAAACATGAATTCGAACGAATTGGCGATGGTCAGCACTGTTATATCGGATATTCCGAACGAGTCGATTTCGTCCGCAAGGCGTGAAATTTTGGCGGCGGAGCTCTGCTGGTTCGCGAAAGGGGAGATTATGAAGGCACTTTTCGACTCTGCGTCGAGAAAGTCGATCTTGTCTGTATAGAATAGCTCCCGACACTTTTTTTGCAGTTTGGCGGCGGCTATCTTGTAGAGCTGGCCCATCAGCGACTTTTCGAAGTGCATAGATGCCGCCATCGCAAATTCGTAAATCAGCAGCCTCTTTGCCGCTTTGGGCTGTCCGTATTTCGGCAGCCACGAGACGATACGGCGCTCTTCGTAAGATTTGACGGTTCTGTAGAGCCGGTCTTTGGAAACCTTGTGCCCCTTTTTCAGGCCGGTATATATCTGGTGGATCGTAAGCGGTTTCCCCTGGTAGCGGGAGATAAACTTGAAGAGAAGAGTTTCATTGTCCGACCTGAATATGGAGCGTATGTTTTCATGAAGCCTGATGGTTATGATGGATTCCGGAGTGGCGGCCATTGAGGGGAGGGAACCGGTCCTTAGATAGTACGAGAAGGAGTGTTCGAGGTTTATCTGGCGCCTTTGGAATGCCAGGTACTCCTCGAAATCGAGCGGCTGCAGTTCAAGAAGGGGCATCATGCGGTTCTTTTTATATGCAGACTCCGTCACCAGTATCGTCTGCCTGCATTCGGGTATATCGAACGAGCCGTCGTAGTGGTCGATAACGAGCGTCTCTATTTCGTTGCTCTTTACAAAAGTGCCGATCTGTGCGGCGAGAGAGCTTTTCTCTACTCGAAGATCCCTCATGTCTACATAGAGGAACTTTTTTTTGGGAATTTTGCTCAGGTAGTCGAGAACCAGCCACGTCTTTCCGGTTTTTGGAGCCCCGTATAGATTCAGGGTGTGAGACGGTATCTCCGTTTTTCGCTCTATGAATCCGGCGGGTTTCGGAGCCGATTCGTAAAAGGCTTCAAGCTGTTTCATACTCTCTATCCCGATCCTTTTCATTATTTCCTTCTAAAAAGGAAACAAATTTCATGAAGTATAGCACAAAAACCCCTAAAAAACTTGAATTTGCAAAATCTTTTGAGTATAATCTTTGCTCCAAAAAGCGTTGGCGGAACACTTTTTTGAAGCCAACAAGTTCTTTTAAGGGAAAACCTATGGAAAAAATTCGACTAAAACTAAAAGCGTACGATCATCGTGTGCTTGATCGGTCAGTTGCTGCAATCGTTGAAGCAGTCAAGCGTACAGGTGCCGAAATTCGCGGCCCGATTCCAATGCCTACAAAGATCCGACGCTATACGGTGCTCAGATCGCCTCACATTAACAAAGATTCTCGCGAACAGTTCGAAATCAGAATGCACGGACGTATGATAGATATCGTCTCTGCGACTCCCGATACGATAGATTCGCTCATGAAGCTCGATCTTGCGCCGGAAGTAGACGTCGAAGTACGATCTATGGGTAACAAGGGGTAACGGATGGAATTCATCGTAGAGAAAATCGGCATGAGCCGTACAATCAGCGTTCCCAGCGTACCGGTTACGCTGCTCAAGGTACAGGATGTAAAGGTTTGTGAAATCGGCGAAGACGGCCGTGCAATCGTGGCCTACGCAAGCGGTAAAAAACGCAACAAAGCCATCGAGGGGCAGCAGAAGAAGTACGGCCTGAGCGGCGAATACAACAGATTCGCGACGCTAAAAGTGGCCAACAGCGAAGCGGGCGATCTCGATCTTGCACCGCTGAGTGAAGCGAAAAAGGTCAAGACAACCTTCACGACGAAAGGACGGGGCTTCTCCGGTGTAATGAAGCGCTGGAACTTTGCCGGCGGCCCGAAGAGCCACGGTTCACGTTTTCACAGGGCTCCCGGTTCCATAGGTAACTGTGAATGGCCCGGACGCGTACAGCCCGGCCAGAAGATGCCCGGACAGTACGGCAACACGAAAGTAACAGTAAAAAATGAGATCGTATCGTTCGATCCCGAGAACAGGATTCTCGTGGTCAAGGGTGCCGTTCCGGGGCCTAACGGAGCGATCGGTCGAGTAAGGATTTCCAAATGAGTACGGCTGTAGTTTTGAACGAAAATCTCGAACGTGCCGGTGAAGCGGAGGTTCCGGCGAACTTCCTCGAAGCGGGTGCACACAACCTATATATATACGTAAAAGCATATCAGGCCTCTTTGCGCTCGAATACGGCTCACAGCAAAAACCGATCCGCGGTAAGCGGCGGCGGCAAGAAGCCCTGGGCACAGAAGGGACGGGGCGGAGCGCGCGCAGGCTCGATACGCTCTCCGCTCTTTGTCGGCGGCGGCGCCGCTTTCGGTCCGAAAGCGAACCGCAACTACAATCAGAAGGTCAACAAAAAGCAGAAGCGTCTGGCTCTTATGCACGCTCTTGCCGAAAAGGCTGCCAACGGCAAGCTCTACATCGTAGAGAGCATCGAAGTCGCGAGCGGCAAGACAAAAGATGCGGCATCTATGATGAGCAAGCTTGGCGAACGTGATGCCCTTTGGGTCAAGTCTCTGATCGACGACAAAACCTATATGGCATTTAGAAATCTTCCGAACTGTTATTTGATCGAAGAGAATGAACTCAACGGCTATCTGGCAGCAGCGTACCGCGCGGTTGTCATCGAAAAAGCGGTTTGGGAAAATCTGACGAAAGAGGGCTAAGATGGCAGATATTACAGACATCAAATCTATACTCTACACAGAGAAGACGCTCGGTCTTCAGGAGGATGGCGTCATCGTTGTGCAGACATCCCCGAAAGTTACGAAGAACCAGCTCAAGGCGATATTCAAAGAGTATTTCGGAGTCAATCCGGTAAAGGTGAACTCGCTTCGCCAAAGCGGCAAGGTAAAGCGTTTCCGAGGTAAAGAAGGAAAACGCGCAGACTTTAAAAAGTTCTATGTGAAGCTGCCGGAAGGCGCAAACATCGAGAGCTTGAGTGCGTAAGGAATAGAAGATGGCAATAAAAACATATAAACCGTATACTCCCAGCAGACGCTATATGAGCGTCGTAGACAGCTCGGATATCACAAGCAAGCCGACGGTGCGCAAGCTCCTTAAGAAGCTTCCCGCGAAGGCGGGGCGAAACAATCGCGGAAGGATCACGTCGCGCCACAAGGAAGCGGGAGCGAAAAAGCTCTACCGCATCATCGATTTCAAGCGCAACAAATTCGGCATTGAGGGGACGGTGGCGACGATCGAGTACGATCCGTACAGAAACTGCCGCATCTGCCTTATCAACTATGCCGACGGCGAGAAGCGCTACATTATCCAGCCGAGCGGCCTGAAAGTGGGCGATAAAGTGCAGGCTGCGGAGTCGGGACTGGATATCAAGCCGGGCAACGCGATGAAGCTCAAAAACATACCCGTCGGTACACTGGTCCACAATATAGAGATGAAGCCCGGAAAAGGGGGCCAGATCGTTCGCAGTGCGGGCGGATACGCGCAGATCATGGGCCGTGAAGGCAAATATGTCATCGTAAGGCTTCCCAGCTCCGAGATGCGAAAGATTCTCGGTGAGTGCATGGCGACTGTCGGTACCGTAGGAAACGAAGAGTTCGCCAATATCGTCATAGGAAAGGCCGGAAGAAGCCGACACCTCGGAATCCGCCCCCAGACACGCGGTTCCGCGATGAACCCGGTAGACCACCCGCACGGCGGCGGTGAGGGCAAGACCAACTCCGGACGTCATCCTGTAACACCTTGGGGTATGCCGACTAAAGGCTTTAAAACTCGTCGTAAGAAAGCTAGTGACAAACTGATCATTTCACGACGCAAAAAGAAATAAGAGGGTAAGTAATGGCAAGATCTATTAAAAAGGGTCCTTTTATCGACGAGCACCTGATGAAGAAGGTGCTCAAGGCGAAAGAGACCGGTGATACGAAACCGATTAAGACATGGTCACGCCGAAGCACCATCTTTCCGGAGATGATCGGTTTGACCATCAACGTCCACAACGGACGCCAGTTCGTTCCCGTCTATATTACGGAGAACCATGTCGGATACAAGCTCGGCGAATTCGCGCCGACACGTACATTCAGGGGCCACAAGGGTTCCGTACAGAAAAAGATCGGGAAGTAAGGGGTAGAAGATGAGCAGAGCAACACTTAAATTCATACGCCTCAGCCCGACAAAAGCGCGCCTCATCGCACGAGAAGTGCAGGGAATGAACGCCGAGCTGGCGCTGGCGAGCCTCGAGTTCATGCCCAACAAGGCGGCGAAGATCATCTCGAAAGTGATCGCTTCGGCAGTCGCGAACGGCGGATACGAGCCGGAAGAGGTAGTGATCTCTTCGTGCCGTATAGACAAAGGGCCGGTTCTCAAGCGATGGAAGCCGCGTGCACGCGGCCGTGCGTCACGAATCATGAAACCAACATCTCACGTGATTGTCGAAGTCACGGAAGCGAAGGATAAGTAATGGGTCAGAAAGTCAATCCGATCGGTTTGCGTCTTGGAATCAACCGTAACTGGTCATCACGCTGGTATCCGAACTGGCAGCGTGTACCTGCATTTGTCGCCGAGGATGACAAGATAAGGAAGTTCCTCAAGAAAGAGCTCTACTATGCGGGTGTAGCGGATATCATCATCGAGCGTACGGCCAAGCGTCTGCGCGTAACGATAGTCGCGGCTCGCCCCGGCATCATCATCGGTAAAAAGGGTGCGGACATAGAGAAGCTCAAAACGCGCCTTCAGAACATGGTCCAAAAGCCGGTCGCGCTCAACATCCGCGAAGAGAAGCGCCCCCAGGCCTCCGCGCAGCTTGCAGCCGAAAACATCGCTACACAGCTTGAGCGCCGGGTCGCGTTCAGACGCGCCATGAAAAAGGTTATCCAGGCGGCTCAGAAAGCCGGAGCCAAAGGTATCAAGGTACAGGTGGCGGGCCGCCTCGGCGGAGCCGAAATGGCACGTACCGAGTGGTATCTTGAAGGGCGCGTACCCCTTCATACGCTCAGGGCGAAGATAGACTACGGCTTCGCACAGGCGTACACCACATACGGAATTATCGGTGTGAAGGTGTGGATCTTCAAAGGTGAAGTTCTGCAAAAAGGGATTCAGCCCGAACCTGCAGAAGAGAAACGCGGAAGACGTGCACCGCGCCGCGGAAGGAGTTGATTATGTTGATGCCTAAAAGAACCAAATATAGAAAGCAGCAGAAAGGGAGAAACCGCGGCAAGGCGTATCGCGGCAACAAGCTGGCATTCGGAAACATCGGCATCAAAGCCACCGAAGCCGGACGCATAGACAGCCGCCAGATAGAGGCTGCCCGTGTCGCGATGACGCGTCACGTAAAGCGTACCGGAAAGGTATGGATCCGTGTATTCCCCGACAAGCCGCTGACCGCCAAGCCCCTCGAGACGAGGATGGGTAAAGGTAAGGGCTCTGTCGACAAGTGGGTGATGAACATAAAGCCAGGTCGCATCATTTACGAGATGGCCGGTGTAGAAGAGAAGCTCGCTCGCGAAGCGCTTACGCTCGCGATGCACAAACTCCCTTTCAAAACAAAAATTGTAACGCAAGAGGCAAGCAATGAAATATACTGAGATTCAAGAGAAGAGCCTGCAAGAGCTTGAAGGGATGTTGAAAGAGAAGAAGATGGAGCTGTTTGAGCTGAGACTCAAACTAAAAACGATGCAGCTTACGAACCCGAACGAGATCCGTGCGGTTCGCAAAGATATCGCTCGCATCAAAACCGCCATCAGCGCGCAGAAGAATGCATAAGGATTAAAAATGGCGTCTCATAAACGTATTATTCAGGGAACCGTTGTGAAGAAAGCGGGTGACAAGACGGCGACCGTTCTGGTAGAGCGACGCGTTATGCACCCCAGATATCACAAGACGGTCAAAAGATTCAAAAAATATCTCGTACACGACGAGAAGAACCAGACAAAAGTGGGTGATGTGGTTACGGCGATCGAGTGCAGACCTATCTCCAAGACCAAGTCATTCCGCCTCAAAGAGATCGTTAGCTCAGGAGTCGGATCATGATTCAAAGTTTCACAAGACTGAATGTCGCTGACAACAGCGGCGCGAAAGAGATCATGTGTATCAAGGTGCTGGGCGGAAGCAAGAGAAGATACGCCAGCGTAGGCGACGTGATCGTCGCTTCCGTCAAGAAGGCGCTTCCCAACGGCAAGGTGAAGAAAGGGCAGGTTGTAAAAGCGGTTGTAGTCAGGACCAAAAAAGAGATCCAGCGCGAAAACGGATCTCTTATCCGCTTCGACGACAATGCCGCAGTAATTCTCGATGCGAAAAAAGAGCCGATCGGTACGCGTATATTCGGACCGGTCAGCCGTGAAGTGCGCTATGCGAACTTCATGAAGATCGTATCTCTCGCTCCGGAGGTTCTGTAATGGCTAAGAAATTCAAGATCAAAAAGGGTGATACGGTAGAGATCATCGCCGGGGACGACAAGGGCAAGAGAGCGGAGGTACTCCGTGTGCTGCCGGCCAAAGATGCGGTCATAGTCGCCGGATGCAAGATCGCCAAAAAGGCGGTCAAGCCCAGCGAAAAGAACCCCGAAGGCGGATTCGTGAACAAAGAGATGCCTATTCACATCTCCAATGTACGAAAAGTGGAAGGTGCATAATATGCTTAGATTGAAAGAGAGATACGAAGAGATAAAGCCGACCCTCAAAGAGGAGCTCGGAATAGAGAACCCGATGATGATCCCCGCGATAGAGAAGATCGTCATCAGCGTAGGGTGCGGAAGCGATGCCAAAGATACCAAAGTTGTTCAGAACATCGCCGATACCATTACGATCATAGCCGGCCAGAAGGCGGTTATCGTTCCGGCCAGAAAGTCCGTAGCCGGCTTCAAGGTGCGCGAAGGCATGCCCGTCGGCGTTAAGGTGACGCTCCGGGGCAAGATGATGTACAACTTCCTCGACAAGCTGATCTCGATAGCCCTTCCGAGGGTCAAGGACTTCCGAGGTGTATCTAGAAACGGCTTCGACGGCCGCGGAAACTACAATTTCGGCCTCGACGAGCAGCTGATGTTCCCTGAAGTGGAGTATGACAACATCATCAAGACCCACGGAATGAACATCACGATAGTGACCACTACCGATAACGACAAAGCGGCATTCGCGCTTCTCGAAAAGCTCGGCATGCCTTTTGCGAAAGGACGACAAAATGGCTAAGAAATCGATGATTGCCAAGCAGCAGCGAAAACCGAAGTTTAAAGTCCGTGCCTATACGCGCTGCAGTATCTGCGGCCGACCGCACTCAGTGTACAGGGATTTCGGTATCTGCCGAATATGTCTGCGCAAAATGGCTAGCGAAGGTCTTCTTCCTGGCGTCAAAAAATCAAGCTGGTAAGGAGATGGCAATGGTGAACGATCTAATTGCAGACTCATTGACACGCATTAGAAACGCATCAATGCGAAGACTGGAAGTTACGACGCTTCTCTATTCGAAAATCGTCGAAGCTATCATGAAGATATTGCAGGAAAAAGGGTACATCGAAAGCTACAAAGTGGTAGAGAACGATGGCAAAAAGTCTATCAACGTCGTGCTGAAGTATGACGACGAGGGAAGAAGCGTAATAAACGAAGTAAAGAGAATCTCCAAACCGGGCCGCCGTGTCTACAAGGGAAAAGAGGAGATCAAGCGCTTCAAAAACGGATACGGCACTATTGTCGTAAGTACATCTCAGGGCGTACTCGCCAACGATGAAGCCTACAAGCGCGGAATCGGCGGCGAAGTTCTATGCAGCATCTGGTAAGGAAATAAAATGTCACGTATAGGAAAGAAACCGATTGATATCCCGGCCGGCGTAGAGGTAAAGGTCGAGGGTACAGAAGTTGTCGTTTCCAAAGGAAAAGATACCAAGCGTCTCGATACATACGGCCGTGTAGATGTCGAGATCGCCGACAATAAAGTGATCTTCCACCGAAAAGGTGAAGACAAGGCGAGCAGCGCGTTCTGGGGCACCTACCGTGCACTGACGCAGAATATCATAACAGGCCTGACGCAGGGGTTCGAAAAGAGGCTCGAAATAAACGGAGTCGGATACCGCGCCGCGGTGAAGGGCAAAGTGCTCGAGCTTCAGCTCGGCTTCTCCCATCCAGTTAACTACGAGATCCCTGAAGGGATAGATGTGGCGGTAGAGAAGAATATCGTTATCGTCAAAGGGCAGGATAAGCAGAGAGTCGGGCAGGTTGCGGCGGAGATCCGTGCGTTCAGACCGCCGGAGCCTTACAAGGGCAAGGGTGTCAAGTATGTGGATGAAGTGATTCTCCGCAAAGCCGGTAAAACAGGTAAATAAGGGTTTAAGATGAATAGAACACTACTCATGAAGAAAAATGTACAGCGCGCGAAGCGCAAAGCCCGTGTTCGCGGTAAGATTTTCGGAACAGCCGAGAAGCCGCGCGTTACCGTGTTCCGCTCAAACAAACATATCTATGCACAAGCGATCGACGATACCGCGGGCGTTACGCTGGCGGCTGCCGACGGGTGCAAAATGGGTCTGAAAGCCAACAAAGAGGCGGCGGCCAAGGTTGCTGCGGCGGTTGCCGAAGCGATGAAAGAGAAAGGCATCGAGAAAGCGGTATTTGATCGCAACGGTTATATCTACCACGGTGTCGTAGCCGCTTTTGCCGAAGCGTTGCGCGAAAACGGAATACAGGTCTAAAGGTAATAGAGATGGAAAATATCAATAGAGAAGATTTCGAAGAGGTTATCGTCAATATCGGCCGCGTGACCAAAGTCGTGAAAGGTGGTCGCAGATTCAGGTTTACGGCACTCGTAGTCGTGGGAGACCGCAACGGTACGGTCGGTTTCGGAATGGGCAAGGCCAAAGAGGTTCCCGATGCGATTCGCAAAGGAATAGACGAGGCGTTCAAAAACCTTGTAAAGGTCAATATAAAGGGCTCTACGATAGCGCACGACATAGAGCACAAGTACAATGCGAGCCGCATAATTCTGAAACCGGCCAGTGAAGGTACGGGTGTTATCGCCGGTGGGGCCGCAAGACCTGTTATCGAGCTGGCGGGTATCAAGGATATCCTGACCAAATCACTGGGCTCAAACAACCCGAACAACCTGGTTCGCGCTACCGTAGAAGCGCTGAGCCGAATCAAAGGATAAGCGATGTCACTTCACAATCTAACCAAAGCACCGGGAAGCACAAAGAGCTCCAAGCGTGTCGGACGAGGCCAGGGGAGCGGAATGGGAAAAACCGCTACCCGCGGCAACAAGGGTCAGAAGTCGAGAACCGGTTACAAGCGCAAGCGCGGATTCGAAGGCGGACAGCAGCCGATCCAGCGCCGTCTGCCGAAGGTAGGATTCACCTCCCGCGTAGAAAAGCCGTATGTAATCAATATCGAAAGAGTGCCGGCGATAGCGGAGTTGAGCGAGATCACAATGGAGACGCTTTTGACGGTCCACTCAATCAAAGGCAAGCATAAGCGCGTTAAATTGATCGGCAAGGGTGCAAAAGAGCTCGCCGCGAAAATTAAAGACGAGCACATTACCACCAGCGGAAAATAGCAATGACTAGATCACTGGTCAATAAGATCCTGATCACACTGGGATTTTTGCTGGCATACCGGATACTGGCATATGTGCCGGTTCCCGGTGTAAACGTAGATGTTATCAAAGAGTTCTTTGATTCAAATTCCTCCAACGCCCTCGGTATGTTCAATATGTTCAGCGGTAACGCCGTTGAGCGGCTCAGTATAATCTCTCTCGGTATCATGCCATATATTACGGCCTCTATTATCATGGAGCTTCTTGCGGCGACCTTCCCGGAGCTGGGCAAGATGAAGAAAGAGCGCGACGGAATGACCAAATATATGCAGATTATCCGTTACGCCACTATCGGAATCACGCTTGTGCAGGCGGTGGGTGTCGCGATAGGTCTTCAGAGCCTTACCGGAAGGGGCGGCGAGAGCGCGATCATGATAGACACCACATCTTTCGTGGTGATGGCGGCCTTTTCGATGCTTACGGGCACGATGCTGCTGATGTGGATAGGCGAGCAGATTACTCAGCGCGGTGTAGGAAACGGAATATCGCTGATAATTTTCGCTGGTATCGTCTCTTCGATACCGTCAGCGATAGGCGGAACCATAAACCTCGTCAATACCGGAGAGCTAAATTTTCTTGTGGTGCTGGCGATACTCGTGATAATACTTCTTACCGTCGGCTTCATCATATATGTGGAGCTCGGTGAAAGGCGCATACCTGTCAGCTATTCGAGAAAAGTGATGATGCAGAATCAGAAGAAGCGGGTGATGAACTACATTCCGATCAAGGTGAACCTGAGCGGGGTTATCCCGCCCATCTTCGCATCGGCGATACTGATGTTCCCGTCCACGATACTGCAGGCGTCGACGAATCCCATAGTTCAGAAGATCTCCGATTTTCTGAACCCGAACAGCTATACCTTCAACTTCCTGATGTTCCTGTTCGTCATCTTCTTTGCATACTTCTATGCATCGATAGTCTTCAACGCCAAAGACATTGCTGACAACCTGAAGAGACAGGGGGGCTTCATCCCGGGTGTAAGGCCGGGAGAGCATACGGCCGAATTTCTCAATGAAGTGGCGAGCAGGCTCACCTTCTGGGGAGCGATCTATCTGGCGCTCATATCTACACTGCCGTGGATTCTGGTTAAAAGCATGGGTGTGCCGTTCTATTTCGGCGGTACCGCGGTGCTCATTGTCGTTCAGGTAGCGCTCGACACGATGAGAAAGATCGAAGCCCAGATCTATATGAGCAAATATGAAACGTTGAGCGCGGTTGGCCTGTAGATGGCGATAGCGATCCGCAAACAGGACGAGATAGAGAAGCTGAGACGTGCCAACAGGATCGTCGGCGAAACGCTGGAGTACCTGAAAGAGAGCGTCAAGCCGGGCATGACGCTGAAAGAGATCGATGCAATGGGTGAAGAGTTTCTGCGCTCCAAGGGCGCAAAACCTTCATTCAAGGGTCTCTACGGTTTTCCGGCTGCCGTCTGCACCTCTTTGAACGAAGTTATAATTCACGGAATTCCCGACGATACCGAAGTGAAAGAGGGAGATATTCTGGGGCTCGATATAGGGAGCGAGCTCGAAGGGTGGTACGGCGATGCCGCCGTCACGATCCCGATAGGGGGTATCGGCGAGGAGGATCAGCGCCTGATCGCATGTGCGAAAGATGCTCTCTACCACGCAATAGATATCATTAGGCCGGGGATGAGGTTCAAGGAGTTGAGCCTTGAGCTCGAAAATTTCATTCGATCGAGAGGCTTTACACCGCTGCTTAACTTCTGCGGCCACGGAATAGGCCGAAAACCCCATGAAGAGCCAGAGATTCCCAACTATCTCGAGCACGGCTCACCCAAGAGCGGTCCGAAAATAAAAAACGGCATGGTCTTCTGCCTCGAGCCGATGATATGTCAAAAGAACGGAACGCCGAAGATACTGGACGACAAGTGGTCGGTAGTCTGTGAAGACGGACTTCGAGGGAGCCATTACGAACATACGGTGGCTATAGTCGGAAATAGAGCGGAGATACTGTCGAAACCTTAGAGTATCCCGGTAACAGAAGGAGGAAAAATGGCAAAAGATGATGTGATCGAAATAGACGGAAAGGTTATAGAGGCTCTGCCCAACGCGATGTTTCGTGTAGAGCTCGAGAATGGGCATGTTGTTTTGTGCCATATCGCCGGCAAGATGCGTATGCACTATATCAGGATCCTCCCCGGAGACAGGGTGAAGGTCGAGCTGACACCCTACAGCCTGGACAAGGGCCGAATAACGTATAGATATAAGTAAGCTGTAAGTTGGCTTAATATATAATTCCATCCCCTTTTCCATCTATGTGAAGGAGTTTTGCATAAATCGCACTGTTTATGCAAGGGTCGGTTTGGCTCTGGCTCGCCAAACCTAATTCGGGGGCAGATTCCAATACAGTTATTGGATTTGTTAGTGCAAAACCGCAAACTGTTTGAGTGCGTGATACGTAGCGAGAAGCGCGTCGAATTTAGGCCTCGAACTTTCGTCTGTCGGACTCTTTCGGTTTTTGGCCATAAGTTTGTCCGGCAGGGCAGATAGAGCGGTTTTTTTGCGATGAGTGAGCGGCGGCGAAATCATCCGAACCGTATCTGCCTGGCCGGCTTGACGTCAAACCGGATACTGAGTCTGCGTATCGGTGTAGAGATACCAGGTCGGCAAAAGAGCGCGGTTTATCTGCGCGTGAGCCCTCCGCTGAGGAGAACTCAGCGTTAGCGTAGTTTCGGCGGCTTTGCCGTTGAAACGTATTAAGGAGCAAAAGAGCGCGGTTTATCTGCGCGTGAGCCCTCCGCTGAGGAGAACTCAGCGTTAGCGTAGTTTCGGCGGCTTTGCCGTTGAAACGTATTAAGGAGCAAATAATGAAAGTCAGACCATCGGTTAAGAAGATGTGCGACAAATGCAAGATCATAAAGAGAAAAGGCATTGTTCGCGTTATCTGCGTAAATCCCAAACATAAACAGAGACAAGGATAAGCATGGCACGTATTGCAGGTGTTGATCTACCCAAAAAGAAACGTTTGGAGTATGCGCTTACATATATATACGGTATCGGGCTCACAACATCGAGAAAGATTCTCGATGCTACCGGTATCAGTTACGACAAGCGTGTACATGAGCTGAGCGAGGAGGAGGCCGCGGCGATCCGAAACGAGATTCAGAACAACTATATGGTTGAAGGGGATCTCAGGAAGAAGGTGGCGATGGATATCAAATCTTTGATGGATCTCGGAAGCTATCGCGGACTTCGCCACAGAAGGGGCCTTCCTGTACGCGGTCAGAAGACCAAGACAAACGCGAGAACCCGCAAGGGCAAGCGCAAAACCGTCGGCGCGGCAAGCAAGTAAGGAGTAGGCAGTGGCGAAAAGAAAAGCGACCAGAAAAAAGATTGTAAAGAAGAATATAGCACGAGGCGTAGTCTACATCAGTGCGACATACAACAACACCGTCATAACGGTTACCGACGAAGCCGGTAACGTTATTTCATGGAGCAGTGCCGGGTCTCTCGGCTTCAAAGGGAGCAAAAAGTCGACTCCGTATGCCGCGCAGCAGGCGGTCGAAGATGCTTTGACGAAAGCGAAAGAGCACGGCATCAAAGAGGTAGGAATTAAAGTCCAGGGCCCCGGAAGCGGACGCGAAACCGCAGTCAAGAGCGTAGGTGCCACGGAAGGCATACGTGTACTGTTCCTGAAAGACATTACACCGCTGCCGCACAACGGGTGTAGACCGCCCAAACGAAGACGAGTATAAGGGGAAGAGATGGCACGATATAGAGGACCGGTAGAAAAGATCGAACGTCGCCTTGGCGTGAGTCTCGGACTCAAAGGCGAAAGAAGACTCGCGGGGAAGAGCGCGATAGACAAGAGACCGTATGCGCCGGGTCAGCACGGCCAGCGCAGGGCTAAGATCAGCCAGTACGGGCTTCAGCTTCGTGAGAAACAGAAGGCTAAATATATGTACGGTGTCGCCGAGAAGCAGTTTAGAAGACTCTTCAAAGATGCGAACCGAATGGAAGGCAACACCGGTGAAAACCTGATTGCCCTCCTCGAGAGAAGACTCGACAACGTAGTCTACAGAATGGGATTCGCCACTACGCGCGCCTTTGCAAGGCAGCTCGTGACACACGGTCATATTCTTGTAGACGGCAAGCGTGTAAACATTCCGTCATACCGTGTAAAACCGGGTCAGAAGATAGAGGTGCGCGAAAAGAGCAAAAACAACCCTCAGATACAGCGCGCCATGGAGCTTACGAAGCAGACAGGCATAGCTCCGTGGGTCGATGTCGACGAGGCGAAGCTGTTTGGCATCTTTACACGCATACCGGAGCGTGAAGAGGTGGTTATCCCCGTAGAAGAGCGCTTGATAGTCGAGCTTTACTCCAAATAATAGTTAAAAGCGAGTTGCCCATGAAAAGAATTAAAACGTCACCTTTTATGCCGAGCGAGGTCAATATCGAGCAGACCGGTGCAAACAGAGTCCGCATCACCGCATATCCGTTCGAGACGGGCTACGCCGTTTCACTGGCCCACCCGATCAGACGACTTCTTCTCGGAAGTACGATCGGGTATGCTCCGATCGGTGTAAAGATAGAGGGGGCATCTCACGAGTTCGACTCTGTGCGCGGAATGCTTGAGGATGTTGCCGTATTTATCATCAACCTCAAAAATCTGCGCTTCAAGCTTAAAGGCGACGAGAAAAAAGCCGAAGTGAGCTACAGCTTCACCGGCCCCGTAGAGATAAAGGGGTCGGATCTGAGCAACGACCAGGTGGAGGTCGTGACTCCCGACGGTTTCCTTGCGACGCTGAACGAAGATGCGGAGCTTAACTTCTCGCTGCTGATACATCAAGGTATCGGCTACGTACCGAGTGAAGATCTGCGCGACTCCCTGCCCGAAGGGTACATCAGCCTCGATGCCTTCTTCACACCGGTAAGGGCGGCCAACTATACGATCGAAAACATGCTCGTAGAGGACAATCCAAACTACGAGAAGATCGTATTCGATATCGAAACCGACGGGCAGATCGATGCCGTGACCGCTTTCAAGAATACGATAGAGGTCATGTACAGGCAGATGTCGGTCTTCAACAACATTCTCGATATCGACGTAGCCGCCGAGGAGAGCTCCGCGGCTTCCGAGAGTCCGATAGTCAAGCAGTTGATGCAGGGGCTCGAGTCTCTGGGGCTCAGCGCGAGGAGCTTCAACTCTCTCGAGCGTGCGGGGCTCAAATTTATCGGTGAACTGGCGCTAATGAGTGAGAATGAACTCAAAGAGATAAAGAATCTTGGCAAAAAGTCTCTCGAAGAGATCAAGGAGAAGCTGGAAGAGGTCGGCTTCCCGGCCGGAACCAAGCTCGATGAAGATGCTGAAAAGCAGCTCAGGAAGAAGATCGAGCAAGAAAAAAACAAGAATGAAGGATAGACGATGAGACATCGACATGGATATCGAAAACTGAGCCGTACATCAGCTCATCGCGCCGCACTTCTTAAAAACCTCTCAATCGCCCTGGTTCAGAATGGCCGTATCGAGACCACTCTGGCCAAAGCGAAGAGTCTGAGAAGCGTTTTCGAGAAGCTCGTGACGCGTGCAAAAGCGGGTGACTTCAACGCTCACCGCGCAGTTTTTGCAAAGCTTCAGGACAAAGCCGCCACCAAGAAACTGGTGGAGGAGATAGCTCCCAAATACGCCGAAAGAAACGGCGGCTATACGAGGATTATCAAGACTCGCCAAAGACGCGGCGATTCCGCCGAAATGGCGATCATAGAACTGGTATAGTTTACCGCTTCGGGGCTGCGGCCCCGAGTTTAATCTCTCCTAAACCGAATCAACCACTTCACGATCCGGTTGTAAAAACTTCGCTTTTTTGATATTATAGATTCACTATACGATTACGATTTTAGGACGATAGATATGATACCGTTTAGTGATGAAGATCTTTACCCGGCAGTTGAGAACGTGATCGAAAAAGTGCGCCCTTCGCTGGCGCTCGACGGCGGAGACATCAAGCTGCTCGGCGTAAAGAACGGAAAAGTTTACGTTCAGCTGCAGGGTGCATGCATAGGGTGCGCAAGCAGCGGAAGCACCATAAAATACGGTGTCGAGAGGCAGATGCGCATGGATATACACCCGGAAATCGAAGTTATAAATGTCCCTGTCGGCCTGGAAGGGCAGTGGGACAAGATGGAATAAGGAAATGATGAGCAATAAAGAGAATAGAAAAATTCTGGATCGTGCCGAGAACCTCTTTTATAGAGGCGACTACGACGAAGCGCTGAGGATGTACGGAATTTTGCTTAAAGAGTGCCCGGAACTGGAAGAGGCCAGGATCGGCGCGATTCTCAGTGATATAGCTCTCGAGAACGACGAAGAGGCTCAGGCCCTCTTCGAGTACTATCAGGTGCTCAAAGAGGAGGGTCAGGAGGAGGCGGAGCAGATCATCGAAGAGATGATCTCATCACTCGATGACGCACTGGAGAAGATTTCGGACCTTCTCGAAGGAAACCTCTTTGTACGGGACGAGACTGCAGACGGTATCTCATACGGTGATTTCAAAGAGCTCGTTTCACGGCGCGGCGGATTCAAAAGAGCTTTTGAAGACATTATGTTCTCTACAAAGGTCGTCATAACGGAAAAAGAGGATCTGCTCGATTTCCTGCAGCAGCTGGTGGATAACGGCTTCAACGAGATGGCGATGCGCTACATCGAAGGTGCCGCGGTCGCCTACCCGACGGAAGAGAAGATTCAGGACCTGATCGAAAAGATCAAGGGCTGAGGGTGACTGTCGATTTCGGCGGCGAAATAGGCCGCGTTACGGATGACAGCAGGGAGGCCGGCGCCGGCCTCCTCTTTCTTGTCACGAAACAGAACGAAATATACGAAAAAGAGGCCCTCTCCAAAGGAGCCGGAAGCATAAGAGCCGGCGAACTCTACGCCGCTCTCGGACTCGATAAAATGGAGGTCGTAGGTGTAACCGGCACGAACGGAAAGACGACGACCGCGGCGGCGATCTACTCGATACTGCTCGATCTCGGCTACGGTGCCGCACTTCAGGGGACGAGGGGCCTTTTCGTAAACGACGAGAGGCTGGAGGGAAAAAGCCTGACGACACCATCGACTCTCGCTACACTCTCACACATGTACGAGGCCGCAAAGAGGGGGTGCGAATTTTTCGCGATGGAGGTGAGCTCCCATGCTATAGACCAGGATCGCATAGGCGGGATCGACTTCTCTCTAAAAATCCATACCAATATAACAAGCGACCATCTGGACTATCACGGCTCCATAGAGGCTTACAGGGCCGTAAAGAGCAGTTTTTTCCAAGACAGCGCCAGAAAACTGATAAACCGCGATGAAGAGATTTTGAAGTTCAACCCGAAAAACGCTTTCAGTTACGGCATAGAGAACCCCGCGACATACAAGATCATGGCCTACACTCTGGGCGGAGGAGTGAGCGGGGTGCTCAAACATTTCGAGAGGGTTGTGCCGTTCGAGACATCCCTGCAGGGGTTTTTCAACCTCTACAACATTACGGCCGCCG
>JALWMA010000046.1:0-1425 GCA_027081015.1 Campylobacterales bacterium | reverse complement strand
GGTCTGAGCCGTATAAGCTCCGAGCTCTCCATCGCCTTCTCGATCGACTTCTGTCTTTTCGGGCTCCATGCGTTGAAATCTCCGGCGACTATGAAACTCTCCTCTTTCACGCTCTCTATAAGTTCGGTTATCCTATCGAGCTCTTTTGCAAAGAGTCTATGTGGAACGAAATTTATCGCATGCAGGTTCAAAAGTGCCAGGTTTCTGCCCCCGTCCAGCTTATGGAGGCTCAGCAGCGCACTCTTTTTTGTAGCCACTCCGGCTTCGCGCACCATTGTTGTAAACGCTCTCTTTTCCGCAATGGGGAGTTTCGAGAGTGTCATCACACCGAACATGTGACGGTTGCGAACGAAGTTGCAGCTTAGCGCATGGCCGAAGTGCTCGAAGTGGGCAGGTACTCCCGTCTCGGCTATCTTGACCTCCTGAAGTGCGATCAGATCGCTCGGATAGATCTTCAAAAGGTGTGAAAACTCGCGCTGGAACTCCGCCCTCAAAGAGCGCTTCTGTATGTTCCAGCACAAAAACCCGAATGACCCTTTTTCGCTTTTAAACATGACTCGATTATACCAGCGGAGCTAGAATCCGCATAAAGTTCTCCGTATGGATCGTAAAGAGCTTTTCGGGCGCCCTGTACGGGATGCAGTCGGCCGAAACGGCATCCATCCACCGCTCTATCCGCCCTATCTCATCTTTCGAGTAGATGAAGCTCACTGCCTCGAAGTTGTAAAAGAGGCTCCTGTTGTCGAAGTTTACGGACCCGATGCTTGCGCAGCTCTCATCAAAGAGTATCGCCTTGGCATGGAGCACTTTCCCCCTGTGCAGAAGCACATCGCCCCCTTTCGAGCTGAGTTCCCGAAGGTAGCTTCCCCTTCCGATATCCGAGATCTTGTGGTCGGAGTGCTCGGGCACTATAACCGTAACCTTTACCCCCCTGTGAAGGGCTATGACCAGAGCCTGCATGAAATCTTCGTTGGGTACGAAGTAGGGGGTCACTATCTTTATCTGCCGGGAGGCGGAGTATATCAGGCTCAAAAGAGCTTCGACCAGGGCCTCCGTGGGGGTGTCGGGCCCCGAAGGGATCACCTGTATGGATGCCGAGCCCGGGCTGCAGGAAACCGGCTCCGGAACGAGCGGGGCGCCGTTTGTCGCAAAGGCCCAGTCCATAGCGAATATCTGCGCGTAGAAGTGCGTGGCCAACCCCTCGATACGGCAGAGAAAATCGGTATAGAGGACCGAGCTCTCATCTTTCGAGAAGTACTCGCCGGAGAGGTTCATGCCGCCCGTGAACATCGAGACGCCGTCGAAGATCAATATCTTTCTGTGGTTTCTCAGGTTGATGTAGTTTCTGAGCGGGAACTTCAAAAAGGGCATGAAGAAGGCGACCTGTGCGCCGCTATCTCTCAACTTTTTGAGCGGAGCCGGAAA
>JALWMA010000045.1:16648-19606 GCA_027081015.1 Campylobacterales bacterium | reverse complement strand
CAGGAGTCTCCGAACATCTACAAAGATCATGTAAACGAAGCGAAACAGGGGATGAACCGCCGCTCGTTTCTGCGCTACATCAGTACCAAGCGCGACCGATTCTTCCTAAGCGATCCCTACTACAACGAGACATCCGGCAAAATCTACGTCCTTCTTTACGAAGAGCACGACGACAAGATGCTCTTTTTCAACTTCGATATAAAGGCCGTCATCCGACATCTGGGTCTGTGGGAGAGTATATAGCCCAAACGTGAATTGCGGGCAGAACCCGCAATTCGGCAAGGGTGCACACCCCTGCAACCCACCGGCCGCGAAATACATGACTGGACTACTCCACCATTTTTAAAAGCGCATCCATAGCTCTGTCGGGCAACACCTTTTTCAGCCGGTAGAAGAGGTGCGTAGGCACCGTCACGCGGTAGCGCACCCTCGGTTTCGGGCTCTCGAGCGCATGAAGAAGCGCCCTGCTCACCGCTTCGGGCCCCAGGGTGAACGGGGCGTCGACATCGCTTTCGAGCTGCCGAAGCTTGACTTCGTATGACTCGTGCAGACGGCTCTTTTTCATATCTATATTTTCGAGAAACTTCTTTAGGGCGTTCTGCCTGAAGCGGCTCCGTATCGGGCCGGGCTCGATTATGCTGACATATACGCCGGTGCCTTCGAGCTCCATGCGCATCGTATCGCTCAAAGCCTCCAGTGCCGCTTTGGAGGCGTTGTACGCTCCTCTATATCTTAGAGCTATAAACCCCAAAACGGACGAGTTCTGTACTATCCTCCCCTCGCCCGCTTCCACCATCATGGGTAGGAGCTCTTTTGTAAGTTCGTGGGTACCGAAGAGGTTGGTCTCGAATTGCGCCCTGAGAGCGTCGCGGCCGAGATCCTCCACGGCTCCGGGCTGGCCGTAAGCGGCGTTGTTGAAGAGGGCATAGAGTCTGCCGCCGGTAAGGTCGTGAACCTTTTGTGCAGCCTCTTTTATCGAAGTCGAGTCGTCAAGATCGATCTGAATAGTTTCGAAACCTTCGCTCTGAAGCCTCTGCATATCTTCAGCTTTGCGCACGGAAGCGATTACACGGAAACCGCTCTTTTCGAGGGCGTGGATGGAGTGGTAACCGATGCCGCTCGAGGCACCGGTTACAAGAACGGTTTTACGCTGTTCGTTCCGCTTCATATGAGGGTTTGCGCCCCTTATGGGCGCTAAGGGGCATCAGAGCTGAGGGCCCGCGGCCGAGAAGTCGAACTCCGCACTGGCATCGTCGTAGCGGTGGAAGTTCTCCCTAAACATCGAACCGAGCTTTTTGAGACTCTCCATATAGGCGTCTCTATCTCTCCACGTATTCATCGGATTTAGAACTTCGTTATTAACACCATCGAGTGTTTTGGGTATCTGCAGATTGAAAATGGGGAGTGTATCGAACTCACTCTCGTTGATCGCACCGCTCAGAATCGCGTTTATGCAGCCGCGCGTATCTTTGATGCTCATTCTGTGTCCCACACCGTAGGGACCACCCGTCCAGCCGGTATTTACGAGGTATACGTTTACATTGTGCTCGTCTATCTTCTCGCCGAGAAGTTTGGCATAGACCGTCGGGTGCAGGGGCAAGAAGGCCTCTCCGAAACAGGCGCTGAACGTCGCTACCGGCTCCGTGATTCCACGCTCGGTACCGGCCACCTTCGCCGTGTAGCCGCTAAGGAAGTAGTACATCGCCTGCTCTTTGGTCAGTTTGCTTACAGGAGGCAGGACTCCGAAAGCGTCGGCAGAGAGGAATATGATGTTTTTGGGGTGGCCGCCCATCAACGTGCACTCGTGGTTTTCGATATGCTCGATCGGGTAGCTCACCCTCGTATTCTCGGTTTTGCTTCCGTCGGTGTAGTCTACGTTCCCCTCTTCATCGACCACGACATTTTCAAGAAGCGCACCCTTTCTGATCGCCTTGTATATCTCCGGCTCGCTGGAGGCGTCGAGGTTTATCACCTTCGCGTAGCAGCCCCCTTCGAAATTGAAGACCCCGTTCTCGTCCCATCCGTGTTCGTCGTCGCCAATGAGACGTCGGTTGGGATCTGTGGAGAGAGTGGTCTTTCCGGTACCGCTTAGGCCGAAAAAGAGGGCCACGTCGTCATCTTTGCCGATATTCGCCGAACAGTGCATCGGGAGCTTGTTTTCGAGCGGCAGCCAGTAGTTCATCATCGTGAAGATACCCTTTTTCATCTCGCCGCCGTACCATGTGCCGCCTATGATCGCCGTATTCTCTTCGATGTTGAATACGACGAACACTTCCGAGTTGAGACCGTGCTCTTTCCACTTTTTGTTCGTTACCTGGCATGCGTTGTATAGGGTGAAGTCGGGGGTGAAGTTTTCGAGATCCTCTTTGGAGGGGCGTATAAACATATTTTTGACAAAGTGGGCCTGCCACGCGATCTCGCTGACGAAACGGATGGAACGCCGGCTTGTAGGACTCGCTCCGACATATACATCCGTTATATAGAGATCTTTTCCGGAGAGCTCCTTTTTCGTGATATCGAAGAGCTCATCGTATATCTCTTTCGAGATGGGCTGGTTTATATCGCCCCAGGCTATATACTTCTCACTCGGAGGCTGTTTGACAAAGTATTTGTCTTTCGGGCTTCGACCGGTGAAGATTCCCGTATCGACCGTAGTTGCGCCGCTTTTTGTCAGCTTCGCCTCACCTCGTTCCAAAGTGTGTCGAATCACCTCGTCGTAATCAAGGTTGTAGAAAACCTTACCTATATTCTCAAGTCCAAGTTGGTCGAGTCCCTTAGGTGTCATTGTACCTTTTCCCGTTTTTGAATCTTTGAGGCACCTCAAAAAAATCCGCCTTCACCATTCGCTCAGATTTTTTAGAGGCGCCTTTCAATAGTGTAATTTTACTCTTCTATTCTTTGACGAAACAAAAATTACAGGAGTATTACGAAAAAATTTCTCTATTTAACATTTTTGCG
>JALWMA010000045.1:12104-16548 GCA_027081015.1 Campylobacterales bacterium | reverse complement strand
CCTGCCAAATTACGGGCTTTGCCCGGAATTTGCGTAACATCAGTATAGAAGTATAGATATGGAAGGATTTCATAATGGGCAAGATCGTCAAGAGCGAAGAGGAGTGGAGAGAGCAGCTCACCCCAATACAGTTCGAGGTATGCCGCCGCAAAGGGACCGAGAGGGCTTTTACCGGGGAGTACTACGACTTCAAGGGCGACGGGGTCTACAGGTGTGTATGCTGCAACGCGCCGCTATTTGATAGCGAAGATAAATACGATTCGGGAACCGGGTGGCCCAGTTTCAGCAGACCCGTATCGGATGAAGCGGTCGAAGAGCACGAAGACAGGAGCTACGCGATGGTCAGAACGGAGGTCACCTGCGCGGCCTGCGACGCGCACCTCGGCCACGTATTCCCCGACGGACCCCCTCCTACCGGACTGCGCTACTGTATAAACTCGGTCTGCCTCACTTTCGAACCGCGCGGGAGATGACGAATGCGAGGGCAGATACGATCAGAATGCCGATAAGGGGCATTATCCACGGGTTCTGCCTGGCGCTTTCAAGAAGCGAGAGAACCGTTTTGCCGCCCAGATAGCTCGCCCCTCCCACCACTACGGCCCACAACGCCGATGCCAGAAGGTTCAAGACGGCGAATTTCGCCGTATCGTAGCGGGTAAGGCCTATCGCTATCGGTACCAGTGTCTTTACGCCGTATATATACTTCTGCAGAAATATGACGAGTGCGCCGTACTTTTTCATCAAGATATGCGAGTAGGCGAGCTTCCGCCTATGCTTTTTGAGGTACTCCATCATCGTATGCTTGTTGAATCTCGTAAATAGCAGCAGGGCCATGTCGCCTATGAAGTTGGAGACGAAAGCGACGGCCACACTCACGGTAAGATCCATCTTCCCCATCGAAGAGAGCACCCCCGCGGCCGCCAGAGCGAAAAACCCTCCGCCCAGCGAGTAGAAAAAGAGAATTATGTACCCGTATGTTACGAGGTTGTCGATCAACTCGTGCAAACCGCCCTCCCGCCGTGTGATATTTAAGCGTGATTGTACCCGATTTTGATAAAATAGTGAACAATCGCAAGGCAAAAGGGGAGGGTCTGGGTCGATGATTTCGAAAGACCATATTGCCGGCACCCGCTCCACCTCTGCATTTCTCCATACGGCATACCGTTTATCAGGGAGCAGCTACAAAGAGAGACCTGCTCCATTTCTGCGAAAGAGCAAGAACAGACCGGAGACTACACGATGATAGAGATAGAACGCATTCCGTCACTATACGGCAGCGACCCGGAAGCCAAGCGCGAAGAGATACGCCGCTACTTTCACAACACCTGCGACGTATATGAGTCGCTCTTCGACCATCTTGTAAGCGACGAGGCCTTCTACAACCGCCCGGAGCCGCTGAGGCATCCGCACATATTCTACTTCGGCCACACCGCCGTCTTTTATGTAAACAAGCTTGTACTCGCAAAGGTGATCGAAGAGAGGATAGACCCCGCTCTGGAGTCTATCTTCGCCGTCGGGGTGGATGAGATGAGCTGGGACGACCTGAACGAAGAGCACTACGACTGGCCCTCCGTCGAAAAGACCCGCAGATACAGAGAGAGTGTCAGGAAGATGGTGGACGGCCTCATATCGACACTTCCGCTCGAGCTTCCAATCACCTGGGACTCCCCATGGTGGGTCATTCTTATGGGTATCGAGCATGAGCGCATACATATAGAGACCTCTTCGGTCCTGATTCGACAGACAGATATCTCACTCGTAAAACCGCTGCCCGAATGGGCTGTGTGTGAAATCTTAGGCGATGCGCCGGAGAATACCCTGCTTCCCGTTTCGGGCGGCAAGGTTGTCGTAGGCAAAAAGAGGAGCGGCGACTACTACGGATGGGACAACGAATATGGCCGCCACGAAGCCGAAATACCGGACTTCAAAGCCTCCAAATACCTCGTGACCAACGGCGAATTCATGAAGTTCGTAGAGGATGGAGGATACGAAAACGACAGATGGTGGGAAGAGGAGGGGCTTGCGTGGCGAAACTTCAAAAGGGCAAAACATCCGCACTTCTGGATAGAGGGCAAAGAGGGCTTCAGGTACAGGGCGCTCGCCGAGATCATCGAGATGCCTATGGACTGGCCCGTAGACGTCAACTACCACGAGGCGAAAGCCTTCTGCAACTGGCTTGGCGAAAAAACGGGCAGAAGGGTGCGCCTTCCGACGGAGGACGAGTGGTTTCTGCTTCATGCGCGGTGCGGCGTCGCCGACCAGCCGGAGTGGGGAGAGAGGGCGCCGGCCAACATAGGTCTCGAGCACTACGCGTCGGCCTGCCCGGTCACAATGTTTCGCCACGGCGACTTCCATGACGTGATCGGCAACGTATGGGAGTGGAGCGAGACTCCGATATACCCTTTCGAGGGTTTCGAGGTGCACCCGATATACGACGACTTCACGACACCCACATACGACGGCCGCCACAACCTGATAAAGGGCGGCTCGTTCGCAAGCACCGGAAACGAGGCGCTCAAAAGCTCGCGCTACGCCTTCAGGCGCCACTTCTTCCAGCATGCCGGCTTCAGGTATGTCGAAAGCGGCTACGAAGAGAGGATCGGTTCGGCCGTCTACGAGTCGGACGCGCAGGTGAGCCAGTACTGCGAATTCGGGTGGGGCGAGAGCTACTTCGGTGTCGGAAACTACCCGCAGAGGTGTGCCGAAGCGGCCCTGGAGTTTACGGAGGGGATCGAGCGCCGAAGGGCCCTGGATGTCGGCTGCGCGATCGGACGCAGCACCCTGGAGCTCGCTACCCGGTTCGAAGCGGTCACGGGGCTCGACTTCTCCGCCCGCTTCATCGGCGTGGCGGAGAAGATCCGCACCGAAAAGAGCGTACGATACACTATACCGACCGAAGGGGATCTCGTCGAATACAAAGAGGCCAGGCTGCCCGAGCGCCTCGAAGAGGCAGCAGAGAGGGTCGATTTCTGGCAGGCCGACGCCTGTAACCTCAAACCGATCTTCACCGGCTACGACCTGGTAACCGCTTTCAACCTGATAGACCGCCTCTACGACCCGGCCAAATTCCTCCGCGACATCACGGAGCGCATAAACGGCGGCGGCATCCTCGTGCTCAGCTCCCCATATACGTGGCTGGAGGAGTATACACCCAAAGATAGGTGGCTCGGAGGCTTCAAACGCGACGGGGAGCCCGTAACGACCATCGAGGGGCTCAAAGAGCATCTTCTGCCGCACTTCAGGCTTGTGGAGCTGCGCGATATGGAGTTCGTGATCAGGGAGACTTCGAGAAAATTCCAGCACTCCGTAGCGCAGATGAGCGTCTGGGAGAAGAGATGACCCGGTTCGATACTCCGGTCGATCGAAGCGGCACATACAGTGTGCAGTACGACGGGCGCATCGAAAAGTTCTCTTCGGAATATCTGCTGCCGCTCTGGGTGGCCGATATGGACCTGCCGAGTGCCGAGTGCATCACAGAGGCCCTTAAAAAGAGGGCGGCCCATCCTATTTACGGCTACACCGTCTATCCCGAGAGGTTTTTCGATGCCGTAAAGATGTGGATGCGAAAGAGGCACGGCTGGAGCGTAGAGAGAGATTCGATAGTCCCGATACCTGGCGTGGTGCCCGCTTTGAACCTGCTGGTATCGGCACTCACCAGGGAGGGTGAAGGGGTACTGATCCAGCCTCCGGTATACCACCCCTTCTTCAGGCTGGGCAGGAATCATGGGCGCAAACTGCTGGAAAACCCCCTCGTTTTGAGAGAGGGTCGATACGAAATAGACTTCGACGACTTTAGAAGAAAAGCCAAGGAGGCGAAGCTCTTTATCCTCTGCTCTCCGCACAACCCGGTAGGGAGGGCATGGAGCCGGGACGAACTGCAAAAAATGACCCAAATATGCCTCGAAGAGGGTCTGATTATCGTCAGCGACGAGGTTCATGCCGATATCGTATACGCTCCAAACAGCCATACACCGACGGCGAAGATCTCCAGAGAGGTTTCGGCAATCACAGTAACGCTCAACGCCCCGTCGAAAACCTTCAATATAGCGGGGCTGAACACCGCATACGCGATAATAGAAAACGACTCTCTGAGGCGCCGCTTCGAACTGGAGCTCAAAAGGTACGACTTGACGATGGGAAACGTTTTCGGCATCGAGGCGCTCATGGCGGCGTATGAGGGGGGCGAAGAGTGGCTCGAAGAGCTTCTTGAGTACCTCGAGGGAAATATCGATTACGTAACGTCGTACCTAAAAGAGACTCTTCCGCAGATAGAAGCTTTGAGACCGGAGGCGACGTTTCTGATGTGGCTCGACTGCAGAAGACTCGGTATGAGCGACAGAGAGCTGGAGAGCTTTTTCATAAAAAGAGCAAGACTTGGTCTCAATACGGGTATAAGTTTCGGCAGGGGCGGCAGCGGCTTCATGCGGCTCAACATCGCCTGCTC
>JALWMA010000045.1:0-12004 GCA_027081015.1 Campylobacterales bacterium | reverse complement strand
GAAGACTCGGTATGAGCGACAGAGAGCTGGAGAGCTTTTTCATAAAAAGAGCAAGACTTGGTCTCAATACGGGTATAAGTTTCGGCAGGGGCGGCAGCGGCTTCATGCGGCTCAACATCGCCTGCTCTAGAGCGAAACTGAAAGATGCGATGGAGAGATTGAAAGGGGCCTTTTATACCGATTCCAAATGAGACCGATGCACTCGGCCGTCATCCTCGCTCGACGAGTGCTTCGCGCCCTTCGGGACATCGACGTAAGCCTGAAAATCGTAAACGGACGTCTACTATGCCTTCGGCATATACGCAGCGTCGTGCGAAGCTGCGAAAGTAAAGCAGTTTACTTTCGCTATACGCTTCTCCCAGCTCCGCTGCGCGATTTTCGGCCGGCTTTCGTTCGACTCGCTCCCGCAAGTCTCGCTGCGGTGTCGACCGAGTGCTTCGTTCTCTTTTTATTTGGATTCGGTATCAGCCTCCGGCCGGGATTCCGAAAATCACGACGGAGAGCGCTGCCGAAGCGACGAGCGAAAAACCGAAAAACTTCATGAACCTGTGAGGTATATCTTCATGTTTGAGTGCGGTAAGGGCCGCCACGCAGCTTTGCAGGGCGTAGTAGACGGCAAACGATTTGGAAGCGTAGACGATCACTTCAAATACGTTGGAGGTCCAGACTATGAGCAGGCCTCCGGCGGCTATCAGTATGTACCCCATACCGGCGGAGATTCTCTTTTTGCTCAGCTCGCTCAGAAGACCGCTGCCTCCCTGCGCATCCGCTACGGCGGCATCGAACTGCGCTATAAGTGCAAGCACCACAAGCATAATGGGCAGAATAGTGGCTATATGGTGTGAAAGTGTTATTATGGCGGTATCCTGCCCTTCGGTCGGGAGCGGATATTTGAAATAGTAGAGCATAAGAGCTATATAGACCACATATATTCCGCCCGATATCCACTGCGCATACCGCATCGTCCGGATTCTAAGCTGCGGGGGGAACCTCTCTCCCAGATATCTGGAGGTCTCGAAACCCTGCACCACGATCAACATTCCGAGCACCATCTGCATCTCGTGCCAGCCCGGCTTCACATCTGAAGCCGGCAGTTCCCATACCCCGTGTAGTATCGCTTCGGTATTTCCAAAAACCAGACCCGCCAGCAGCCCCGCTATAATGCCGAGTTTCACGGCTTCGAAGCGCCCCAGAAAGTTGAACCCCCTATGCTGCCCGTAGAACGCTATGAACAGAATGACCGCCGACGTTACGCTCTTTGAGAGCATAGGATCGACCATACCCGCTCCTCTGAGCAGAAAATCTCCAAAGAGCGTAAGATAGTAGGTTACAGACACCACATAAGCAAACGCCAGTGCCCACTGGGAGAGAGTCTCGAGCGCATAGGGAGCTCTATGGAGAGTATTTGCAGCCAGTTTCGGCTCCACATATCGGATATTGAATCGTATCGCGGAGCCGATCATATATGCCAGGGTTACCAGCAGAAGCATCGCCGCGGCGGCCATACGCCCCGTACTCATCTGGAGTATCGGCGCGACCACCAGAAAACCGCTCCCGATGATGGAAGCGAGAGGTACGGCTGTGGCGGCCCACCAGCCGCTCTTCTCGACCGGCTTGGAGAAGAGCAGCGCCGTTACGGCGAGAGTGGCCGCTATTACGACGATATTCGGCAACAGCTCCGCACCCGTGCCGAAAATGTGCGGCGGTGTCATCATCTGCTTTTGAGCTCCTCGTAGCACTTCTGCATCAGAGGCACGGCTATACCGTACTCGGCACCCTTTTTGACTACATAGCCGCTCAGCTCTTCGAGTTCGCTCCTTTTGCCTGATCTAAAGTCGAGCCACATGGAGGTGGGTGAATCGTACGGAACCTTCGCTACCTGCTCCCTGACCCTCTCTATATCGCCTTCATCCAGTTTCGCGCCCTCCGCTACTCCAACCGCCGCGATCTCTTGAAGAATCCGGTCGAGTTCGTTTCCATGCTCCTTCAACACCGCACCCATCGGTTCGTCATGGCAGCTCGTAAGTGTGGCCATCGCGCTTATGAGCAGAAACTTTTTCCACACCTCTGTCGTTATCTCGCTGCTCGATTTTGTCTTTATACCCGCCTTCTGAAGGGTTTCGGCAAGCTTTTTGACAGACTTTGGCATCTTCGAGTCCATACCGATCACTATGTAGGCACCCTTCCCTTTTACCTCTATGCAGCCCGGCTCTTTAAGGTGCGAAACTATGTATATTGCACCGTTTGCAACTTCGTTGCCGGGGTAGATTCGCTCTACTGTCCGCGCATTCGACACACCGTTTCCGAGAGTGACCAGGAGGGTCCGTTCATCAACCATGCTCTTTACCGAAGCCGCGGCCGACTCGAGATCGTACCCTTTGGTGCAGAATAGCACGGCATCGAAGGTTTCGCAAAGGCTGGAGGGGTCGTCCGTCACTTTTGAGGGGGCGGCAAGCAGGCTTTCACCCCCTATCCGCACAACTATACCGTTTCGCTCTATAGCCTCTTTCTGGCTGTTTCGGGCTATTACAGTTACATATTCGCCGGAACGTGAGAGCATCGCTGCTACGAAACCGCCCACCCCTCCGGCGCCTACAACGGCTATCTTCATCCCTCTTTAGGCCCCTCGAGAGGAAAGAAGGCGTGCTCGTCGGGATCGTAATACTCAACCTCTCCGCTCTGCAGGCGGTAGTACCACCCGTGGAGAAAGAGCTCTCCGGCATCGACCTTTTTGCGGATATTGGGGTAAGTGAGAAGATTCTGCAGCTGGAAAATGACTGAAAACTTTTCGGTCGCTTCCTGCAGCTCTGAGCCGTTTCCGTCCGCCACGCTCTTTAGTGCGAGCTCTTTGGCGGGCATACCCAGCTCTAACCACTTTATCGTATGTATCATATCCTCTTTATGAGCGCTGTGGTCTTCGTAGAGCGCCTTGCAGGCCCCGCAGTCGCTGTGGCCGCAGACTATTATCTCCCCAACCTGCAGGTGGTTTACCGCATATTCTATACCGGCGGCAGTGGCGTGAAAATCGTTGTCGGGCTTGAAGGGGGGGACGAAGTTACCGACATTTCTGACCACGAAAAGATCGCCCGGCCCGGTAGAGGTGATGAGGTTTGGAAGGACCCTGGAGTCGCTGCAACCTATAAAGAGCGCTTTTGGGTTCTGCCCCTTCTCTACGAGCTGAAGAAAATCTTTCTCATGCTTTTTGAAGTGTACGGAACGGAATGCTTCTACCCCTTTGAGCCAATTCTCTCTCTTCATCTTCTCTCCTAATAGTTGTCGTACTTTCCGGCTTCCACCTCATCTTTTAGACGCTCTATCGCCTCCTCCATCGCCGTAATGATGAGCCGTGCCGATTTGCGCTCGTCATTTTCGGGAATATCCCAGTCGAAAATTTTCATATTGGCTTTGAATATGGCTCTGATTTCGGTCTCTATCTCACCTTTCATCTTCTCGTACTCTTTTTGCTGGGTGTCCATTTTCCAACCTTCCATTTTTTACCACTATTGTATAGCCTTTCGCCGAAAATGGCAATAAGCCGCAGCACAAAAAATCGGCACGGATCTCCCGGTCAGAAAAAGAGTCAAGATTACTTTAGAGATATTTCCGATATGATAGACTCATGAAAAAATTCGGATTTACACTGCCGCTGCTACTGACCGCCGCGCTGAACGGGGCCGTACTTGAAGAGTGGCCTTTGGCATCGCAAAGGTACACGGAGTTAGGAGACGTCAAGATTCTGGATGCGAAAGAGTTAGCAGCGTCACCGAAAGAGCGGGCCGATTTTTCAGGTATCTCCGACATAACCTACGACAGTAGAAACGGGCTGCTATACGGTGTCAGCGACAACGGACTGCTATATGTGATGAGAGCGAAAATCGGGAAAAAGAGGATCAAAGCTCTTGAAATCGTCAGGTTAGAAGAGCTGCAAGGGAAAAACGGAAAACCGTTAAAAGGTAAAAAGATGCGTGATGCCGAAGGGCTCGATATTCTCGACAAGGGGCTGATCGTATCTTTCGAACGCAGGCCGAGGATCGCGCTGTTCGATACCTACGGCAGGATGATCCGAAAAGTTGAACTTCCGAAACCTTTGAGAAAAAGATCGAACTACCGCGGAAAGAACAAGATGCTCGAAGCGGTGGTTTTCCATCCCGATTTCGGGATTTTGAGCGCACCTGAAATCGCTTTGAAAAAAGAGGATCGCAAAAAACATACGATCTACGGTAAAAATATCAGGTTCGAGATGGCGGCCAACGGTTCTCTTACCACAATGGCACTGACGAAAAAGGGGAACATACTGATACTCGAGCGAGATTTCGACCCCATTTTTCGCGACAGGGTAACAACGCTGTCGCTTCTAAACCCCGAAAGGGGCAGTGTAAAACGGCTTGCCGAACTAAGGAGCGAAGATGGCTGGAATCTCGACAACTTCGAAGGGTTGACACACGTCGAGGATAACCGGTTTTTGATGATGAGCGACGACAACGGCAACCCCCTGCAGAGCGTTGTCTTAGTACTGCTTGAGATTAGAGAATAGATGGTCTCACACAAGGAGCTGAACTCAAACGGTACGATACTCTCCCAGCGGATTTCGAAAGGAATTTTCAGGTGGGTATGAAGCTTTCTGATCATATCTACAGTAAGTCGTCGCTTGCGGTTGAGCAGTTCCGAGGCTCTCGACCTGCCCACCCTGTATCTACGCCAAATCTTTCTCTTTCAATCCCTCCTGTTCCATTCGGAATTTAATAGCTTCAATGGGATCGGGCAGGTCAATCTTATGATGTCTGGTTTCATAGCTTTCTATAAGGGTTGTCCATACCTCAAGCATATCGAACTCCTCCGTTGCAGGTTCGGCATCTATCAGCTCTTCCACAATTTCAAGTGCTCTTTCGTAATCTTCTTCATTATGAACAGGAAATATTTTCATCACAGCCCCTTCACTGCCAATTGATCGTACATTTTATATGTTATGTTTCGGCAAAGCTATCTTCAGGGCTCTTTCCTGAGCCTTCTTTCACGGTTTACGGAGCGTATCCAGAGCCAGTTCACCAGAAAATAGACCGATACCGAAACAGTTATCGAATAGAAGAACGTTCCGACATAAAGGGGTATGAATATATCGTCAAGATGCGACTGGAACCACTCCATCGTCATCTCTACGTCGTGCAGCGGCTCCATACCCAGAAGCCATGTACCGGTAAGATACTCCATATAGTACATGGGCGGCATCGTAAAAGGGTTCGAGAGCCACACCATCGATATCGCGATAGGTATGTTGAACCTGATGAAAGGCGTCACCGCCAGTACGGCGAGCATCTGAAACGGCATCGGAATGAAGGCTATAAAAATCCCCACAAGCAGAGCTTTCGTCACCGATTTGCGGTTGACCGAAAGAAACTCCCTCGGAATCTTGTACTTCTCTATGAACGCATCTATTTTGCCGTTTTTACGCTTTTTTTTAAAAACTTTTCTAACCATATTATGACGCTTCGGGCAGCTCTATACTTCTTCTTTTTTTCTCTTTTTTGCCCTTTTTTGCCTTTCCGTATTATATATCGATTATATGCCTTTGAAGAGTCGATGTCAAGTAAAAAAGTCGGCCGGATAAGATCAGAAGAGGAGCCGTTCCGAAACGAACAGTCCCGCCAGCATTATCCCCAGAGTCAGAAGAAAAAACTGCGCCAGCCTCCATCCCAGCTTCACCCCTCCGATCCAGTAGACGATACCCAGTTTGACTATGGAGTTCGTGACGGAGGCTATGACAATGCCGTTCATGGCGGCTGTTTGTGCGAGCTTGTTATCTACCGAAAGCTGGCTCAGAGAGAGGGTGATCGCATCGACATCGGTGATTCCCGAAAAGAGCGAGACGATATAGACCCCGATGTCTCCGTAGCGTGTCTGCACGAAAGCTATGGCGCCGTATATTATGCCGAAGAGGATACCGAACTTTATTGCTTCGCTGAGCTGCAGCGGGTTTTTCGTTATGGCGGAGCTCTCGATGCTGATCTTCGCACTCCTTGCATGGATATAGAGGTAGTAGCTGAAAAGCAGCCCCGATACGGCGGCACCGAGGTAGGCGGGTGCCAGTCTCAGTGCCAGCTGCGGATGGATGACGAACGCTTCGAAAAGGACCCTGAAGTACATGAATGTGCAGGCTATAGCTATGCCTCCGGCGTAGTTGTTCAGAAGGTCGAACCTCTTTTGAAACATCTCGGAGAGCGATATCGAGACAGCCGTAGAAGATATGAGCCCCCCGGCCGCACCGGTCAGAAACACTCCATGCTTCTGACCCAGCACTTTGATGGCGACATATCCGACAAAAGAGATTCCGGCGATTATAACCGCCATCAGCCATGTTTTGTAGGGGTTGAATAGATTGTAGGGGCCTATCATTTTGTCGGGCAGCATAGGTAGAACCACGAAGCTCATGGCAAGCAGGAGAACTACGGCGTCAGTATCGGTGGCGGAGATATGCGACTCGATCTTTTTGAGTCTCGGTTTTATCTCCAGCAGTATTATCATCAAGACTCCTATAAATACCGCATAGTTCTCCAGACCGAAACGGATCATGAGCCCGAGTATGAAGGTTACGATCGCCGCGACCTGCGTCGTCATACCCCACTTTTTTGATGTCTGAACCTTCATAAAGTAGGATACGCCGACCAGAAAACCGAAAACCGCCATCGAAACCGGAATAAAACCGGATATATAGTGCTGAAGCCATCCCGACAGATATCCGGCCAGAGCTATCAGCGCGAATGTCCTGGAGCCGGCGAAGGTCTGTTCACCCTTGTAGATATATGTCATGGAGCGCTGCATACCTATCGCAAAACCGAGCAAAATTGCGATAATCAGCGATTTTACGACATCATACTCCACTCTTATACCCTCCATTTTTTCGTTTTGCGGTCCACCACTCGAAAGTTTTGCACAATTCTACCACGACATAGTGTTATCCGAGCCACTGTAGCCATATCGTTACATGATTTAGTCATCTCTTGACTATCTAATCCTACACGATTAAGGATTTTTCTGTTATAAACTGCCGATATGGCTATTTATATACTTCTTTGTCCGGTAGATACCTTGGCAGCTTCGGCGAACGCATGGAAGATCCTGCGGCTGTGCCATTGGTATGGCATAAACTCCGGATGCCACTGAAGTCCAGTGATCCTCGGCTCTTCAAGCGACTCAACGGCCTGAATTATGCCGTTTTGGTCGTGGGCCGCTTTGCGAAGCCCGTCGCCTATACGCTCCACCGCCTGATGGTGCAGGGCGTTTACCATGATCGTCGTCTGGTTCAGGAGTTGATGGAGCGCCGTTTCTGGCTCGAGTGTCACCGTTTTGAGCGGAAACGGCGTATGCGGGTGGGGAACTTCGAGCGTAAAGTCGTGTATGTGCGGATAGAGCGTTCCTCCGAAGAAGTGGTTTATCAGCTGCATCCCGCGGCAGATTCCCAAAACGGGCAGCCTCTCCTCCACCGCCCTTTGCAGAAGCTGCAGCTCCATTGCATCTCTTTTGGGGTCCGTTTTCGTAACGGAGTGATGGCGTGATCCGCCATATGTTTTTGGGTCTATATCTACACCGCCGAGGATCAAAAGAGCGTCCATCTGCAGACTCTTTCGCCACGAAGAGGGGTGCACGAAGCGCGCTTTGAGACCGAAAAGCTGCAGCAGGAACCTCGAAAAGAGCCATGCGCTCCTGCTTCCGCGGTCCGAGCCGGTAACGATTACGAGAGGTTTTTCAGCCAAGAGTCCACCTTCTGTTTCCACTCATCTTTCATAAAGATCGAAAAGGGTGAGTCGAGAATATCGAGATACTCCCCACAGAGCCTGCATAGAGCCTCGTCGTCCGCGGCCAGCCTCTCTACGAGAACCCAGCTGTTCCACGCCTCCCATGTGTGCCACTGCGGCTCGTCCACCCGCGAGTTGGGAAGCCTGTAGTGGTATGTGGGACGGGGAGAGATCTTCTCTCCAGCCATCTTCCGCATCACCCTGTCCAGGTCGATATGGGCAAAGAGCGGCAGAAGGTCGAGCGCCCTGTTTCTGGTGGGGTTGTATTCGAGGTAGTCGTCTATGAGCTGCGGCATCGTCGGGTCATACTCCTCATCGAGAAGAAGCCGCATATAAGCTTCGTCGAAAGGGTCGATATAGGGGGTGAGCCTGCGTGTCATATCGGGTTTTATCATCTCCGCCAGAGTCTCATAGAGCACGAAGAAGGCGCGAAGCGTATTTAAAATTTCGTCTACGGAGATTTTTGCAGCTTCGGGATTTATGTGAAAACCGAACGCATAGAAAGGATCCGCTCTCGTGCCCATAGCTCCATGCGCCCTAAGCGCCTCTTTTATCTCCTCTATAACTTCAAGCCTCCCTATCGGCAGCGGAGACGTAGAGACTTCGTAAGGGACCACCGCTTCTGAAAGATCGGCTATAAAACGCTCTATGCCGTCGATGACATGAGGCTCCAGCGCATGGTCGAGACCTATCGTATGGAGCCACCTACTGAGTCCCGACTCGACCAGGAACTGAAAATCGAGGATGAGTGTAAATGTCCCGTAGGGCGTATCTTTGATCTTGTAGTGGTACGGGTTTACGACCTCTACGTATCCGCCTACCGTTTTAAGCAGCACGGCGGCACTCTTTTTTAGAGTGATGCCGCTATATTCGAGCTCGAACCCGACGGATCTCAGATCGCCGGCCGCATTTTTGAGCTGTGGAGGCATCCGGAATTTTTCATATTTCATACTGCCGATTATACACTTTTTGCTACAACCGCGGCTGAAGAGAAGGCCCACTGGAAGTTGTAACCCCCGACCATCCCGGTCACATCCACCACCTCTCCGGCGAAGTAGAGACCCTCCGTCAGCCGGCTCTGCATCGTGAGCGGGTCTATCTCGTCGGTGCTCACTCCCCCTTTCGTAGCCTCCGCTTTCGAGTAGCCGAACGTGCCTGCCGGAGCGAATGTGTAGGATTTGATCAGGGAGAGGCGCTGCTTCTGCTCTTCGCTCATCCGTGAGTAGGGAATCTCCGGCAGATTCAAAGCGGCGAAGAGGGCCTTTACGAAACGCTTCGGAAGCGGAATCTGCGAAAGTGCACTCTTTTTCGGATTCGCAAAAAGGCTCTTCAGCCTGATGCCCGGTAGAAAATCGACCGTAATCTTTCCTCGGTTCCAAAAGAGGGATGCGTTCAAAACAGCCGGACCGCTTATGCCTTTGTGCGCAAAGAGCATATCGGAGACTATATTGCGCCTGCCGACAGAAATCTGAACGCTCATTGATAGGCCGCTGAGCTCCTTCATCCAGAACTGCTCCGGCTGCAGGGTAAGGCCTACGAGTGCCGGTCTCGGCGAAACTATGGTGTGACCGAAAGATTCGGCTATATCGAAACCTATGGAGCTTGCACCCAAAGAGGCGAAACTGAGCCCGCCCGTGGCTACGAGCACCTTGCGGGCGTAAAATCTGCCCGAAGAGCTCTCTATGCAGAAGCCCCCATCATCCCTCTTTACGTTTTGCACCTCCGTCTCATACCGGATGGGCACACCTTTTACCGAATCGAGAAGAAGATCTATCAGCTCCCGGCTGCTCTTTTTGCAAAAGTAGTGGCTATCTTTTTTCACTACCGGCTCGAGTCCTCTCTCTTCTAAAAAACGGAGGAGATCCCGGTTGTCGAAAGAGTCGAACACCCTCTCTATAAAGGTGGGGTCGCCCAGGTAACATGAGGGTGAAAGATTTTCGTTTGTGATGTTGCAGCGGCCGCCGCCGGATACTTTGATCTTGGCCGCCGGGTAGAGGTTGTGCTCGAGAATGAGCAGATCTTTGCGAGTGGAGAGTGCGGCGGCCATAAGACCGGCCGCACCGGCTCCGAGAATTACGAGTTCGTGCCTCTGCACGCTCTATCGGCGGCCGGAGCTTCTGTTTCTGCCGCCGCCGCTTCTGCGCCTTCGGCCGCCGCTCTTTTTCGGCTTTTCGCCGACTCCGCTGGCGGCCATCATCCGCTTGACCTCCTCTTCGCTGAGCCCTATGCCGGTACCGCCCGGCTTTAGCAGGTCGCTCTCCAGGATGATCGAGATGAGCTTGTACGCGATCTTTTGCGGAGCCATCTCGTCGGAAAGTCTTTCGTAGATTTTAACGGCGGTGTCGTCGATACCGGCGGCTCGTACAAGCTCCGCGAATCTCTCCGCGATATCTTCGCTGCCTTCGCCGGCTTCGTCTACGAAACCGTACTCCATCTTCGTACCCACCTTCTGGCGGATGCGCTCGAGCTCTTTGAACTCCAGCGGAGTCACGAGCGTTATAGCCGTCCCCTTTTTACCCGCGCGGCCGGTACGGCCGATACGGTGCACATAGCTCTCGGGGTCGAACGGGATATGGTAGTTGAACACATGGCTGACATTCTCTATGTTCAGACCGCGTGCCGCGACGTCGGTAGCTACGAGAATATCTATATCACGTCCGCGGAACCCCTTTATAACCTCCATGCGATCACGCATCTCCATATCTCCGTGAAGCCCCCTGGCATTGATCCCCTGTGCCTGCAGAAGCTCCGCGACACGGTCGACTTCGCGTTTCATGCGGCAAAACACGATCGCCTTTTCGGGCTCCTCTTTGTCCAGAAGACGCACTATTGCGTCGTCCCTGTCCTTCTCTTCTATGACATAGTAGAGCTGGCGGATATCCTTGTTTGTCGTCTCCTTCTTCGTTACCGAGACGAACTTCGGCTCATGAAGGATATGGCGCGCGAGATCCTTTATCGGTTCGGGCATCGTTGCCGAAAAAAGAAGGGTCTGGCGCTGCTGCGGAAGGTAGCTGAATATCTCTTTTATATCGTCCAGAAAGCCCATGTCGAGCATCTCGTCGGCTTCGTCCAGAACAACTATGGAGGGGTTGAAATCCTCCAGTTTTCCGGAGCTTAGCATATCCAGAAGCCGTCCGGGGGTGGCGACGACAACCTGCGCTCCGCGGCTTATGAGATCGAGCTGGCGCCTGTAGCTCTGGCCGCCGTATACGCTGACGGTTCTGATACCGGCGAAACGGCCCAGGCTGAAGAGTTCGTCGCTGACCTGCGTCGCCAACTCGCGGGTAGGAGTTATGACGAGCAGGTCGACACCGTTTCTCCACTCTATGTTGTTGAGTGCCGGCAGACCGAACGCCGCCGTCTTGCCGGTGCCCGTATGGGCCTGCCCCACGACATCGTGGCCCTCGAGGATCAGCGGGATCACCTTCTCCTGTATCGGGCTGGGTACCTGAAACCCCATACGCTGTATCGCGCGCATGATAGGCTGTTTGAATCCGAAATCGGAAAAACGTACTGTAGGCTCTCGTTCCTGTTCGCTCTGTTGAATGGTCTCTTGTTCCATCTGAAATGTGACTCTTTGTGTTGAAGTATGGCTTCGAGCGACACTGCGGCACTCTACCGTACCGGCGAACCGGCCGGAACGCTCATAAGGTCGATCGAAGTCTCTTTACCGACGGCACGCATAAGATGCTCCCAAGCTCTGCGCCTGTCGGTGCCCATCTGGTAAATATACGGAGGTATATTCGCTGTAGACGGGAAGAACCGGTACTTAAGACCGGGTGTCAGGATGGCGCATTATAGCACAAAGGGTTGTAGTTAAACTCTGAAGTACCAAAGCAGCTATAATTTTTTATGAAATTTTCAATACCGGTATACGGTATATGCGAAAACAGCAAAAATTTCGAATAGGTGAATTGTACGAAGCGAAACTTATTGACTCTCAGGCTATCTGTCCACATCGGCCAGAACAAAAGCGGTTGAAACCTCCACACCGTTGCGGCGCAGCTCTCCGTAAGCCTCCTGCAGTGTTAGACCGGTCGTGACAATATCGTCCACGAGCACGGCCTCTATTCCGCCCGGGCCGCTATAGCCGAATCTTCTCGGGTTTTCAAGCCTGAAAGAGAGCGGCCGGCCTGCATAGGAGACCCTGTTTCGCGCCCTGAGCACGTTCCACAGAGGGGTATAGCCGCACTTTTTGAGCTCTTTTGCCAAAA
>JALWMA010000044.1 GCA_027081015.1 Campylobacterales bacterium | reverse complement strand
TTTATGATCTGGATCATAAAAGGCTACCACGCCCAGAAGTACGAGGAGCGCTACGGCGAAAACGGCACCGAACTCAAAAAAGATGAGAAGAGCGGGAAAGATAATGAGAGCGGTTCTTCAGAGGGTTAAGCGCTCCGCCGTATCGGTAGAGGGAACAGAGGTGGCGAAAATAGGCGCAGGGCTCAACATCCTTCTCGGTGTATTGAAGGGCGATAGTGAAACGGACGCCGAGAGACTGGCCGCCAAAGTCGCGAATCTTCGAATCTTCGCCGACGAAGCGGGAAAGATGAACCTCTCTCTGAAAGATTTGGGAGCCGAAGCGCTGATAATAAGCCAGTTCACACTCGCGGCAGATATAAAAAAGGGGCGAAGGCCCGCTTTCGACAGTGCGATGGAGCCAAAAGAGGCCGAGAGGCTCTACGAATACTTCTGCGAGCTCATGGAGAGGGAGTGCAGCGTAAAGAGGGGGGTCTTCGGCGCAATGATGGAGGTGGAGATAGTGAACGACGGCCCCGTCACGATAATAGCCGATTCGAAGGAGCTCTGAGATGTCGCGAGTCGTGGAGACCGGAATAACCGACGAGAGGAGGATCGTGAGTATCCTCGAAGAGGATGGGTATTTCAATATCTTCAGGTGGAGCGACGCCGCTTCCACTTCGTACCCCGAGCATACCCACCCGCACGACGAGGTGCGCTGGGTGGTTTCGGGGGTTCTCGAGATCAGGGAGGGAAAGAGGTGCCTGCGGCTGAACCCTGGCGACAGGCTGGAGAGCTCGGCAAACACTCCCCATTCGGCATACGTGCCCGAAGATGTCGTCTACATATGTGCCAGCCGCAGGCCGAAAGAGGGTTAGCCGAGCCTCTTTTCGACCCTTTGGAGTATCTGCTTCATCTGCTCTACCTCCCCTCTGAGGCGCTCTATCTCGCTTATCTGCTCTTCGCTCTTCGACTCCGCCTTTTCAGGCTCTTTGTCCTCATCTTTTATGGCGAAGATCGCATCTACGATGATACCGATAAGGAGGTTTACCATAATGAAGGTGGAGATGAGTACGAAGCTTACGAAAAAGAGCCACGCACCCGGAAACTGCTCCATCACCGGCCTGGCGATACCCATGGACCAGCTCTCGAGAGTCATAACCTGAAATAGCGTATACATCGATGCACCCAGTGTTCCGAACCACTGCGGAAACGCTTCGCCGTACAATGTGGTGGCCATTATCGCAAAGACGTAAAAGATAAGCAGCAGCACCAAAGATACGGAGCCTATGCCGGGAATGACGCTCACAAGCGCTCCTATAACCTTTCGCATCTGCGGAACTATCGTAAGGAGCCTGAAGAGCCTCAACACCCTCAGGGCCCTTAAAATAGCGAACTCTTCACCGGCCGGGACCAGGCAGATGGCCACGACGGAAAAGTCGAAAAGGCTCCACGGGTCTTTGAAAAATGCCTTTTTGTGCACGTAGATCCTCATGGCGATCTCTACGGTAAAGATGGCGATGACCAGACCGTCCAGAAAGAGCAGCAGAGGGCCTATATGTTCCATAACGCTCTTCGAGGTCATCAGACCGAGTGTTATACCGTTGAAGATGATCATGGCGGTTATGAAGTTTTTGAACCTTGCAGACTCTACAATAGCCTCGACTCTTTTGTACATTCTTCCTCCCGTCTGAGAATTGCTGCCTGAATTTTAATCTACCATTCACTATAATAGAGCGGCGGTCCGGGATTTAAAATTTTTATGAAAGCGATCTTTTGGTTTATGCTATTGTTGTTGAGCAAATTCCGGGCAGAGTCCGTAGTTCGGCAGGGAGTGAGCGGCCCTACACCCCCCGAAGCTTCGAAATCCAAGGTTTCGAGACTCTTTTCTTTTACGCACTCTGCGTAAAGCCGGTTAAATTGGTTGGAGGTACCGATGAGAGTGACGTTACTGACGCTTCTTCTCTTTGCGACTGCGGCACTCGCCTGCAGCGGAGACTGCATGAAGTGCCATCCGGTTCTCAAAAAGAGCATAGACGAACCTCACCACAAAGTGATCAAACGCTGCATCGAGTGCCACAAAGATAGCTCCACGGGAGTATCTACATGCGGGCAGGACTGTTTCGAATGCCACGACAAAAAGAGGCTTGCAAACTCACCGCTTCCAGAGCACAGGGCCGTAGCCGGCTGCGCGCGATGCCACCTGGGTAAAAGGGAGCTTTTTCAAAATAGCGACCCCTTTTTCATACCGTTAAAATAGTTTCGACATTGCCGATTTTTGATATAGCCACTTAACTTATGTTACGCAAATTCCGGGCAGAGCCCGCAATTTGGCAGGGGGGAGCGGCCCTACAACCCCCTGAAGCTTCGAAATCTTGGATTTCGAGACGATTTTACGCTTTCTGCGTAAAATCAGTTAGTTAATATCAAGGCGGCAAAATGACACAGTTAAATTCACTCACGGCAGTATCCAACAGCTTCTCGTTCGATCTGACGACAAGCTCGGGAGACCGGATATCCCTATCGCTCTACGACAACAGGTCGCTCTATATGCAGAAGCAGCAGAGCGGAAACTCTTCAACCTTCTCAATGAGCCTAAAGCATGAGTACGGCTACTCCTTTTCATACAGCGGAGACGGAATAGACGAGCGCGATATGGCCGAGATAGAGAAGGCCATGAAGCTCATAAAGCCGATGTTCGAAAGGTTTTTGCAGGGCGTGCAAAAGAGCGAAGAGATGCCTGGCATGAAGGAGATTACGAATGTCGCCCAGCTTTTCAAGAGCAAAATGCCCGAACCTAGAAACGACGATATGCTCAACATGCTGAAAAGCAGGACGGTCGATACGATGGATGAGGTTCTGTCGGCTTTCAAGAGCAGCAGCGTGCTCATAGAGAGCTCGAAAAGGCTCTTCGACCGCCTCTTCGACAATATGAAAAAGTTCGAGATATACGCCTGAGCCGCCGGGTGGAGGCTACCCGATAAGGCCGAAGTACCTCAAAGCCTCCTCCTCTTCCTCTCCGAGGTCGTCAAGGTCTATACTGCCCTCATCGATTCTCTTTTTCAGCTCGCTGCGCACGAAGTCGAAAGCGGCATCGGCCGCCCGCTCTATATCGTCTATGAAGGCGCATCCGTTGAAGCGGTAGGGCTCTTCTATCTCTATGCAGAGTACGGTACCCTCCATACTCTCTTCGAGAAACTCGGCCACCTCCCTGTAGTTTATGCCGAATTCACAGCTGTACCAGATGATGTCGTCGAGCCTTTCGTGGTTGAATTCGGTAATCCCCTCGCCGCCGGCGTCTATGTAGTGGTGCCACGGCATGTTGGCATCCACGATCTCCTCCCACGCCTTTTCGGCCGAGATGACGATCTTCGAGCCTTCGTCGGCTACGTCGTAGTTCTCTCCCAGTATCTTTGAAAGCGGCGTGGCTTTGGCGACCGCGCTTCCTGTAAGAGACTTCGGCCTCCCCGCGAAGATGTAGGGGCGCGGTGGAAGGCTATCTTTTTCGCTTTCTACTATCTCCCCCTCTATCGTGATGCCTATGGGCTTTTGTGCGTTGACGGCATTTAAAAAACTCTTTTTGTCCAGTTCGACTCTATGGTTAAGCAGGTTGTAAAATCTCATCTCTCATCCGTTTTTTTACCGCTATGTTACCAGCCCGACGAAAAGGTGCCCTTTATTTATCCCTTTAGTTCCGGTATCTAAATTTATCCTATGAACTTGCCGCTTCTGAGGCGCTGAGCCTCCATGAGCTCCAGCTCCCTCGCTCCTGATACCACAATGTTGCTGTCGGGCACGTAATCCAGAAGTTCGTCACGCCCTTCGTAGTGCATGGAGTTGAGTATCACCCTCATCACGTTGAGGCGCGCCAGGTGCTTGTTGTCTGAGCGTATTATGGTCCAGGGGGCTATGGTGGTGTGCGTATGTTTGAGCATCTCGTACTTCATGTTTGTAAAGTCGTCCCACCTCTCCTGCGCCTGGAGGTCGACCTCGCTCAGTTTCCACTGCCTCAAAGGGTCAGTTTTACGGCGCTCGAAGCGTCTCTTTTGCTCCTCTTTGGTAACGCTGAAGTAGAGCTTTATGAGCGTTATGCCGTTTCTTACAAGCCCCTTTTCGAAGCTTGGGGTGTCCTCCATGAAGGTCTGGTACTCTTCGGGTGTGCAGAAGCCGAAGACCGGCTCCACCATCGCCCTGTTGTACCAGCTTCTGTCGAAAAGCACTATCTCGCCGCCGCGGGGGAACTGCTCCACATAACGCTGGAAATACCACTGCGTCCGCTGCTCTTCGGTGGGCTTGCCGAGTGCGACCACGCGGTAGTGCTTCTCGTTCATGTAGCGCGTGACCCTCCGTATGGTTCCGCCTTTGCCGGCAGCGTCGCGCCCTTCGAAGAGTATGATCATCTTCAATCTGTTGTTTTCGAGATGCTTCTGAAGCTTTATGAGCTCCGCCTGGTACGGCTTGAGCTCCTCGGCCTCGAGATACTTCCTGATCGCCTTCTTCTTTTTCAGCAGCACCGGCAGCGGGTCCGAGTTGCTGCAGATCTCGACATCCCTGTAATCTTTCAGCTCTTGTACGATCTTTTCCTCTTTTCCCACGAAAGCAACCTTTACACTTTTTTTTATTGTATCATTTTAGGACTAAAATTCAGGCGGCAAGATGGATAGAGAGAAGATTGAAGAGCTTCTGAAAAGGCTCGAAGAGACGGAGTCGCAACTAAACAGGGAGCTCGAAAAAGGGGCCGAGACGATCAAGTGCGACTTCCTGCAGGAGCGCACCCCTCTGTGGGAGTATATACGGAGCGCAAAGCCGGGGTATCTTTTGACCGCTCCTGTAATATACGCGATGATAATTCCGGCAATCGTCATGGACCTTTTCGTAACGGTATACCAGGCGGTCTGCTTTCCCGTATACAGAATCAAAAAGGTCAAACGCGGCGACTACATAGTCTTCGACAGGCACCGACTGAAGTATCTAAACGCCCTTCAGAAACTAAACTGCGTATACTGCGCCTACTTCAACGGCCTCATCGCCTACGTTAGAGAGATAGCCTCCAAAACGGAGCAGTTCTGGTGCCCGATACGCCACGCAAGAAGGGTTCGCAACGCGCACCGCCGCTACTGGCGCTTCATGCGTTACGGCGACGGCAAAGACCTGAAAGAGCGCTGGCTCAAACTGCGAAAGGAGCTTGAAAAGTGAACATCAAAGAGTGTCTCGAAGAGTACATAAAAGAGCTGGAGAGCGAGGCGATGAAGATCATCTCCGA
>JALWMA010000043.1 GCA_027081015.1 Campylobacterales bacterium | reverse complement strand
TCGATGAACGGGAAGAAGCTGCCGATTCCGATGAACTACACCTACAAAGACGGAGAGTTCAGAGCCGAAGGGACGATAGACCTTTTCGATTTCGGAGCCAAAAAAGCTCTCGGTTCGATAAACAGAAACTGCTACGATCTGCATGAGGGCAAAACCTGGAACGACGTTACAATCGGATTTAATACAAAAATAACCGCATCACTCTGCGATGTAAAGAGAGATTGAAAGAGAGGGAAAAAAGAGGTTGTGAGGAGGGGAACAACCCCTCCCTAAGATTATTGCAACTCTACTTGCTCTGCTCTTTTTTAACGTCCTGATGACCGTTTTCATCCCTGAAGTCGTAGTGGACGACACTGTCCGAGCTGCCGTACGATCCGTTGTCGTAGTGGACTACGTCTGAACTCTTCTGCGCCGTGTTGTCGTAAGAGACTGTATCTGAAGCCGTGGCGAATGTAGCGGCTGCAACTACACCGAGTAGAAGTGTGAACTTTTTCATTTGATCCCCTTTGGTTTTAAATCGGAGTAATTTTATCCTATTTAAAACTTTATAGAGATTATTCCAAGGAACTAATCCGAGCACAAAAGAATAAGATAATTTTTGTCCTATTTGCCTCCTGTGTTAAATCATCTCGAAATCTTGGATTACGTAGCCTTAGGGGGTCGTAGGGCCGGCCAGGCCCTGCCAAATTGCGGGCTTTGCCCGGAATTTTCATAATATAGGTTAGAATCTCTACTCGCTTATCACGATCAGCGGCTTCTTCTTTGGATCCAGCCTCTCTACGAGCCTTTTTATCTTCTCCTTCTCCATCGATACGCATCCGGCCGTCGGTTTGTCGCCGCTGCTTATATGAAGAAAGATACACGATCCTCTGCCGGGAGTATTGCGCGGGTTGTAGCCTACGGTGACCACAATTTCGTAAAGACCGTCTCTGCGGCGCATATATTCGAAGCTTTTGTAGTCTCTCTTTACGACTTCCGAGTCTACGATGCGGTTGTAGTAGCGTGAGTTTACATCGTCTATGCATAACGTCTTTTCGGTCGAGAGATAAAAGGGCATAGAGGTATTGAGATCTTCGTAGCCGTAGACTTCGTTTAGAGAGTATATGCCCAGAGGTGTCTTTCCGTCCCCCTCTTTTCTCTTTCCGACTCCGTTGCGCCCTATGCTGACACTCCAGACTTTCGATACACGCCGCCATTTTCCTCCGCTCTTCTCGTAAAGGGCCATCTTCGCCCGCTGCCCTTTTACGTCGAAGACCCTGACGATTTGTGAACTCTTCCCGGGGATTTTTTCGAACTCAACATCCGCAAAAGCATAAACTGCTAAAATTAGCGGCAAAAGGAGAGCCATTGCAAGAGAGTTACGGTATCTATTCACTTCTGCCTCCGCTTATCGCCATAGTTTTGGCAATTATATCAAGAAATGTCATCGCCTCTCTTTTTGTAGGCGTACTCGGCGGCTACTACATCATGGAGCATAGCGTCACCGCCGCTTTGTGGCAGACAGCTTTGGGAATCTTCTCTCTTCTTGAAAAGGGTTGGGTAGTCAAGACTCTTATATTTGCGGTTTTCGTGGGTTCGATAATAGAGCTCATCAGGCGAAGCGGCGGTGTGGACGGATTCGTTCGATTTCTGCAGGAGAAAAAAGAGCTCGTCACCAACCGCAAAGAGGCCGAACTTCTCGCCTTTTTCATAGGTCTGGCCATCTTCATAGAGTCGTCGATAACCTCGCTGATAGCCGGAACCGTAAGCCGCCCTCTTACCGATCGCTACGGCACTTCACGCGAAAAACTGGCCTACATCTGCGACTCTACGGCAGCCCCGGTCTGCACGATGTTTCCCCTGAACGCATGGGGAGCGCTGCTGCTTGGACTGATCGGTTCGCAGATAGAGGCCGGAACGATAAGCGGTGAGCCCATAAAGCTTCTGGGCAGCGCCCTGCTTTTCAACTTCTATGCCATCTTCTCGATACTTCTGGTACTTTTTACAATACTCAAAGGTGTGAAGTTCAAAGCTTATACGAAAATAGATCCCCCGAAAATCGAGCTCTCTTCCAAGAGGGGTGATATGATGGCACTGGTCGTGCCTATAGCCTCTTTGCTGCTGCTGGTTTTTGCGTTTTTGTTCATTACAGGCGGAGGAAACCCTCTTAAAGGGAGCGGCTCGACATCCGTATTCGCGGCGGTGCTGGGCTCCGTAGCAATCTCTTCCCTCTACTACCTCGTAAAAAAGAGTATGCCGGCAAAAGAGATTCTGCCGGCAATCTTTGGCGGGGCCAAGACGATGCTGCCTATAGCGGCAATCCTGCTTTTCGCTTTCGCCATAGGGGATGTGACGGTAAAGATGGGAACCGGCATATACCTGGCACACTTCGCTAACGCCATTTTGAACCCTGCACTGCTTCCGGCCGGGATCTTCCTGCTCTCGGCAATTATCGCATTCTCGACCGGCACGAGCTGGGGAACCTTTTCTATCATGATGCCCATAGCCGTAACCATAGCTGCCGGTATGGGTGTCGAACAGAGTATGCTGCTGCCTCTGACGATCGCCGCCGTCATCTCCGGCGGAGTATTCGGCGACCACGCCTCTCCGATTTCGGACACCACGATCATTTCGGCGATGGCGGCGGGATGCGACCTGATAGCCCATGTCAGAACCCAGCTGCCGTGGGCCCTGCTGGCAGCACTTCTCTCTCTGGGTGCGTTTATGGTATCTGGCTATCTTCTCAAGTAATCTGGCACAAAACGGCTCTGGAACCTCTTCTTTTCTATCGACTTCTTGCCGATCAAATAAACGCCGCACTCATATAACCGACCACCTGCGACTCGTCGCCGCTCGCATCGGCACTTGTGCGGTAGTCGAGTATCAGCGGTTCGAGGCCGAGATCCCTTGCGGCTATAAGCATCGCCTCCACACCGATCTTTCCACACGCCTCACACCCTCTGTGCAGTGCAGACGGGTCGAGTCTGCTTACGGCATCGAGACATACGCTGTCGACTCTTTTGGCCTTCTGCAGGTCATAGTAGTGGCTAAGATCGGTGCTTATCACAACACCCGTCTGCGGATCCGAAAGAAGCCACTCGATAACCGATGCGAGATTTGCCGGATTTTCGTCGCCATATACCAGCTCCACCACCCTTACATCGGGGAGGTAGCTCTTTATAAACGGCATCTGGACCTCGGTACTGTGCTCATGGTGCGCCTCGGGCAGGAAACCGAGACCGAACCTCTTTATGAGCTCCTCGGCCAATGCACGATCTACCGGTATATCTCCAAAAGGTGTCTCGTAAAGATCGTATTCGCTTACGCTGGTACCGCCAAGATATACACGATGGCTCGGACCTATGACGGCCACACGGCTCACACCGCTGTTTCCGAGCAGCCTGTGCGCCACATTCGCCGTAAAACCGGAGAATACGTAACCTGCATGCGGAACGATAACGGCTCTGGTTTTTGTCTCCAGCAGTTTCGGATCGCGGATACTCTTTTCGAGCATCTCGTTGAACCTGTCGAACATCATCCTTATCTCTTCGGCGGATGCCGGGTAGAACTGCCCTGCTACCGCCGCTTCTCTTCTTTTCATTTTAATCTCCTCCTTCGTCGGAATACGCCATTGGGGCAAAGCCCCAACGGCTACGCTAACGCTGTGTTCTCCTCAGCGGAGAGCTCACGCGCAGCTGAACCGCGCTCTGTTAATCTCCTCCTTCGTCGGAATACGCCGCCGGGGCAGAGCCCCACCGACTACGTTGACACTGGGTCCGCTTCGGCAGCAGGCCCACGCGCAGATAAACCGCGCTTAATTTTAATCTCCTCCTTCGTCGGAATACGCCGCCGGGGCAGAGCCCCACCGACTACGTTGACACTGGATCCGCTTCGGCAGCGGGCCCACGCGCAGATAAACCGCGCTTAATTTTAATCTCCTCCTTCGTCGGAATACGCCATGCAGCTGAACCGCGCGCAACCTAAAACCTAAAACCTAAAACCTAAAACCTAAAACCTAAAACCTAAAACCTAAAACCTAAAACCTAAAAACTAACGACTAACGACCACCTTCACTCCCACACCCCCTCTATCTCCCTGTTACATTTGGGGCAGCGGCCGTCTATCAGCCTGTTTACCGTTACGCTGTAGCCCGTTCTGTCTATGAGCAGTTCGTTGCATCCGGGGCAGTGGGTGTCTCCGTGGACCGGTACATTTCCGAGGTAGACGTAGTAGAGTCCCGCCTCCTGCCCGATCCTCTTTGCACGCATGAGTGTATCGATTCCTGTCCACTCGTGGTCTCTCATTTTATAGTCGGGATGAAAGGCGCTCAGGTGCCACGGTACATGGCGTCCAAGATCGTCGGCAATAAATCCGGCCATCTCTTCGAGATCTCTGTCGCTGTCGTTTTCACCCTCTATAAGCAGTGTCGTCACCTCTACCCAGATACCCTCGGCGACCATCTTGCGCAGTGTGTCTTTCACAGCCTCCAGACCCCCTTTGAGTACCTTTTTATAGTAACCTTCGTCCCAGCTCTTTAGGTCTATGTTGGCTGCATCGAGCCATGAGGGCATATCTTCTATTATTTCGGGGCTCTCGAAGCCGTTCGAGACAAAAATATTTTTCAGTCCCCTCTCTTTTGCTATGACCCCTATATCTTTCGCGTAAGGGTAGAAGATAGTCGGCTCGTTGTATGTGTACGCTATGGATCGTGAACCGCTCTCTACGGCCAGATCCACCATCTTCTCGGGAGAGACATAGACCTCTTCGTTCACTTTTGTCTCCTGGGATATCTGCCAGTTCTGGCAAAACGGACACTTGAAGTTGCACCCTACCGTTCCAAACGAGAGTGCCGTCGTGCCGGGAAGCACATGGTAGATCGGTTTTTTCTCTATCGGGTCTACGTTGAGTGCGCTCGGATGGCCGTAGACCAGCGTTTTGAGCTCTCCTTTCACATTTTTGTTGACCCCGCATACGCCTACCTGCCCCTCTTTCATCTTGCAGTAGTGGCGGCAGAGCAGACATACGATACGATGTTTCTCCTCTTCGCTTTTATAGTATTTCATTTAGTCCCCTTCTATGAAGCAACTTGATAGCACCTGCCTCAATTATTACGATTTTAACTCTTTCCAAAGGATTTGTCAAGCTTTATTTAAGGTTTAGGGGGTATCAGGCGGTTGAAACGGCTGTTATTCGAAAAAGGCCCTTTCACAAGGGAATGTTATCTTGAACCTCAGTGAACCGTTCTGCTCTATCTTCAGGGTGCCGTCCATCTCTTCTACGGTAAGCCGCACCAGCATCATCCCGAGCCCGTCGCTCTTTTCAAAAAGCTGCGGATCGACCGGAACGTGCCCCTGCTGGATATATAGCAGAGCAGCCTCACCGTCATCGCCGTGGAGAGATATCTTTACAGAAAGCTTTTCATCCTCCGCTGCTTCGGCATGCTTTATGGTGTTCGTAAAGAGTTCGTTCAAAACGATTCCGAGCTTCAGCATCTTCTCCAGCGGCAGAGTAAAACTGCTCGCATCCACTTCTACCTCTATCTGCCGCCCGTATGCACTGCTTATCAGCTCGACAAGATTTTTTATGTACGCCTCGGCATTCACGTTTTCGAGGTCATCGGTTCTATAGAGGGCATCGTGCACCATCGCCATCATCTCTATTCTGAGCCTGTTCTTCTCCAGTATCTCTTCTGGCGATTCGCCTCCGCCCTCTTTCATCTTCATTATCTGAAGGCCGAGAATCGAAGATATCTTGTTCAGATTGTTTTTGATGCGGTGGTGAATCTCTTTTATCAAAATCTCCTTCTGCCTGTTGGCATGTTCGAGCTTTTTGTAGGTGATCTCGGTGGATATATGGTAAAAAAGGGCGACCAGAATCACGACGACGGTACTTGCGACCATGTTTATAAGCGGAACCATATGAAAAAGCGGGTGGCTCGAAAAGGCCCCGTATCCGTATATGCTTACCCCTACCCAGAATATGAAGTGCACGAGAATCATCCATATCGCTGTTGTGAGTCTGAAGAAAAAGAAGAATCCGAATATCGGGAAAAAGGGGTAGACCGTCACGAAGTCGTAGAAGTGTCTGCTAAGCATCGCCGTACTGCTCTCTATCTCTATCACAAGAAGAAATAGAAGTGCGTACAGAGAGGTCTTTTTGGAGACGAGAAAGGCCACAAGCAGAACGCTCAAAACGATAGCGAGGGCGAATTTGGCGTAGAAGACGCTCTTATGGCCCATATAGAGGGCGAACAGGGAGAGGGATATAAGCATGATCACGGAGGAGAAGTAGAGCCCGCCGAGCATTATCTTTTTGTGGTCCCTACCCTGAAAAAAGAGTTTTACCGGTTCGCTTGTCACTTCAACCTCCCGAATCTGCTACATAATCGGCTCAGACCGGTAAAACACGCCCCGATACCCGCATACCGTCGTAAGGCGACAGCAGGTCGTCGAAGCTGCGGTCGAAATCGGGGTCGAAGAGTATAAGATCGGCATCGTATCCGGGCAGCACGGCCCCCTTTTTACCCTCCAGTCCCACAGCTTTGGCGGGGTTTAACGAAACCATTCTGACCAGTGCCGGCAGATCGAAACCGCCCTTTTTGACCAGATGTGTATAAAGTAGTGGCAAAAAGGAGTCGAAACCCTCTACCCCGTATGCGGCATCGGCGAAAACCGCATCTTTCGCCGTTTCGCTAACGGGCGTATGGAGCGAAGTGATCATCGCGGAGTCGTCATACGCAAGTGCCTCCAGCATCTCTTTTCGCATCGCTTCATCCCGCAGCGGAGGCCATATTTTACCGGCGGTATTGTAGCCGTCGCAGCGGGTGTCGTTCAGGATCAGATGGTGGATCGGAACCTGCGGAACCATACGATCACTCTGTGCGCAAATTTTGAGAGTTCGAAAAGTAGAAGCTCCCAAAACGACAACCTCCACCCCATAGAACTCCGCAAGCTCGGCGATTCTGGCCACCTGCGACGACTCGGCCGCAGCCGGTACGCCGGCAAGCCCCAGACGGCATGAAACTCTACCCTCGTGCATCACCCCCTCACCATGCAAAGCGGGGTCGTTCGCCCTGCAAAAGAGCTTCACCCCGTGCATCTGCGCATACTCCATCAGGCGGCGGATAAGGTTGCCGTCTATATCGCTTCCAAACTCGATCCCGACCGCCCCCTCTTTTAGAAGGATCGAACAGTCGCTGAGACCGCCGTCGGATCTGACGCCGGAGAGAAGCGTAAGAAAATTCGTACCCGAACAGAGGCTCGCCTGTGACTTTACGAACTCCAGAGCTATTTCGTTATCTATCGGAGGGTCACAGAGAGCGGAGAGCACTACCGTCGAAAAACCGTTTACCCCTGCATCTTCACACAGGGCTCTGATACTCTCTCCTCTAAGTTTCGAATCTTTGACCTTGACGCCGATATCGACCATAGCGGGCATAAGGTACCTCTCTTCGGCATCGATGACGTCAACACCATCTATCGACTCCGAAAGCTCCGCTATCTTGCCGTTTTCGACCTTCACATCCAGTCTCTTTACGCCATCTTGCAAAACTACCCTGGCATTTTTTATGACCATCGAGTTTCCTTGGGTTTTTCGAAATTATATCCGATGTTTGTTTTGAAAACGATTGCAGGAGTCTTGCCGACCGGACCTGAAGAGAGAGCCGCAGGGAATCACGGCCAAAAAAAACCGCTCCTTGTCTGCTATACAGGTGCGGTATTACGGAGTACGGTGCGAAAGTACGGGCCCTAACGCCCCATATTTTCGAGCTCTTTTTGTATCCGCTCTATAAAAGCGTCCGCCTTTGCGGCACCTACGATTGGGCGTGAAACCTTTTTGCCGCCGTCGGCCACGATGTAGAAAGTTGGGGTACCGTAGGGCTTCAGGTAGGGCGGTAAGGGGTCGGACTGCAGGTCGAGCTCGACCGGTATGAAGTTTTCGTTTATGAATCTGGCCGCTTTCGGCTTGGTAAATACCTGGCTCTTCATGAAAAAACAGTAGTTGCAGCTCTCCTGGCTTATCATGACCAACACCGGTTTGCCGCTCTCCCTGGACTCGGCAAGAGCGTCGGAGTAGTCCATCGCCCACTCCACCTCGGCAAAGAGCGTTCCCGCAAAAAGCAGGAGGGCAAAAAAGATCTTTCTCATCTAAATTCCTTTCACGATTTCAAGAAACTCTTCGGGGTTCTTGTAGCCCGAAACCCTTTTCGAGCGAAGCTCCTTTCCATCTTTGAAAAATAGGATGGCGGGGGGTCCGAATATGCCGAAGTGCTTCATGATCCTCTTCTGTTCGGCACTGTTTTGCGTAACATCCACCTGATAGAGCCGGAAGCCCGAGAGCGCCTCTATAACGTCGGGATCTCTGAATGTATTCTCCTCCAGCTCCTTGCAGCTGACACACCAGTCGGCCCTGAAATCGACCATGACGGGCCCATTTCGAGACTCCAGCTCCTTTTGCAGCTCCTCAAGGGTTTCGACACCTACAAACCTCAACCCCGCCTCCGCCGATGCTCCGGTGACCGATGCGGGACGCTCTTTGAACGCTTTGAGCGGATCGAGCGGGTTTGTCGCACCGGTAAAGGTACCGAAGAGCAGAAAAGAGCCGTAGATCAGCGAAACGAGCCCGAGCCCTTTGTAAAGCGCACTCCAGCTCCTCTTCTCTCCGATCGGCTCAAGTGCACCCATATATATGGCACTCACGATAAAGAGAACCGCCCACAGGCCCATGCTCACAGAGTCGGGAACGATGCGTGAGAGCATCCAGATCGCGACACCCAGCATGACGACGCCGAAGACCCTGCTAACCGTGCTCATCCAGCCGCCCGGTTTGGGCATGAACCTGCCCGCTCCGGTGCCTATGAGAAGCAGCGGAAGCCCCATACCCAGACTCATCACGAACAGGGCCGCACCGCCCAGCAGCGCGTCACCGGTCTGTCCGATATATATGAGAGCGCCGGCAAGCGGCGGCGCTACGCACGGGCCCACTATTAGCGCCGACAAAAACCCCATTACCGCCACTCCGGCCAGACCTCCCTTTTTCCCTGCCTGGTCACTTGTACGGCTTATCTTTGTCTGTAAAGACGCGGGCAGCTGAAGCTCGTAGAAACCGAACATCGAAAGAGCCAGGGCGACGAAGAGGAGCGAAAAGAGCGAAATGACCCACGGATTTTGCAGAGCCGCCTGGATATTGGCGCCGAATAGCCCGGCGAGCACTCCCGCCGCGGTATACGTGAGCGCCATCGAGAGGACATAGACCAAAGAGAGAATGAAGCCCCTTTTTGCGTTCATCCCCTCACCCTGAGCCACGATTATCGAAGAGAGAATCGGTATCATCGGGAATACACACGGCGTAAGCGCCAGCAGCAGACCGAAGCCGAAAAAGGTCAAAAGGACGATAAAGAAGCTTTTAGACTTCAGGGTGGAGGCTATGCTCTCTTCCTCCGAAAGGGGGGGCTCCTCCGTTTTCTTTGCAGCGGAGTCCGGCTCGGCCCCCTCTACAACCTTGAAGCCCTCGGCGGCCGCTTTTATATCGAAGTCGTATCTCTTGGTAACCGGCGGGTAGCAGATGCCCGAGTCGGAGCACCCCTGGTATGTAACCACGAAAGTGAAACTCTTCAGCCCTCTATCTTTCACCTCTATCGGAATATCCGTTTCGAAGACTCCGGCATACACCTCATCGCCGAAATCATCCTTCTGCGCGGCGGGAAGCGTGAATTTTCCGAGCGAAACCCTATCTTTTGGCTCCACAGAGAACTTGAAAAGATCTTTCGTAAGGTGGATATGCTCCGCCAGTTCGATCTTCAGATGCACTTTTCCGTTATCGAAAGATGCCGAAGGCTTGAACGCCTCGTCGACACTCAAGGCAGATGCGAATAGGGATATATTGATAAGCAGCAGCAAAACCGATTTTAACACTCTCATAACTCTCCTCTTGAAATATTTTGCAGGGAAACGTATTATAACCGATGTTTCAGCGGACCTATCCGCAATTTAGGCCGTCGCAGCTTCTTACCACTCCCATATCGCTTCCGTTGTTGCGCAAAAACCTGCCCAGTGCGTCCATTCGGCGCTTGAAGTACGGCGACTCCATCACATTTTTCGCATCCGCATCACTTTTATGGACCTCTTTGAGCTTTTGAGCCTTTTTTACGAACATCTCCTCCCACCCGTCGCTCGTAAGCATCGCCGCCCCTTTGTAGCCGGAACCGTGGCAATGTTTGCAGAGCTTTTTGTATGCGACCATCCCTTTCGCCGAATAGGCGTTCAGTGATGTCGTGACAAAGAGGGCCGAAATGGCCATAAGCAGTAACTTTTCCAAACTTCACTCCTCTCTATTCCCACAGGATCCGCCGGTACGCGGATAGAGTACGAATTTGCGGATTTCTCAAATTTTAACGCTCCATTGTGTAGCGTATGTGTACCCTCTGCAGGCTCCCGTTGTCTCCGGCTGCATCTCACCGCTCCAAATCTACGACGCAAAACGGAATCCAATAATAGCCGCAAAATAACAATTGTTTATTTAACCCCCAAAACTATATCGGCAGCGGTGGCTTTTTTTATAAAAAAGTGGATATTATCGATCATTTAATAAATCGGATGTAGAAAAGGGGGCACATATGGCAAACAGACTCGAAAAAGAGGATTCACCCTATCTGCAGCAGCACGCGAACAACCCCGTAGATTGGTACCCGTGGGCAGATGAGGCGTTCGAAAGGGCGGCAGAGCTGAACCGTCCCATATTTTTGAGCATCGGCTACAGCAGCTGCCACTGGTGCCACGTGATGGAGCGAGAAGTCTTCGAAGATAAGAAGATAGCGGAGTTCCTGAACAGCCGCTTCGTATCGATAAAGGTGGACAGGGAGGAGCGGCCCGATATCGACAAACACTACCAGTCGGTACACGCCCTTTTGAACCAGCGCCCTGGCGGGTGGCCCCTCTCCATCTTCATGACGCCCGACAAGAAGCCCTTTTTCGCCGGCACATACATACCCCCGAAGAGAAAATACAACATGATGGGCTTCATGGAGCTGATAGAGATAATCGACAAAAAGTGGAGGGAGGCGCCCGAGGGCATCTTGAAGAACGCAGACGAGATCCAGAGGTTCCTCGCCCCGAAAGAGGGTCCCGTGAAGGCGGCGAAGCTCGACCTATCTCTGATAGAGCGCACGATCGACCAGTGCGAAGATCTATTCGACAAAGAGCACGGCGGCTTCTCGAAAGCCCCGAAGTTCCCCCACTCCTCCACACTGAACCTGCTGCTTGAACTCCATTTGCTGACCGAAAGACCGGAGCCTCTGCATATGGTGGAGAAGACACTCAAAAGTATGGCCAAGGGGGGCATCTACGATCTAATAGACGGCGGTTTCTGCCGCTACAGCACCGACGATATCTGGCTGGTGCCCCACTTCGAGAAGATGACATACGACAACGCCCTTCTTTGCGAAACCTACCTGACGGTCTACCGTGTCACAGGAGAGAGGTTCTACCTCGACGTTGCCGAAGAGACGATCTCGTTCATGAGAGAGAAGATGATGTTTGAGAACCTCTTCTTCAGTGCAAGCGACGCCGACAGCGGCGGAGCCGAAGGGCTCTACTTCACATACGGCTACAAAGAGGTGAAAGAGGCGCTCATGGAAGAGGGGTGGAGCGAAGCCGAGACAAAAAAGATATGTGAGGCCCTGAACATCACACCCCATGGAAATTTCGAGGGCAGAAATATAGTAAGAAACGGCTCCCTTGCCGACTACCCGTGGTGGAACGACGTAAAGCGTCTGCTCAAAAACATACGCTCCACGAGGGAGTATCCGTTTATAGACAGGAAGGTTATAACATCATGGAACGCGATGATGGTAAAGAGCCTCTTCATCGCCGCGGAAATCGACAGCAGTTATCTCGAAGAGGCCGAAGCCTCTTTGAGGGCCCTTTTGGACCTTATGTACAAAGATGGGGTGCTCTACCACTCCGTACTGATCAAAAGAGAGCCGAAGATAGAGGCGTTTCTTGAAGATTACGCCTACCTGTGCGACGCTCTGCTGCAGGCATACGGCACGACGCTCGAAGAGAGATGGCTCCTTTTGGCGCAGAAGCTTGCCGAAAAGGCGATAGCGCTCTATTATAAAGGCGGCAAGTGGTACTTCAGCAGGGGTGAGTTCCCGACCATCGCGGATATATCGGACACCGGCTACCCCGCCAGCTCGGCCGTCATGACGAAGGTGCTTCTTAAACTCGGAATGCTGCTTGGAAGCGCGTACACAGACATCGTCTTCAAAACGCTCGAGTACAACTCGATCAAGATTCTCAAACAGCCCATATGGCACGCCACATTCGTATCGGCCGCCGTAAACTACCTAAAAGAGGGGTTCGTAATAAAATCGCTGCCCAACCGCCTTGCCGAAATAAGGAACCTCTCCTACGAACTCCCATACCCCTATATTCTTCTCAAGAGCGAAACGGAACCGAACTATCTGGTCTGCGGTAGAAGCAGCTGCTTCGCCTCCTGCAGAAACGAAAAGGAGCTAAAAGAGTTTTTGAAAAGCATAACCAAAGAATAACCGATGTTACGCATTTTGCGTAACATCCTCTCGAAATCCAGGATTTCGAAGCTTTAGGGGGTCGTAGGGCCGCATAGGCCCGCAAGACTCTCTCTTATTTGGCGCCTGAAGGCGGTTTCGACCCGCGCAGAATCAGATAACCGACGACTCCGGAGAGAAACGAACCGAGCAGAATCGCAAGCTTGTCCGCATACTTGTAAACCTGGCTGTCGCTGAATGCCAAAGAGTCTACAAAAAGACTCATCGTAAAGCCGATTCCGGTCAACACCGCCACCCCGTAGAGCTGACGCCAGCTGCTCCCTTCGGGGAGCGAAGCAAGCTTCAGCTTGATGGCGAGCCAGCTGAAGCCGAAGACCCCCAGCTGCTTTCCTATGAAGAGACCGAGCATGATTCCCATCGGCACAGGGCCGAACATCTCCTCAAGCGAGATCCCCCGCAAATCGACGCCTGCATTTACGAACGCAAAGAGCGGCAGAATCATGAACGCAACCCAGTAGTGCAGGTCGTGCTCCATCTCTTTGGACATCGAAAAGCTCTTTCCGTCGCTACCTTTTACATTGAGCGGGATGAAGAATGCCAGGGCTACGCCTGCCAGTGTAGCGTGAACCCCAGACTTTAGCACACTGACCCACAAAACGACTCCGACCAGTATATATGCCGCTTTTTTCGCCACTCCCATACGGTTGAGTATGAAAAGAGCTATTAGAGAGGCAGAAGCGATCCCGATGGAGAGCATAGAGAGATCGCTTGTGTAGAAGAGCGCTATTATCACAATGGCTCCAAGGTCGTCGATGATAGCAAGCGCCATCAGAAATATCTTCAAAGAGACCGGTACTCGACTGCCGAGCAGAGAGAGTATGCCGAGGGCGAACGCTATATCGGTGGCGGTAGGTATGGCCCAGCCGTTCATAGCGAAAGATTCACCCTTGTTGAAGAGGATATACACCAGTGCCGGTACAACCATTCCGCCTACAGCCGCGATACCGGGCAGCGCCACCTGTTTGACGGATGAGAGGTGCCCCTCCATCACCTCACGCTTTACTTCGAGGCCTATCAGGAAGAAGAAGACGGCCATCAACCCGTCGTTAACCCACAGAAGGAGCGGTTTGGCTATCTGAAGCGCCCCGAAGCGAATCTCAACCGGCGTATGAAGAAAGCTGCTGTATAGCTCCGATAGCGGACTGTTCTGCAGGATCAGCGCCACTATCGTAACGAATATCAGCACTATCCCGGCAGACGACTCTTTTTTTATGAACTCTTCTATCTTTTTCATTATCTCCTCTCGACATCAGCTTTGGGGTGCATTATATCTTTCCAATACAATCCATAAACCTGTTGCCGATAAACTAAAAAATTAATTTGATATTCATCATAGAAAATATCGGCCCTTCTATATTCAATTCAATAGCTTTCGAGTACAGAGCTCTCGAGCTCCGTTATATCCAGACCGATCCGTCTCGCTCTCATTGCGCACTCTTTGAAATCGGCCCTTTCGACACTCTTCGCGATCTCGAGATAGTCGGACAAAATCCCGCTCCTCCGCAAAAGCGCCGCTCTAATCGACTCATCCACCTCGATCTCGTTCAAAATGTCGCTCATCGGCATCTCGAAAAGCGAATCGGCCAGAGAGAGCGTACCCGTAAAAGCGGCCATATCCTGCAGCTCTTTTCTGTCTGCGTGAAGCTTCGATATCCTTCTCATAAGTTTCGACCGAAACCCGGCAAGTGATACGAGAGGAGAGCTCTCCATCTTCGATAGATTTCCGTTTGCGTATGCCAGCATATAGAGCCATGTAAGCAGATCGCCCTTGCCTATCATCATGACGGCATGCGAAATCGATCTGATCGGACTTTTGAAAGCGAAGCGGGAGGAGTTTAGAAACTGCAGAAGCTGCAGGGCCAGATCGGGGGCCCCTTCGAATGCGGCAGCGATCTCGGCCGGGTCGGAAGAGTCTTTCGAAAGCAGCCCGGTAAGCTCCAGAAGCGTTTGCATTGCGGGGTCGAGGGAGCGCTTTTGACTCACCTCCGGTTTCGCGAAAAAGTATCCCTGAAAGAGAGTGCAGCCCGCATCCCTGTATTGTCGGAACTCATCCATGCTCTCCACCTTCTCGGCCAGATAGCGAAGGTGGCGATAGCCGCCGAGACGTTCTATAGTATGCTTTACGCACTCTATCTCATTCTCGCGTATATCTATCTTCAAAAACTCTACAAAAGGCAGAATCGACTCGTATCTACCGAAAAAGTCTTCGTCAAAGATCGCATCGTCTATCGCGAACCTGTACCCCATCTTCCTGAGCTCTTCGACCCTCGAGACCAACCTCTTGTCGATCTCCACATCTTCGAGTATCTCTATGACGAAACGCTCTTTGGGAAGCATGGTGATGAAGTCGCCGCTTATGAATCTTTCGTCTGCGTTGATAAACAGATCTTTGTCGCCCGCGACTCTGTTTATTCCAAACTGGTTCAGAGCGTTCACGGCGACCCTGCTTGTCGCATATAGATCGTCCTGCACGCTCTGTTCGGCCGTAACAGCCGATCTATCTGTAAAATCTCTGAAGAGCAGTTCGTGTGCAAACAGCTCTTTCGAGTCGGTCACTACAGGCTGCCTGGCGATAAAAATGGAGTCCATAAACGAATTTTAGCATATTGCGGTTAAAAGAATGATCAAAAAATAGGCACTACCTGCCGAGCAGCTCCCTCCATCTCTTCAACTTCTCCTCGAAGTTCATTGATGCGTATGCCGGCGACGGGGAAGGCAGAAGCGCCGTCGGCAGCTCCACTCTATCTGCGAAGTATCTACGGTAAAGAGTGTAGGCCTTTTTTCCGGTAAACAGAACCTTCTCTATATTAGAGTACTCCCTCAAAAGCGACGGAATGTCGTTCGGTTCGCACTCTTTCAGATTCGAGTCTGCGGAGTTTGTACGCCTGCATTCGGCTACGACGTCCCAAAGCGCGATTTTGGCTCTCTTTAGCAGTGCCGTTCTCTGCTCACGGCTCTCTGCCGGCATCCCGTATATGGCGGAGAGTATCGGCCAGAACTGGTTTCTGGGGTGTGCGTAGTAGAAGCTCTCTTCAAAAGACTTTATGCTCGGGAAAGAGCCCAAAATGAGTATTTTGGAGTTTTTGTCTATTATGGGAGGAAAGGGGTGCAGCGATTTTTCCATTTCGGTGGAAATAGTCTGGAGGCGGGGGAAAAGCCCCCGCCCTTTCGGGTTACTCGACTTCCGCGTCGATAACGTCTTCGTCTTCGGGACCCTTTTTTGCTCCGCCCTCCTGCTGGGCGCCGCCCTGCTCTTTTTTATACATAGCCTCCGCGAGCTTGTGGCTCACTTCGGTAAGCGCCTTGACCTTCTCTTCGATCTGCTCTTTTGTGGCATCTTCGTTCTTCAGGGTCTCTTTAAGGGCATCGAGTGCCGCCTGAACCTTCTCTTTTTCGGAAGCTTCGAGGTTTTCACCCACTTCGCTCAGGCTCTTTTCGGTCTGGTAGACCAGGGCATCCGCCTGGTTCTTGGTCTCGATAAGCTCTTTGCGTTTGCGGTCCTCCTCTTTGTGGGCCTCCGCATCGCGCACCATCCTCTCGATCTCCTCTTCGCTGAGTCCCGAAGATCCGGTAATCTTGATCTCCTGCGACTTGCCGGTAGCCTTGTCTTTCGCGCTTACAGTCAGGATACCGTTGGCATCGATATCGAACGTAACCTCGATCTGGGGCACACCGCGCGGTGCCGGCGGAATGCCCGTCAGTTCGAACTGCCCGAGAGACTTGTTGTCTTTGGCCATCTCACGCTCACCCTGAACTACATGTATCGTAACGGCCGGCTGGTTGTCCTCGGCCGTAGAGAAGACCTGGGACTTTTTGACCGGAATGGTAGTTCCCTTCTCTATAATCTTGGTTGTCACGCCGCCGAGTGTCTCGATACCGAGACTCAGAGGCGTAACGTCGAGAAGCAGAACGTCTTTCACGTCTCCTTTGAGGATTCCCCCCTGGATAGCGGCACCTATAGCCACCACTTCGTCGGGGTTTACCGATTTGTTCAGCTCTTTGCCGAAGAAGTTCTTCACCCTCTCCTGAACGAGCGGAATACGTGTAGAACCGCCGACCATCACTACCTCTTTGATCTCCCCTTTGCTAAGGCCGGAATCTTTGAGAACCTCTTCTATCTTCGTGATTGTGGAGTCCACGAGATCTGTAATCAGGCTCTCGAACTTGGCTCTGGTAATCTTCATAACGAGGTGTTTCGGACCGCTCGCATCCGCGGTGATGAACGGCAGGTTTATCTCGGTCTCCTGAGCTGTAGAGAGCTCTTTTTTCGCATTTTCGGCAGCCTCTTTCAGACGCTGGAGCGCCATTACATCGGCTTTGAGATCTATGCCGTTCTCCTTTTTGAACTCTTCGGCTACGTAGTCTATGAGCCTGTTGTCGAAGTCGTCGCCGCCCAGGAACGCGTCACCGCCGGTCGCCAGAACCTCTACGACGTTGTCGCCGGTTTCGAGGATGGTGACGTCGAACGTACCTCCTCCCAGGTCGTAGACGCAGATCTTTTCGGCCTCTTTTTTGTCAAGACCGTACGCAAGCGCCGCGGCTGTAGGCTCGTTTATGATCCTAAGCACATTCAGACCGGCGATCGTTCCGGCCTCTTTCGTAGCTTTACGCTGTGAGTCGTTGAAGTACGCGGGTACGGTAATGACCGCCTCCGTAACCTCTTCGCCCAGATAGGCTTCGGCATCCTCTTTCATCTTCATCAGGATCTTCGCCGAGATCTCCTGGGGTGTATAGGTCTTTCCGTCGACCTCTACGGCACATGCGCCGTTTTTGTCGATTACATGGTAGGGTAGTCGTTTCTTCGCCTCCGCCGCCTTCTCTTCGTTACACATAAGTCCCATGATACGCTTGACGGAGTAGATCGTCTTTTCGGGGTTCGTGACCATCTGTCTCTTTGCCGGGTCTCCGACGAGAATCTCACCCTTGTCGGTAAACGCCACTACGGACGGAGTGGTGTTCTTCCCCTCTTTGTTGGCGATGATCTTTCCTTCGCCCCCCTCGAATACCGCCATCGCGGAGTTGGTGGTTCCGAGGTCTATTCCCAAAACTTTTGCCATCTTCTTCTCCTTCCAGAAATTGATTGGAATTTTTAGTTGAGTCTATTCTACTCAACTTTACATTTCGGTTCTGCTACCTGGGTAGCAAAACCTATTTGGCCACGCTTACCATGGCGGGTCTCAGCAGCCGCTCTTTGTAGGTATACCCCTTCTGAAGCACCTGAACGATCTGGCCGCTCTCATGCTCCTCGCTTTCGACCTGCATGACCGCTTCGTGGAAATTGGGGTTGAACCCCTGATCTATATCCACAACCTTTATGTGGTGCTTTTCGAACGTCTTCGTAAACTGGTCGAGTGTCAGCTGTACACCCTCTTTCAGCTTCTGCAGATGTTCGTCGGCCCCCTCCTCGGGTGTAGGAATCGAAGCGAGAGCGAGCTCGAGCGAATCCATAACCGGAAGCAGGTCTCTTGCGAACTGCTCCTGGGCATACGCCACACTCTTCTCCTTCTCCCGCTCCATCCTCTTTTTGATGTTTTCGAACTCGGCGTGCATACGCAGATATTTGTCTTCGCACGCCTTCAGCTCCTCTTCACACTTTTTCAGCCTATCCTCCTTCTCCTCGCCGGCAGTTTCGGCACCCTCTTCGGTTTCTACCCTATCCTCCTCTTTCGGAGCGGTACTCTCCTTCTCCTCTTTGGCCAGCTCCTCTTTATGTCTCTCAGCCATGATCTCGAACCTCCTTGAAAATCTTCGTAAAATCCTGGTCTATCGCACCGATACAGAGCATCTTCATCGGTCTGTTCTCTATCACCGAGTCCGCCCTGAGCGCCATGAATCCTCTCGGCAGCAAAGGGTCGAAATAGAGCCCGTAGCCGAGCTCTTCGATGATGTCGCCGTCGAGAAATGCGCGAATGTTCCGTCTGCCCCAGCCGCTCTTTTTGCCGGCGACCTTTATGAGGGCTTCCATATTTACGGATGTAACCTCTTCCTCGTTCTTGGCGCGCATTTTGTAGTACAGAGAGATTATCCCGACATCTTTGGCGATCCGTTTGACATCTTCGAGCTCGTAACCGACAAGGTCCTGCAGAAAACTCTCCAGCTGGTTCTGGTAACGTATGGCGTACTCGTCGTGCTCGAACACGAGAAGCAGGTAGCGCTCCCCGACACGTTCGATCGCCTTCAGGCGGTTGCTCTTGACCGGTTTGAAGAGCATGAAGAGATTCTCCTCTTCGCTGATCTGGGCAACCTCGTTCATCGCATCGGTAAGCAGCTCCAGCTCCTTGAGATGCTTCCGCCAGTACTGTTTCATCGTACTCTCTGTCGGGATCCGCCCGCTGCTTTTATGCAGCTGCGTCAACTCTCCGCGCTCTACCATCTTGTTGAAGTAGTAGCGGATGGTCGCCGGTGCGATCTCGAACGGCAGCTTCTCTTTGAGCATTGCCGAACCGATAGGTTCATGCGTCTGCAAAAACGTTCTGACAACCGTCTCCAGAATCGCTTCGTACTTTCTTTTCATGACACAATTTTAGCACTTCTTTCTCAAAATGCCAAATCGATTATACTAAATTGAGTGCTTAAGTGTCAAGTTTATTTATATAAATCAATAATGTTAATTCTGTTCTGGTGCAACTCGAAGTAGTGAGAATATCAAAATGGCGGCTAAAGCAGCATCGAGTATGCCTGATATATACCACTCTACTACTCAAAAGCGGCTTGGAGCAGTAAGGTCTCAATGAAAACAACTGGTGTCAAGCGGAGTTAAGGAAGCGGGTTATAATCCGCGGGGCGGGTCTGTATTGCGGTTTAGAGTCTAATGCCGGTTCCGTTATAGGTATGAACGGGCACCGGCGGAAAAACTATTTGTCGCGAATTCCAAGAGCGGAAATGAGTTTCGAATAGCTTTCGTAGTTCTTTTTTTTGAGATAGCGCAGCAGTCTCTTTCTCTGTCCTACAAGTTTCAAAAGTCCAAGTCTTGAAGAGTGGTCTTTTTTGTTCTCTTTAAGGTGCTCTGTAAGGTATTTGATACGCTCGCTCAAAAGCGCCACCTGTACTTCCGGAGAGCCCGTGTCGCCCTCGCCTCGTCCGAACTCTTTTATGATTTCAAGCTTTTTAGCCGAATCCAAAGCCATCTCTGACCTCCTGATTGGTTTGATTTTCCAGTGCCGCGGCACCGGAGTCTGAAATTATACATAAAATAGCAACCTTGCGCAATAGCGGTACGGCTCTTCAAACTTCGGGAAAAAAGCGAAAATTTACATAAAATAGAATAGAATGGGTTCAACAATTCGGAATGGGAGTCTAAATGTTA
>JALWMA010000042.1 GCA_027081015.1 Campylobacterales bacterium | reverse complement strand
TCTGCATTATATCTTTGGCGTGTTCCACTATGCAGAGCTTCGTGTGGTCGCGCGAGAGGTCGGAGCATACGGGGCAGAGTTCGTCTTCGCTCATCGCTCCGCACCGTTCACACCGCCGGACGCTCTGCACCGCTTTTTCGATGGCGTGGGCGATCTTCAGTGCGCCGAAGTGATCTTCCATCATCATATGGTAGGCCATGCGCTGGGCGGACTTTTTCCCGACGGATGGGAGCGACTCCAGCGCGTTTACAAGGTTTTCGAAACTCTCTATCTTTATCTTCATATATCTTCTTCTCTATCGCCCGCCGAGGCTCTCTTCGGCAGATCGTACAGATGTTTTTTATGGGTTTGTATGCCGTTATCTTACCGCAAAAGCGGCTTTTTCCAAAAAGATTATCGCCTCTCTGAACTCAAACTGCTCCTCTGTCTGGAGCTTTTGCAAAACCTCCTCTTCGCCCTCTACACCCTGCTCTTTCAGAATCTCCATGAAGCGCTGTTTTTCATCTTCGGGCTTTTGCGCCGGCAGCATGAACGGTGCGCCCTTTTTGACGACGTAGCGCCTGTAGTAGTTTAGAAGCAGCCAGAAAGCGAGCGCCTCACGGGAGTAGAGGTTCAGGACTCCGGCGAACTCTTCGAAGGTTCCGAAGCCGGAGAGCTCGAAAAGCGAGACCAGAAGATCCACCGTCTCGTCTATGCACCTGAGCGGCACGGCGTAGAGAATGAGCCTTCCGGCCTTTTTGCCGTAGGTGTATTCGGCCCCGAGATAGAGCCGGATGCCGAGCTCGCTGTTTTCGCTGTAAAGCCCCGTTCTGATTCCTACGAAACCTATGTCGCTGAAGGCGTGGCGGGCACACCCTTTCAGGCAGCCGCTGTAGCCCAGGATTATGCCGTTTTGCGCCAGCCTCTGCGGCTTCAGGTTTGCGCTCTCCTCTTTCGTATCGAAAAGCGAATATATGCAGTATTTCGAGCCGGCGCACGCCGTTATGCCTTCGTAACGCAGGGATGAGTGTGTAAACTCCACGGTTTCGGGAAGGTGCGGTATATAGAGGTTCTGATCGCACCCGAGTCTGAGCTCCTCTACGCCGTATCTTTCGCATATCTTCAAAATCTCTTCCGCCTGCTTGGGTTCGAGCTCTCCGAACCTGCTTTGGTAGCGGTGTGCGTAGCCGCCCCCTTTCAGTTTCGTTTTCGCGCGGCTTGCGGCGCGGCCGGCTACTCTGCGGCCTGCGGGCTCGAGCTCTCTGCCGGCAGACTCTTCCAGCTCTTTGCGAAACTCTTCTATGTCCATGCTCTGCAGCATATGAAATAGCCTCGTTTTGGTGCGGCTGCCCCTCGGGCCCTTCCGCATATATAGCCTCACTGCCGCTTCGAAGAGCTCCGTTACCTCCTCGAGGCGGCAGAAAACGTTCAAATCGGCCGCGGTGTCGCTGTTTTTGCCGCCGGCATAGAGGTTGAAGCCGGGCTCTTCATCTTTTTCGGCCAGCGCGAAAAAGAGGTCGTTGCCGTAAAACGGGGTCATGTCGGCCCTCATACCGCTTACGGCCACATTGAATTTACGGGGAAGCATCCCGGTATATTCCGGCTGTTTCAAAAATATCTTCTGCATCGCCAGAATGGTTTCGTAAACCTCTATATCGCACTCTTCCGAGAGTCCGTCGAGCGGGTCGGTGACGATGTTTCTTATGTTGTCGGTATATGTCTGCCACGAGCTCAGGCCCAGCTTTTCGACCTCTTCGGAATATTCGAGCGCCTTTTGCAAAGAGAGGTCGTGCAGCTCCATCTGGGCCCTCGAGGTCAGAATCATCCTCGAGTTCGCCGATTCGGCCATTTTGAAAATGGCTTCGAATGCACCGGCGCCGACCCTGCCTCCGGCAATTCGTATGCGCAGTATGAAGTTTTCTGGACGCAGTTTGTGGTTGTATATTCCGAAGTTTTTCAGGTAGAAGCGGTCCGCCTCGTCAATATCTGCCGCACTCAGCCGTCTGAGGCGCTCCCTGTAGTAGTCGTACGGCTTCAGCGTGCGCTTGAGCTTCTCGATCTTGTTTATTTTTATCTCTGTCATCTTTTAAAATTATACTACAAAACAGGATAAATGAACTCTTTTTTAGAGCTTTCATAATTCCCTTATACATATACTGCCCGATGCAAAACCGGTCACAATTTCTGTTTCAGCGTGATTTATGATAAAATCGCGCGCAGAATTTATAGTATAAATTAAGAGTCTACAGGAGAGATTTTTGGCCGAACTTGACTACTACGAAATATTGCAGATCGAACGCGGATGCAGCCAGGAAGAGATCAAAAAGGCGTACCGCAAAATGGCTCTTAAGTACCACCCCGACAGAAACCCGGACGACAAAGAGGCCGAAGAGAAGTTCAAGCTCGTAAACGAGGCCTACCAGGTCCTGAGCGACGAGAACAAGCGGGCCGTATACGACCGCTACGGAAAAGCGGGCCTCGAGGGGCAGGGTTTCCACGGATTCGAAGGGCAGAGCTACGAAGATATAATGGACGATCTGAGCGCCATATTCGAGTCGGTCTTCGGCGGCGGTTTCACCGGCTCCCGCAGCCGAAAGCGGAGCGGCGCCAAATACAACCTCGACCTCTCCGCGCAGATGCAGATCAGCTTCAAAGAGGCTGTGTTCGGAACCGAAAAAGAGCTCAAGTACAGGTACAAAAAGCCGTGCGAAGCCTGCAGGGGAACAGGGGCGAAAGACGGTACCGTCAAGCAGTGCGAATACTGCAACGGACAGGGGCAGGTATATATGCGGCAGGGCTTCATGACCTACGCGCAGACATGTCCGAGGTGCCACGGAAGCGGCGAAGTGATAGCCCAAAAGTGCCCCAAGTGCGACGGGCGCGGCTACGAAGAGGTGGAGACCACCGTTACCGTGGAGATCCCGGAAGGAGTGGACGACGGCAACAGGCTGCGCATACCCGGCGCCGGAAACATTGCACCTGACGGAAGGCGCGGCGATCTCTACGTGACATTCTATGTCGAGGAGGATGAGCACTTCATAAGACACGGAGACGACATCTACCTCGAAGTGCCCGTCTTTTTCACCCAGGCGGTCCTGGGAGAGACGATAGAGATACCGACACTGCGCGGCAAAAAGGAGCTCAAGCTAAACCAGGGCACCAAGGACAAAGAGCAGTTCGTCTTTAGAAACGAAGGGGTCAGGAACGTCCACAGCGGCCGCATGGGCAACCTCATAGCTCAGGTGCGGCTTGTCTATCCGAAATCTCTAACCGAGAAGCAGAAGGAGCTGCTAAGGGAGCTGCAGGAGAGCTTCGGCATAGAGAGCAAGCCTCACGAAAGCATCTTCGAGTCGGCTTTCGAAAAGATAAAGGGGTGGTTCAAAAAGTAGCCTTCCGCCGCAGCCGGCAGAAAGAGCCGCCGCTACCTGTTTACCGGAAGAAGCTCCCTTTTTCTGTATGCCAGAACTATCGTCACCGCGACCACCGCGACGACGTAGTATACGAATGTAGGAATCGGCACCGCATCGCCTTTGGCGTAGGAGTGCATACCGCTCAGGTAGTAGTTTACGCCGAAGTATGTCATGACGACCGAGCTTATCGCAAGCAGCGAGGCTACGTTGAAGGCGAATATGCCGCGGAACGATTTGTAGAAGCGAAGGTGCAGCACCGCCGCATACACCAGTATGGTCACCAGCGCCCACGTCTCCTTCGGGTCCCAACCCCAGTACCTGCCCCAGCTCTCGTTGGCCCAGACGCCCCCCATGAAGTTGCCTACGGTAAGCAGCGCCAGGCCGAAGATGAGGCTCATCTCGTTTATGTGCGTCAGCTCCCTTATCGAGTACTCTATATCCGCCCTGTTCTCACCGTGTTTTATGATGTAGAGCCACAGCGTAATGAATGCAAGAAGCGCTCCCAGCCCCAAGAAGCCGTAGCTTGCCGTAATCAGCGAGACGTGTATCATGAGCCAGTACGATTTCAGCACCGGAACGAGGTTCGTGATTTCGGGATCGAGCCAGTTGAGGTGTGCGACGAAGAGTATGAGCCCGGCGAGTATTCCGGTGGCCGCCAGTGTTATGGGCGACTGTTTGGAAAATATGAACCCCGCAAGCAGCGTGGCCCACGCTATGTAGAGCATAGACTCGTAACCGTTGCTCCAGGGGGCGTGGCCCGATATGTACCACCTGAGCCCGAGCGCCGCCGTATGTATGAAAAAGCCGGCTATTAAAAGCGCCATAGAGACCCTCACGGGCCACTTCAGGTTGAACTTCGGTTTCAGGATATGGAATATCGAGAGGAACAGCAGGATGAAACCGACACCGAAATAGAGCGGCACGAGGCTCTCGAACGGTTTGTAGCGGTTCATCATGATCTCCGCCTTTATCTTATTTTCGCTCGGAATCATGGCCGCCCCGTAGAAACGCTGATAGCTCTTTATCACATCCAGCGCCTTGTCGGCCCTGCTCCAGTTTCCGTCCACGAGAGCATCGTCGATATTGCTGAAGTAGCTTGCGAGAACGGCCTGCACGAACTGGGCGCTCCTCTGATCGAACTCATTTATGGCCCCTATCGGCGAGTACCAACGGCCGTGCTTGTCTTTCGGATCAGGGAAGATTCGCAACAGCGACCCGCTGAACGACATGTAGAGTACGTTCACACGCTCATCGACTTTGAGTATCTCTTTGTCGAGCGTACCTCTTTGTGCGGGGCGCTTGCGTGAAATCTCTTCGACGAGCGCGGCCAGTTTGTACTCCCTGTTTTTGGAGCCTGTGAAGAAGTCGTCGAAAGCGGCATATCTCTTTTCGGGGGAGATTCCGATTATCCTGTTGATCCCCTTGTCGGAGATCTTGATCACGGGAGCTTTCTCCCACTCCTCGGGGCGGACTATCATCCCCAAAAACGCCTGGTCGGCACTCATGCCGAAAAGCTCCTCTTTGCGGCTGACTTTCCGCAGTACCTCCCTGGCCAGGGTATCTACCGGCTCTATACGGCCGTCGTGCGACTGTACCAGCAGGTAGCCGAACTTTTCGGCATGCTCTTTGTCGATTTTCGGAAGCTCCGCGACAGGATCGGCGGCATGGAGGCTGTACGTGCCCGAAAGCGCCAGGAGCGCCACCGAAGCGGCGGCACACCTCTTAGCGAGTTTCTGAAGATCCCTGGCCCTGCGCATGAGGGTCTGGAAGCGGCTCGAGTGTACGAGCATGGAGCCGAACATCCCTATCGTCAGGAGCAGATACCCGAAGTATGTGGGCAGTGTACCCGGATCGTGGTTGACAGAGAGAACGGTACCCTTCTCGTCGGTATCGTAAGAGGATTGGAAAAAGCGGTAGCCGTCGTAGTCGAGAACATGGTTCATATATATCCTGTAGGGCATCGTGACATTGTTTCGGGTATCTATCAGGACCACTTCGCTCGCATACGAAGAGGGGCTCATGGAGCCCGGGTACCGCTCGAGCTGAAAATCGACGAGTTTGAGATAGAACGGAAGGTGTACGAGGCGCGCACCGTAGCTTACGGCTATGCGAAACCCGCCGAGGTCGGTCCATACGGGCTCTGCCGGAACACCCTTTTTGCCGAATACAACCAACCTCTTCGAACTGTCGCCCACCCTCAGCTCGAGCTCGACCGCATCCTTAAGACCTTTCATGTCGTTCTCGGGGCTCTCTCCATCCGCCGAAACCACCACCCTCTTCGCATGTTCGAAGGCCTCTTTTATTACAAAACGCACACCGGCGGCGCTGTAGAGGCGGCGGGGGTATATCTCCGACTCTCCGGCCGAAAGCGTACCGGAGTTTCCATCGTCCATGCTCATATATTCGAGTGCATACGGAGTCTCTACCTTCAGACGTCCGTTTTCGAAAAAGAGCCTTACCGTCGGTTTATCGAAGCTCTCTTCACTCTCGAACGCTATTACGAAAGATGGCGTTTCGACACTCTCGCCCGCTTCGATCGTGAGAGCTTCCGGCCTTCCATCCGAAACGACCATCATCGATATCATCGCCTTTCCGTTTGGATCCTCCACCGCTTTCGTCACCGCATCGGGAACGTAGCGAAGAACCTTCAGGGTGATGATCTCATTCTCCATGCGAATCTCTTCGGTAAAGCTGTTGGAGCCTATTTTCGAAAAGAGCACGGGCCTTGCGTATGTCAGATGTTTCTTACCCTTTATCGCCTCGAGCTGAATGTATGTGCTGTCGCTGACGATCTCGTTGCTCGTTTCCCCCTCTCTTATGTGCATGATCCCTTCGAAGCCGTAATAGCGGGTTATCGCCGCCCCTATCAGTATTACTATAAAGGAGATGTGAAAGAGGAAAACGAACCTCTTTCCGGGCCGCCACATACGGAAACGGACTATATTGGCAACGAGGTTGAGAGCCATAACCAGAAGCAGGAACTCGAACCAGCCCGCATTGTATACGAGCGCTTTCGCGGTCTGGGTGCCGTAGTCGTTCTCTATAAACGTGGCTACGGCGATGGCGAGTGCGAAAAACAGCATTAGTATAACCGCACTCTGCATCGATAGGAGGTATTCGGAAATCTTTTTCATTCTCATAGGCGCCTTTGTAGCAGTAATTTTATCAAATCCGGGGCCGATTGCAAATTTAATACATAATATAGATAAGATCGGTAAGTTTCGTGTCCAGAAATCGGACACCTAAAGTGATTCGGCCCCAAACCGGCGGTACATAAACACCCTCTACTTCAGGTCGCTCCAGCGCCGCCCTATGTTTATGCTCGTTTTGAGGGGTACTTCGAGCTCTACCGTATGCTCCATCACCTCAGCGAATCTTTCGGAGAGCCTTTCGGCATCTTCGGCCCCGATCTCGAAGATCAGTTCGTCGTGAATCTGAAGCTCTATAGCCGCATCCAGCGACTCCTCTTCTATGATGCGGTGTATATGGAGCATCGCCATCTTGATCAGGTCGGCGGTGCTCCCCTGAAAGACTGTGTTGCCGGCCTCTCTGAGATAGGCGGCCATCTGCATCGCGTTTGCGTGCTCGAAATCGAAATAGCGCCTGCGCCCCAGGAGCGTCTCCACATACCCCCTCTCTTTCGCACCCGCTTCAATCGATTCGAGGTACGACTTTACGGTGGGGAACGAGGCGAAGTAGCTCTCTATTATCTCTTTGGCCTCTTTGGTTGAGATGCCGAGCGTCTGTGCGAGCTTTCTGCTCCCCATCCCGTAAAGAAGACCGAAATTGACCGTCTTGGCGATATTTCTTTTCGAAGCGGCCTCCTCTTTGCCGAAGAGCTTTACCGCCGTCTCCATATGGATATCTTTCCCGCTTCTAAACGCCTCGGTAAGGACCGGGTCTTTCGAAAAGTGGGCAAGAAAGCGCAGCTCTATCTGCGAGTAGTCTATGCCCACGAGCCTGTACCCTTCGGCGGCTACGAACCCCTCCCTGATGCGTCTGCCCTCCTCCGTCTTGACGGGGATGTTCTGCAGGTTCGGATTTTTGCTGCTGAGCCTCCCGGTCGCGGTTCCCGTCTGGATGAAGGAGGTGTATATGCGATGCTGCGGATCTCCTTTGCCCAGCTTCAGCAGCGGCTCTATGTATGTGCTCATCAGTTTGTGCAGCTCCCTATACTGCAGAATCTTCTCTATTATCGGGTGCTCTCCCTTGAGTGAGTCGAGCACCTTTTCGTTCGTGCTGTAGCCGCCGGAGCGGTTCTTTTTTCCGCCCGGAAGCGCCAGTGTGACGAAGAGAATTTCGCCCAGCTGCTTCGGAGAGTTTATGTTGAACTCCCGGCCGGCCAGATCGTAAATCTCCCGTGTAAGTTTCGCCAGACGCCCGCTAATCTCGCTCTTTAGCGACTCGAACCTCTCTATATCTATCGCGATACCGTGGCGCTCCATGCAGACAAGGAGGTTTATGAAGGGGTACTCCACCTCTTCGGCCTCCTTGAGCAGGTGCTCGGCCCCCTGGAGCTTCAGGACCTCTTTCAGTCTGAAGTAGAGCCTGTAGCTCATCCAGGCATCTTCGGCCGCATATTTCGTCGCCTCCTCTATAGGAACGGTGCTGAAGTTCTCACCCTTTTTTACCGTATCTTTGAAAGCCACCATCTCGTGGCCGAAGTAGCGCAGCGCCAGCCTGTCGAGCCCCACGGCCCCCTCCGGGTCGGCCAGCCACGCCAGCAGCATCGTGTCGGCATACGGCTCTACCTCTTCGAAGCCGAAAACGTTATAGAGGAGTGCCAGGTCGAACTTGAGGTTGTGGCCGAAAAAGCGTTTCGAGAGCAGTCTTCTGAGCGCCTCCTTGGCATCTTCGATCTCCACCTGCCTGCCCACGCCGAGGTAGCTGTGGGCCACCGGCACATAGTAGGCCCTCTTCTCATCGAAACAGAAGCTGAAGCCGACAAGCGAGGCGCTTTTGGTATCGAGCGAATCGGTCTCCGTATCTATCGCCACCGGCGTATCTTCAGAAATAGTGTCTATGATCGAAAAGAGGGTCTCGGCATCATCTATCAGCACCGCTTCGAAACTGCTCTCACGCACCTTTTCGCTCTGCGGGGCGGAGCCGCTCTCCTTCTGCAGGCGGCGCAGAATGTTTCTCATCTCATATTTGCGAAGCTCCTCTTCGATCTTCAGCAGCGGATCGGTCGGCGGCATTCTGAAAGCTGTAAGGTCGCAGTTGTCGAATATGTCGTCCCGAAGCGTCACGAGCTCCCGGCTTCTGTAGGCGTCGTCCCTATGTTTTACAAGCAGGTTTTTTATCCGCTCCGGTTTCACCTCGTCTATATGTTCGTATATGCCGTCGAGGCTCTTGAACTGCGCAAGCAGCTTTACCGCCGTCTTGGGCCCTATTCCCGGTACTCCCGGAACGTTGTCGGAGCTGTCGCCTATGAGCGCCTGATAGTCGGTGAACTGCCGCGGGTGTATGCCGTACTTCTCCTCGCACGCCTCTTCGTCTATCTCGACCTTTTTTATCGGGTCGAAAAGTACGACGTTTCTGTCGTCTATGAGCTGGTAGAGGTCCTTGTCGTGGCTTACGATACGCACCTTTATACCCTGCTCTTTCGCGCACTTCACCATAGAGGCTATGACATCGTCCGCTTCGTAGTTTTCGAGGCTCAGTTTCGAAAGCCCCATCTTCTCTATCCACTCTATCGCCACGGGAAGCTGCTTTTTGAGCTCCGGCGGAGCTTCCGGGCGCTGCGCCTTGTAGTTTGGGTCTATCTTCTGTCTGAAGCTCGGACCGGGTGCATCGAGCGCAAAGAGCAGATAGTCGGTCGGATACTCCTTCTTGAGGTTGTGGATGAGATTCGCGAATCCTGTAAGCAGACCGGTGGGGAACCCATCGGAGTTTTTGAGCGGGGGAAGGGCGTAGAAACTTCTGAAAAAGAAGCCGAACGTATCTATTACTGTCAGTGTCTTCATTCGCCTAACTGTTCCAGCGCTGAACCAGGTCGTCCAAAACTTCGGCCAAACCCTCCTGTTCGTAACCCGCCTTCAGCGCGAGATTGAGTGCGCGCTTGCAGCTCTTTTCGCTCAACGGCTCCCTTACGTTCACGGCCTCCGCCGCGAGTCTGAGCGCCCACGCATCGTCCCTGACGTCTGCATCGGCCTGGGTGGGCAGGTCGGACCAGCGTATGATGTCGCACGTCGTCGAATCGAACTCCCAGTGGGCGAGCATGGCGGCGCTTACCTCCGCGGTTGTTGTGTCGAGGTAGTTGCGCTCGGTCTCCCTTATCTCCCAGCCGGCATCGAGTTCGGCTTTGAAGGTCGCATCTTCGCCCTCTCTGAGCAGTTCGTCGGCTATTACTATCTTTCCGATCTCCTGCAAAAGAGCGAGCAGCCTTATCCTATCGGCTTTGGAGGCATCGACCTTTCTCATCCACCCCTGGGCCAGCATACTCTGAAACTGCGAAACCTTCGCGAACGCTTCACTCGAGATTCCGTATGGCGAGAGATTGGTGCGGAGCATGTTTCTCACCGAAAGGTTTACCACCAGATCCTTCACACTCTTGAGCCCGAGCAGAGATATGGCCTGTTCGACACTCGTTAACTCTTTTCTAAGACCGTAAAACGCGGAGTTCAACAGCTTCAGAAGGTCGGCTACGACCATCGGATCCTTCTCGACGATGGCGGCTACCGCCTTTACGTTGACATCCGCATCCGCATAAGCTTTCTCTATCTCCGTCACCGTCTGGGGTAGAGGCGGAAGCGAGCTGATCCGTTCGACCAGTTTTGAGTTCATCATTCTCCAACCTTTGAGTAGTTTTTGTTAATCTGGTATATATCTGATGTTACACAAATTCCGGGCCAAGCCCGCAATTCGGCAGGGGGTGAGCGGCCCTACAACCCCCTGAAGCTTCGAAATCAGAGATTTCGAGATGATTTTACGCCTTCTGCGTAAAATCAGTAGCATAAAACGGTACGACACAGTTAATAGGAAATCCAAGCGCAACCCTGTTACGAACCGAACTTGACATTGCCCGGTGAGCCGCGGCGCTTTGCCTTCCTTCTGGCCGCTTCGCGATTGAACGAGAAGATGCTGTATATCGCCCACGCCAGAAACATCGATGCGAGTATTTCGTAACCGATGGCCCAAAGCATGAAAAAGCTTATGAAGTCGCCGTTTATGATCACCGTGAAGAGGTCGCTTATGCTCCCCTTCGCCGAAATCACAAGCATTACGAGCGTACCGGTGATGTAGGGACCGAAAATGAAATAGAGGGCCGCTTTTATATAAGCATACTTCGGATCGCCACCGACAAGGTCGGCCACCGTCATCTGCTGATGCAGGAAATCGCCGTGGTTCTCGTAGAGCACCTCTCTATATTTGGGCATAGATTTGTAAAATTTTGTCTTTTTCGCAGCCATGTCGTTCCTGTTCAACTACTTTTGCTTATGCTGTCACCCTTATTCGAATGATCACATATTGTATCATAAAACATTGTGCGCCCGGTATCCGTCATATGCCAGCCGATCTTCTTATGCGCATCTGTCTACCCCGGGAGATTCGACACACTCCGACTGAAACATCCTGCTCCTCTTCTCGGCGAGCATAGCGGCGAGAACCTCGAAAAGCTTTTCGCTCGCATCCTCCATCGCCTTGAACTTCTCTATGATGATCTGCTGGTTGTTTCGGTCGAGCGACTCGTGTGCGAGCATAATCGATTCGTTGGCGTATCTGTGCACCTCTTCATGCGGCTTCGCCACTTCCGCATAGGCCCTGGTCTCCCCGAAGCGCTCCTTTGCATCCTCCAGATACCATCGCCCAAGGCGGCACTTGTCAGCTCCGTTCAAAACCTCGCCGCTCTGGCGCAGAACCTCCCTGAACGCGCGCGACTTGAAGAGGATGTGGTCTATCTGTATAAGTATGACCATCATAAGATCCTCTTTCTCCTTGGTTATCAGGCTCACTTCGTTCGACTCCCTGTTGAAATGCTCGAGAGTCTGCCTGAAGCGCTCCATCGACTCCATAGAGTCTTGGGCTATCTCGTTCATGAGTATCGCCTGCTCCTTTATGCTGCCGCTCTCCTGCTGAAGAGTCTGGATCGATATGGCGATCTCCTGCGTAGCCTTTTGGGTTCGCTCGGCGAGCTTTCGCACCTCGTCGGCCACCACCGCGAAACCGCGGCCGTGCTCACCGGCCCTGGCGGCCTCTACCGCCGCATTCAATGCCAGCAGGTTTGTCTGCTCCGCTATATCTTTTATGAGCGTCACAACCGCGGTGATCTCCTGCGCCCTCTCGTTTAGAAGGTCCACGGCCGAATCGTTTCCGGCTATTCGCTCCCTGAGCTCTTCGAGCCTCGTTACCACATCCTTGACCTCTTCCATACTCTTGTTCGAAAGATCGGCGGTGCTTGCCGCCTTTTCACTCGTGGCCTTGAGCTCTTCAGAAGCCTGGGCCAGCTCCTCCTGAATGTAGGCGAAACTCTCCTGAAGCTGTTTTCCGGTCTGCCCGAGTCTTCTTGTATAGCCGTCTCTTTCGGCCTTTATGTAGTTCTCGTGCATTGAGTCTATGGCCTTGTTGATCAGCTTCGCCGACCTCTTGAACGATAGGTTGAGCCCCGTGGGATTCACCCTTCTGTAGAACCTGTTCTCACCGGCGTACTCTATGGAGGTGTTGAGTTCGCGAACGAACGTCTCCATCTGATCGAACAGATTGTTCAGGCTCCAGGCCAGCCGCCCGAGGACCCCTTTTTCCGAGATATGAGTCAGCCTGCTTTCGAAATTTCCGTCCAGCGCGTCTTTCAGAACGCCCTCTATCCGCTCTATCTCGCGCTCTATCCGAACGGCGCAGCGGTATGTCCCGCCGCACAGAAGCATGAGCGATGCCAAAAGCAGAAGCAGCGGCACATTTGCTCCGCATTGGGCCAGTGTCGCGGCAAAAGCCGCCGCTATTGCGGCAGCGGAGGTAAAAATGAGATATCTGAGCTTAGATAGAGTGGACAAACTCGTCATAGGTCACACCCTCCTTTTCCAGCATCTCCTCTATCATCTTTTTCGAAGCGTCCATGCCGCTGCGGCGCTCGACCTGCAGAAGATCCCTGTATAGGGGCTCGACCTTCTGAAGTTTGGACCTCTCCGGAGACCTCCTGACCGAGAAGTACCCGACTATTCTGCCGCTTACGGGGTCGAACGACGGCGTAACGGTTGCAAGCACCCAGTAGAAAGAGCCGTCCTTTGCCAGATTCTTGACATAGGCGTTGATCTCCTCCCCAGCCTCTATGCCGTCCCACAATATCTTGAATACGGCTTTCGGCATGTCGGGGTGCCTTATGATACTGTGGGGAGCCCCGAGGAGCTCCTCTTCACAATAGCCGCTTATCTCTATGAATCTCTCGTTCCCGTAGGTGATTCTGCCCCTCGTATCTGTCTTCGATACCAGTATTTCGTCATCTTTCAGAAACTTCTCCCTATCTATCGGCTTCGGCCTTCTCATCCCCCTCTTCTCCTTATACAGTCTGTTTCGTGTACGGGGCGGGGGCGTTTTAGAGTTTCAGCTCCCTTTTGAGAAACTCTCCCGTATAGCTCCCCGTCTTTTCGTGATTCGCCGCAACCTCTTCGGGTCTCCCTACCGCTATGATCCGACCGCCCTTGTCGCCTCCTTCGGGCCCCATGTCTATGATGTAGTCGGCGTTCTTGATCATATCGAGGTTGTGCTCTATCACAAGTACACTGTTACCCAAATCGGTCAAATGGTGCAGAACTTTAGTCAGGCGGTCCACATCTGCAAAGTGCAGACCCGTAGTAGGCTCGTCGAGAATGTAGAGGGTGTTTCCTGTATCTTTCCGGCTAAGCTCTTTTGCAAGCTTGATACGCTGCGCTTCTCCTCCCGAGAGGGTTACGGCGTTCTGGCCGAGGGTTATGTAGCCGAGCCCCACATCGTGAAGGGTCTTGAGCTTCGAAAATATCTTCGGGATGTGCTCGAAAAAGTGCAGCGCCTCATCGACGCTCATCGCTAACACATCCGCGATGTTTTTGCCCTTGTAATGGATCTCCAGCGTCTGCGGATTGTAACGTTTGCCCTTGCATGAGTCGCACTTGACCATAATGTCGGGCAGAAAGTGCATCTCTATCTTTATCTCCCCCTCGCCCTGGCACTTCTCGCATCGCCCTCCCTTGACGTTGAAGCTGAAGCGGCCCGGTTTGTAGCCGCGAATCTGCGCCTCCTTCGTCTTCGCGAAGAGAGCTCTTATCTCGTCCATCACTCCGGTATATGTGGCCGGGTTGGACCTGGGCGTTCGGCCTATCGGGCTCTGATCCAGATAGATCACCTTGTCGAGGTTCTCCAGGCCGGTTATCTCCACGCCGTCGACCTTGTGCACCTTTTTTGCGCGGTTCAGCATCTCTTTTGCGGTAGGAAGCAGTGTCTGCAGAATGAGCGAACTCTTTCCGCTGCCGCTTACACCGGTGATGCAGACGAAGTTTCGAAGGGGTATTTTAGCGTTCAATCCCCGTATGTTGTTGATATTGACATTCTTTATCTCGAGCCACTCCTCCTGGGGCCTCTCATGAAAATATTCGATCTTTTTGCGCCCGGTCAGGTAGTCGGCAGTGAGCGTATCGCTCTTTTTAAGATCTTCAAGGGTCCCGGCAAAGACGACTTCACCGCCGAAACGTCCCGCACCGGGACCTATATCGACGATGAAGTCGGCCGCCTCTATCGTCTCTTTGTCGTGCTCTACGACTATTACGCTGTTGCCTTTTTGCTGCAGCGACTTCAGGGTGCGGATAAGCTTTTGGGTATCGCGCTCGTGCAGGCCGATGCTCGGTTCGTCGAGAACATACATCACCCCTGTCAGGCCGCTTCCTATCTGGCTGGCTATACGTATACGCTGCGCCTCTCCACCGCTTATCGTCCTGGCGTCCCTGCCGAGCGTCAGGTAACCGAGACCGACATCGTAGAGAAAAAAGAGCCTCTCCCGAATCTCTTTCAGAATCGGCGCGGCGATAGTCTTCTGCTGCTTCGTAAGAGATTCGAAATTGCTCTCGTCGTGGAAAAAGGAGTAGCACTCCTCTATCGGCATATCGATAATCTCTGCTATCGTTTTGCCCCCCGCCTTCACGGCGAGTGATTCGGGCTTGAGCCTGTGGCCTCCGCAGCTGTCGCACACCTTTTCGGTCATATACTCCCCGAACTCCTTCTCATCTTTGAGCATATCGTATGAGATCTTCACGACACCGGGCCAGACGCGCTCGAGGCGGTGCCTTTTCCACGTGAACTTTATCTTGTCGGGAGTCCCGTAAAGGATCTGTTTCTGCTGGAAAGGCTCGAGCTCTTCGTAGGGTCTGTCTATATCTATGCCCGAACTTTCGCAAAAGGCTTTCAGAAACCCGAAGTAGTACCCCCTGTTGAAGCCGTACATCGTTTTTATCGCCCCCTGGGAGATGCTGAGGTGTGGGTCTATGACACGGTTCAGGTCGATGGTGTAGCGCATTCCCAGACCGTCACATGTCGGGCATGCACCTTTCGGGGAGTTGAACGAGAAGCTGAGCGGCTCCAGCGGGTCGAAACTCACCTTGCAGTGGAAGCAGGCCAAATGTTCGCTGTAGTGTATGAGCGGCGGCATGTTCATCTCTTCGTGGTTGAGCACCTCTATCTCGACCTCTCCGTAACTCTCGGCAAGCGCCTTTTCGATATCCTGCGCTATCCGCTCTCGGCTCCCCTCCTTTACCGCGACACGGTCTATTACCGCCTTGATCGTATGTTTTTTTGTCTTGGAGAGCTCGATATCCTCGTCCAGCCGTACCGTCACGCCGTCTATATGGGCGCGCACATACCCCTTGTGGCGCAGCGACTCCAGAAGATCGGCGAAGCTCCCCTTCTTTTCACGCACCAGCGGGGCCATGATCACCAGCTTAGCGCCTTCGGGCAGCTTCTGCACCTGCTCTATAATGTCGCTTGCGCTCATCTGCGATACCGGCCTGCCGCAGAGGTGGCAGTACTGCCTGCCTACCCTGGCGAAAAGCAGCCGCAGGTAGTCGTATATTTCCGTTATGGTTCCCACCGTGGAGCGCGGGTTTTTGGAGGTGGTCTTCTGATCTATGGCGATTGCGGGGGTGAGCCCCTCTATCTTCTCCACATCGGGTTTCCCAACGCGGTCGAGAAACTGTCTCGCGTAGGATGAGAGAGACTCGATATATCGCCGCTGCCCCTCCGCATAGAGCGTGTCGAACGCCAGCGTGCTCTTCCCGCTGCCGCTCAGTCCGGTCAGTACGATAAGTCTGTTTTTCGGTATCTCCAGGTTTACCGATTTGAGGTTGTTCTCACGTGCACCGAAAATCTTGATCGTTTCCAAAAATTCAGACTCCTAAAACTTTTTTGAGCATCATTACGAGAATGACGATATATAGCACGACAAGTGCCTTTTTATGCTTTCTATGGCCCGTAACCGCCGCAAGATGGATTCCGGCATAGACTCCGACCAAAGAGGCGGCCCCCACCAAAAATCCGTGCAGGTAGTCTATGTGTCCCGCCAGAGAGAGGCTTATGAAGCCGGAGACCGAAGAGAATACCACAAAAAAGAGTCCGGCCGATACCGCCTTCTTCAGCGGGTAGCGGAGCAGGCCCACCAGGATCGGAGTCAGAAGTATCGAGCCGCCGATCCCCATGGAGATCGAAAAGAGTCCTATCGCCGCCCCCGTTCCGGCAAGCACGAACGGGGGGAGGTCGTGACCCCCCTCATGTTCCGAATAGTCGGGGGCTTTGAAAAAGCGATAGAGCGCAAACCCTATGACGGCAAGAAACATCGTCTCGAGCACGATCTCCGGAACCGACGAAACGAGCCAGCCGCTACCCAGGGCCCCTGCGAAGCCGCCCAAACCCGTCACCACCCCCTCTTTGAGGTTCAAAAAGCCCTTTTTGTGGTTTATCCATGAGCCGTAGAACGAACTGAACACCATCTGCATCACAGATATGCCGACGGCGCTCTTTATATCGTAGCCCATCATCATCAGCAGAGGTACCAGTATGGTACCCCCTCCGATACCGAAGAAGCCCGAAAGAGTACCTATCGCCACACCGGCAAGCAGAAGTTGAATTTCCATCTGTTCCATCCTGATAACTTTCGTCCGGTACGGGCGAAAAACCTGCAATTATACAGCAATATCGATAAATAGCCGATATACCGTTAATGCGTAATTTAAAATTTTTATCCTATAATCAAGCAAAATTCAAGAAACGGAATGGAGGATGGAGAGTGACAGATCTGCTGCAGACTTCGATGAGTGAAGTGTTCGAACAGCACTTCGGAATGAGGCTGGTTCCCTGCAAAAGCCGCCCGGTACGCAGCGGCTACAGGGCAGCCATACCCTTTACATGCGACGGTGAGGAGCGCATGGTAGCCACTCTTTGGCTGCAAAAACCCACCCTCAAAAAGGTCTCTTCGATACTTCTTTTCGAAAACGATCCGGATGAGGAGACTCTCGAAGATCTGGCTTCCGAGCTGGCGAACTTTATAGTTGGCCACGCCAAAATGCTCGCAAGCGACCGCAGCATACCGTGCACCATCGCCACACCGCGGTTCGCCGGCGTAGGCCCGCTCCATAGCGGGTGCGAGACTCTTCTGTTCAAGAGCGAAAATCGATGTATAGCCTTGCAGATAAAGGGAGACGATGCCTCAAAGCAGTGAGAATATTGAGAATAGAGAGGTCGAACCTTTCGATTTCGACCGCCTTTTGGATATAGAAGTGAAGATCACATCGTACCTGGGCGAAACGGAACTGACACTCGACGAGATACTCCATCTTGGGGTGGGGTCCGTAATAGATCTTCAAAAGCCGGCGGGGGAGAGCGTGGAGACATACGTAAACGGCCGAATCATCGGACGCGGCGAAGTGATGGTGTATGAGCAGAATCTCGCAATCCGCATAAACGAGATACTCGATGCCGACGCCGTACTATACTACCTGTCGAAAGAGAGGTAGGGTTAGATGAGAGCCGTTTTAACACTCTGCCTCCTGGCTCCCCTGCTGTTTGCCGCCACCCTCTTGAACCGCAATATCTACGAAAGGGAGAACAGGGTAGACCTGATGCTCTCGTTCGACGCACCCTTCGACGGTTCGATAAAGAGAAGCAGGGGCGGCGACGGGAGTATCGATATCAGACTCTCCAATGTCCATGTTCTAAAACCCTTCGCAAAAGAGCTCCAAAACAGCATAGTGGAGTCGATAGCCGTAACCGGAGCGGCCGAAAACTCGGCACTCGTAAAGATAGTGCCTGCAAAAAAGGGCGTAAAGGTCGAAGCCTCCAAAACCGTGGACGGTTTCGGCCTCCGCCTCAGGATCGTACCGGTTACAGCTGCGAAAAGCCATGCCATGTTGTCCAAAACAGAGAAAGAGAGCAGGGCGCTCGTCGGAGCGAAAACGGAAGAGACCCTTCCGGGCTGGCGCTACTGGAGTGTTCTGGGCATAATGGCTCTTCTGCTCGTAGTCCTCTGGCTTGTAAAACGAAAAAGGTCGGGTCTTGGCGGATGGCTCATGCCCGGAATCGGTGGAGCGAAGATCGCTCCGGAGGGTGCGGTTATACGCTACCAGAAGGCTCTGGACACTCAAAACAGACTCATACTTCTTGAGTTCAACGACAGGCAGTACCTGATGGTCGTAGGAAGCAGCAACCTGCTGCTCGACACATTTTCGGATGAGCGGGTGGAGGATCCGGAGAGTTTCACATCGCTTTTCGAAGCCAACAAAAAGCAGCTCGACCACTTTCTGAAAGAGAACCATCCCGACGCCTACGAAGCCTTCAAAGCCAACGCAAGCAGGGAGAACCTTCCTTAAATTTTACGCAGAATGCGTAAAATTTTCTCGAAATCTATGATTTCGTAGCTTCAGGGGGTTGTAGGGCCGGCCAGGCCCTGCCAAATTACGGGCTTTGCTCGGAATTTGCGTCTCATGAATGGCTTACGCAGAATGCGTAAAATTTTCTCGAAATCTATGATTTCGTAGCTTCAGGGGGTTGTAGGACAGCTCACCCCTGCCAAATTGCGGGCTCGGCCCTGAATTTGCGTAACATCGGCTACGAAGCTTTTGCGCCCAGAAGGTTCGAAGGGTCGAAAAAGCTCTCTATGATCTCTCTCATCAGGGCCGGGTCCGAGGTGCGGTTCACCGTGTCCCTGAATGCCGATGCGCCGGCATATCCCGCCTTCGAGTATGTATGGAGATGCTTTCTAAAAAGCGTTGCGCCGTAGTCGCCGTAAAAAGATATCATCTGGTCGAAATGCTCGAGTATTATACTCCTCTTCAGGGCCGGGTCTATCTCCCCCTCTCCGTGCCGCAGCTGGTAGAAGATCCACGGGTTTCCGACGGCGCCGCGCCCTATCATCACGCCGTCCGCACCTGTAAACTCGAGTACACTCTTGGCCTTTTCGTAGCTCGTAATATCTCCGTTGGCTATTACCGGAATAGAGACCGCCTCTTTAATCTTTCTGATCGCGTCGTAGTCGACTTCGCTCTTGAACTTTCCGGCTCTCGTACGGCCGTGAACGGCTATGAAGTCCGCACCGTTCGCTTCACAAACTTTCGCGATCTCTACAGGCTTTTTTTCGTTGAAGCCGATGCGTATCTTTACGCTGGTCAGGGGCTTTTTGGAACTGCTCTTGATGGCGGCTATTATGCGGCCCATCTTTTCGAGATCTTTGAGCAGGGAGCTTCCCGAACCGTGAGATACTATTTTGGGAACCGGACAGCCGCAGTTTAGATCTATTATATCTATCCCCTCCACCCCGTTCAATATCTCGACGGCCCTTCGGACAATATCTTCGTCGGCACCGGCTATCTGAACCGAATAGGGGTTCTCCAACGGGCTCTTTTCGAGCATCTTCATACTCTTTTTACTGTTGTGTACGAGTGCGTTTGAGCTGATCATCTCGCTCACGGTAAGGTCGGCGCCGAACTTTTTCACGACGCTTCTAAAAGGGAGATCGGTCAGGCCCGCAAGGGGGGCGAGTACGAAAAGGGGCGAGGAGAAATCGAGAATCTTGCTCTTCATCCCTCTATCAGCACCTCGGCAGCAGCAGGCTCATCGGGTAGTGTTTGCCCGCTTTTCTGAGATCGAGGAAGGCTTTGAAGTCGAGATACTCCCCGCGTGCGGTATCCTGCAGCAGTTCATTGGCCTTGTCGAGCATCTCAAACTCGATAAGAACGAAGATATAGGCTTTGAACGCCTTGTCGTCACGCGCGACCACCTTCTCGAAAAATCTCAAAACCTCGTCAGGGGTATAGAGCTTGGAGAGCCTCTGCGCGATCTGCAGATAATCCTTCTCCGAAGGTTTCAACGATTCGAGCAGGCTATCTACGAAGTCGAGGGCTATCCGCGGCTTCTCCTCTTCTGCACCCTGCATCGAGTCGAGAAGGTGGATCACGATCTCTATATCGACCCTCTCTTTATACTTCTCTATCTGCTGCTGTGTGGCGTTTTCGACAAATCTCTTCATCGCGGCATGCACGACAGAGTCGTCGTAAGCTTCGGCCTTTCGCAGGATCTCTTCGGCACGCTCAGGCTCGGAGTTCAGGAAATTGAGCCAGTTCTTGACCACATAGGGGTTGCTCTTGTCGAGCGATACCTTCTTCATGTCGACATACTCACCGCGATCTATCGCCTCTACCATCTCCAGCGCATCTTTGACCCTCTCATCGCATTCGCTCTTGTCGACACCCGTCAGATCGTCGAAACCCTGATCGAGGACAACGCCTATCTTTCTTATCTCTTTATCGTCATAGGCGTGCTGTTTCGGAGATTTCAGAATATCCCAGTAGAGAGCGTCCGAAAGTTTCGAGATGTCCCGCTCTACGCGTCGTTTTTGCAAATACCCTTTGAATCCGTAATAGAGCATATGGAAAAGCGACGCCAGGTAGAGGATGACCATCGGCACTACAATCCAGACGGCAATGGGCAGTGTTACGTTGACACCCAGCAGTTCGATGGAGTAGGTGTCTTTTGTGATCATGTAGTAGACATAACCGCCTGCAGCGGCGATCAGTAGTATCGAAGCCAGAGTGTAACGTTTAAAGTGCATTGGAAACCCTCCTGATTATGCTGGGCTCTTTTCGGCGATCTGCCTGCAGGTGATACAGTATTTCGCAAAAGGTTTGACCTTTAGGCGCTGCATTCCTATAGGCTCTTCGCACATTTCGCAGATTCCGTACGAGCCGTCTCTTATTTTGGCGAGCGCTTCGTCTATCTCTTCGAGCTCTCTCTGCTGTGACGAGAGGATCTCTTCGTTTATCATATTGTCGGTCGAGACCGATGCGAAATCCCCTTCGTCCATAACTTCATGGTTCTGGTGCAGTTCATCAAGCTCTTTGGAGCTTCCCCTGATATTCTTCAATATCTGCTCGCGCCTGGCTTCAAGCATCTGCTTGAAATACTCGATGTCGTTGTCTCTCAACCCCTGCTCCTTGCATAAAAATTATTGAATTCTATCGAAATACCCTTAAATTACAAAATAGGGAGAGTTTCGACAGTTCATCTTCCTTCAAATATCGGCATCTTCCTACTTATGATAAGGATGGTTGTGCAGAATCGTGAGCGAACGGTATATCTGTTCGAACAGGACCACTTTCGCGACTTTGTGGCTCATGGTCAGATCGGAGAGCGAGACCACCTCGTCGCATCGCTTCAGAAAATCGCTGTCGTGGCCGTAGGCTCCCCCGAGAAAGAATGTCACCTCGCTCCTGTTTTCGAGGAGACGGCAGAACTTCTCGGTATCCACCCTCCTGCCGGCCGGATCGAGAGCAATCTTGTACCCTCTCATCCAAGGTTCGAAAAGCTTCGAGTAGAGCTTTTTCGCCTCCCGGGCACCGCTCTCCTGCGCCCTGGTCACTTTCGAACTGAAGATATCGTTCGAGATTACGGAGGCGTACCTGCCGGACATCTTCGCGAAACGGTCGCATATCTGGGTGTAGGCGTCCCTCTCCGGCTTCGCTATGGCCGCAACGTTAATCTTCATAGAGTCCGCTTCCGACTACACGATAGGCCGCATTGGGTATCTCGTCGTCGAGCCTCACACCGCCAATGGCGGCTACCGGATGGGTAGAGAGCGCGGCGAGGGCCGAGACCCTCTCTATTCCCAATACGTTCGCATCGCTCTTTGTCTCCGTGCCTCTGCAGGCACCGAGCCCTATGTAGTCTATCTCGAGGCCGTTCGCCTCGTTTATCTCTGTCTCGTTATGGGTAGAGAGGCCTATCCATCCCCCCTTGCCGACCGCCTGGCGAATCTTCTCTACCGCCTCGCGGGGAGTATCTCCGTAGCATGCCAGATCCTCCTGGCCCAGATGTACACCGCCGCAGATAACGGCGAGGTCCGCATAGTCGTTTACTATCACCCTTCCGGGAAAGCTCGAAACAAGCTCTTCGAGCCTGCGTGCCGTAAACTCGATGTCGCCGCTCTTGTTTCTGTACTGGAGTATCTCGGCCCCCAGCCCGGATGCGCGCCGCACGAACCGCTCCAAGCTCCAGCCGTGACGTTTCAGCGACTCCTCATCCAGAAGGGCGTAGAGCTTCACCCTCTCCCTCTGTTGTTGAAGAGCTTTAGAAGTATCGCTACACTCTCTTTGAGGTTGCGCCTCGGGACAACCTTGTCTATAAGCCCGTGCTCGAGCAGGAACTCCGACCTCTGAAACCCCTCCGGCAGATCCGCGCCTATCGTCTGTTTTATCACACGCTGTCCCGCAAAGCCTATAAGGGCATCGGGCTCGGCGAGTATTATATCTCCAAGCATCGCGAATGAGGCGCTCACTCCCCCCATCGTGGGATCTGTAAGTATGGATATGAAGGGAAGTCCCGCCTCATCGAGCTTTGCCAAAGCGGCGCTCGTCTTTGCCATCTGCATCAGAGAGTAGGTGCTCTCCTGCATCCTCGCACCGCCGCTCGCGCTGACGATAACGACTCCGCACCGCTTTTCGAGCGCCCTGTCGACAGCCCTGACTATCTTCTCCCCCTCTACCGAACCTAGGCTTCCCCCCATAAATGCGAAGTCGAAGACGACGAGCTCGACCGGCTCAGAGTCGATGGTGCACGAACCGCTCACTACGGACGATGTACGCCCCGTCTTCTTTTTCGCCTCTTCGAGCCTCTTTTTGTAACTCTTCTTGTCGACAAACTTGAGAGGGTCTACCGGCTCCAGTCCGCTGTCGTGCTCCGTAAAGCTCCCCTCATCGGCCAGAAGCTTGATGCGCTGCTCGGCCGAGAGCCGCATATGGTACCCGCACTTAGGGCAGACATGGTGGTTGGCTTCGATCTCTTTGTAGTACATTAGCGCGTTGCACTTTGGACATTTTATCCAGTGGGCCGGTGCCTCCGCCGGTTTAGGGTGCTCTTTGCGAATACTCTTGAAAATGTTTCCGAAATTCATGCTCTATCCTTGATCTTGCAGTGCCAGACGGTGCAAAAGCTCGGCTTTATCTCTATCTTTTGCAACTATCAGCAGGTTCTCTGTCTCTATAGTGTTAAGCTCTTCACACATCCAAAGCGCAGCGGCGAAATCGTAGCGGCGCCTCGGACCTGCAAAGATGACGAACTCTACATAGTGGGCATAGGCGAGCGAAAGTGCTACCGCCCCGGGTGAACGGAACTTCAAGCTCCGCTCGTTAAGACGGCGTGCAAGACCGGGATACGCATACGCCTTTTCGAAAATCCCGACGGTCGAATCTTCACGCCTCTCAACGGGTGCGAACCGGCCGCCCGATATCTTTCCCGCCATAAGCCGGCCGCCGCTTCTGTAAAACAGATCGCCGTTTGCCAGGTTCACGATGACGGCCTCTTCAACCCTGCCGTTACGCTCGAGGGCTATGGAGGAGCCGAAATAGGGGAGACCGGAAAGGGCGTTGTCGCTTCCGTCGATCGGGTCCAGAACGATTACGGCCTCTCCCGAGCCAATTATACCGGACTCTTCGGAGTCGATGGTACCGAAAGGGCCGAGAGCCTCTACATAGACCGACTCCGCCATCCGGTCTATACCGGCGCTCCTGTCGCCTCCGGCACCTATTTCGAAGTGTCTCGCGTAGTGCGGGCTCCACCCTTCGAGGAGGCGGTCGGAAATCTCCCGGGCGGCCCCTGCTGCCGCCTCTACAAAAGGAGTCAACGCTAATCCAGAAGTCTCTTTATTATCGCTTTCGCGGCCTCGCGCCCGTCGTATACCGCCGTTACGACAAGGTCGGCACCTCTTTGGCAGTCGCCCCCGGCATAGACCCCTTTTGTCGTCGTTTCGAAGTTTTCGTCTATCACTATGCCGCCCCACTCGTTGGTCTCGATTCCGTTCGCCGACAGAAACTCGTACGGAACGGGTGAGAAGCCGAGAGCGAATATCACTACGTCGGCATCGACCCTGAATTCGCTTCCCTCGATCTCCTTGAGCCTCTGTCTTCCGCTCTCGTCAGGCTCCCCGAGGGCCGTCTTGAGCATCTCTACACCCACTACGCGCCCCTCGTCGTTGACGATAACCTGCTTCGGAGAGGCGTTGAATATGAACTCCACACCCTCCTCTTTCGCGTTGTAGTACTCTTTCCGCGATCCGGGCATGTTTCTTGCGTCACGCCTGTAGAGGCACTGCACGCTCCTCGCCCCTTCCCGAAGAGAGGTACGCACACAGTCCATTGCCGTATCCCCTCCCCCGATTACGACGACACGCTTGTCCTTGACATCGACACGCTTGTCGTACGGGTCACCGAAACTCTTCTTCTGAATATTGACCAGAAGATCCATAGCAAGCATACACCCCTCGGCGTTCTCGTTCGGTATGCCGGCCTTTCGCTGTTTCGTGGCTCCTATGCCTATGAAAACGGCGTCGAACTGCTCCGTAAGCCTGTCGAAAGGCAGATCTTTCCCGACCTCTACGTTGTAGTGTATCTTCAAGCCGGCCTCTTCCATCCACTTGACTCGCCTGAAAAGTACGCTCTTGTCGAGTTTGAATCCGGGGATCCCGTATGTCAGGAGACCTCCGGGCCGATCGGCGCGCTCGAATATCTCCACATCTATTCCTGCGCGAAGCAGGAAAGTGGCCGCCGAGAGTCCGGCGGGTCCCGAGCCTATTACGGCCACCTTTTTACCCACCTTCTCCTCTGCGAACTTCGGAGTCAGGCCCGCTTTGAAACCGGTTTCGCTGATAAATGTCTCGATGGGGCCTATCGTAACGGCACCGTATCCGTCATTTAGCGTACAGTCGCCTTCACAAAGCCTGTCGTGCGGACATATTCGCCCCATTATCTCCGGGAAGGGAGAGGGCTCGTTCGAAAGGTTGAACGCCAGCTCCAGATCTTTGTCGGCCACCGCTTTGAGCCAGTGCGGAATGAAGTTGTGCAGCGGACACTTGTTCAGGCAGTATGGGTCGCCGCACTGTATGCAGCGCTCCGACTGAGAAGATGCTTCACTCGGATTGTATATCTCATAGATCTCCCGAAAATCCTTTATACGCTCCACGACGTTGCGCTTTTTCGGGTCGATTCTCTCGACAAAAATAAAATTCTGCATCTTACTCTCCCTCATCCAGATTCAACGGTACTTTCCGCAACTCTTTGGGCCTTACCATCCAGAAATTGCGTATCTCCATTCGGAAACTATCGAGTATCCTCTTCGCCTTTTCGCTTCCGGTTTCGTTGTAGTACTCTTTAAGAAGCTTCTTCAGGTAGTGGCGCGCCTCGTCCGTATCGTCGGTGTCTATCCTGTGAGCCTCCACCAGCTCCTGGTTTATGTTCTCCACGAAAGTGTGTTCGGTATCGTATACGAAGGCGAGACCTCCCGTCATACCTGCACCGAAATTGACACCTGTGCTGCCGAGTATCACTACGACTCCGCCGGTCATATATTCGCAGGCGTGGTCTCCGGTTCCTTCTACGACCGCCAGCGCACCGGAGTTTCTGACGGCGAACCTCTCTCCGACATTTCCGGCGACAAAGAGTTTACCCCCCGTGGCGCCGTAGAGGCAGGTGTTCCCCGCGGCAGAGAACTGCATTCCCTGTGTCCTGGGGGAGACTATGATCTTCCCTCCGTTCATACCCTTGCCTACATAGTCGTTGGCTACACCGTCTACCCTCAGACTCACCCCTTCGATCAGAAATGCTCCGAGCGACTGCCCTGTTATGCCCTTTAGGCGGATATCTATAGTATCTTCTGGGAGCCCCGCATCACCGTAGTATTTGGCTATCTCTCCGCTTATTCTGGCACCGAAGCTTCTGTTGAGGTTGCATATTTCACGCTTCACGACGATCCTGTTGCTGGGGTTTTGAATCGCGGGTGAAATCTCTTTGAGGAGCTCTTTTTCGAATTCGTTACTGTCGAACGGCTCGTTGGACTCCACCTGGCAGGTATCGGGGCCATCAAGACGCATCAGTATCGAGCTGAAGTCGAACTTGGCGGCGAAATCGTCCTCTATAACCTGCAGCAGATCGCTCCTTCCGATCAGATCTTCGAGCCTCTCATAACCCAGTGAGGCCATGATCTCCCGCACATCCTCGGCCAGCAGCGTAAAGTAGTTCACGAGTCTCTCCACATTGCCCTCGTAGTGCTCCCTGAGCACCGGCTCCTGCGTCGCGATACCCACGCTGCAGCGGTTGAGATGGCAGATTCTGAGCATCTTGCAGCCGACCATGGCAAGTGCGCCGGTACCGAATGCGTAACTCTCCGCCCCAAGAAGCGCCGCTTTGACTATGTCTATGCCTGTCTTGAGCCCTCCGTCCGTCTGCAGGTGCACATTCTGTCTCAGGTGGTTCGCCTTGAGTGCGTTGTGCGCTTCCGAAAGACCTATCTCCCAGGGGTTTCCGGCGAACTTGATGGAGCTGAGCGCGGCCGCTCCGGTTCCGCCGTCTCCTCCGGAGATTATTATCTTGTCCGCGTAGGCTTTGGCCACACCTGCGGCGATCGTCCCCACGCCCGCCGTAGATACGAGCTTAACCGTAATGGTGGCATCCGGGTTGACCTGCTTGAGGTCGAAAATGAGCTGGGCCAGATCCTCGATCGAGTATATGTCGTGGTGCGGCGGCGGAGAGATAAGGGTAACTCCCGGCATCGTATGGCGAAGTCGCGCGATTAGGGCGGTCACCTTGTGCCCGGGAAGCTGCCCGCCCTCTCCCGGCTTGGCACCCTGGGCGATCTTTATCTGAATCTCCTCGGCGCTGCGCAGGTAGGCCGGAGTAACCCCGAAACGGCCGGAGGCTATCTGCTTTATTTTGGAGTTTTTGATCGTCCCGAACCTCGACGCGTCTTCACCGCCCTCCCCGCTGTTGGACTGGGCGCCTATTCGGTTCATCGCCTCGGCGATACTCTCGTGCGCTTCCGGAGAGATCGACCCCAGACTCATCGCCGCACTCGCGAACCGCTTGAATATGGACTCTACAGGCTCCACTTTCTCTACGGGTATCGGTTTGCGGTCGCTTTTGAGTTCGAAGAAGTCGCGGATCATCTTCTTGCCCCGCTTTTCGACTATATTTTTGAGCACCATGAAATCTTCGCGCCGCCCGGTTATCGATGCCTGGCGAATCGCCTTCATCGTATTGGGAGCGAAGTCGTGGTACTCTCCCCTGTCTACATACTTGTAGAAGCCGCCAACGTTGAGCGGGAAGAGTTTGCGCATGTGCTCATGCTCGAAAGCGTCTTTGTGGTACTTCTCGATCCTCTCTTCTATATCGCTGTAACCGAGACCCGGAACGAGCGCATGAGAGTTTCTGAAGCAGTCCTCCACGATATCGGTAGAGAGCCCCAGAACATCGAAAAGTGCCGAGTTGCGGTAGGAAGCCACCGTCGAGATCCCCATCTTCGACATGATCTTCAGGATTCCGGCACCGAGGGCACCGTGCACCTTTTTGAACTCGTTTCTCATCTCGTAGTCTGTCAGCGACTTTTTCGAGAGCATCCTGTATACGGTCGCATAGAGCATATAGGGGTAGACCGCCGAAGCCCCGTACGCGAGCAGGCATGCGGTGGAGTGGGAGTCTATGACCTCCCCGGTTATCGAAACAATGCTTACGAGGTGGCGGACACCCTCGTCCAAAAGGGCATAGTTCAGTCGGCCCACCGCCATCACCATCGGGATGGTCTTGTGCCTCTCGTCGACTCCTCTGTCGTCGAGAATTACGATCCTGACTCCATCGTTTTTCACATCTTCTATGATGTCGTAGACCAGGTCTTCGAGGCTCCCCTTTAGATTCTCCTCGTAAACGGTGGAGTATGTACGGTTTTTGTAGTAGGGTTTGAAGCGTGGGTGCTTCTCGTCTCCGAAACTTCTGAGAACCTCGAGTTTTTCGAAGGTGAGGATGGGGGAGGTCGTTTTAAGACGCTGGGCGTGGTCGGGATCTTCGTCGAGAATGTTGTGTATCTCGCCGAATCCTGTGTTTATACTCATCACCACCTTCTCCCTTATCGGGTCGATCGGAGGGTTGGTGACCTGCGCGAACTTCTGCTTGAAAAAGTCGGTAAAGCTCCTCTGCACATTCGAAAAGGCGGCCATAGGAGTGTCGTCACCCATCGAGCCTGTCGGCTCTTTGCCGTCTTTTACCATCGGCTCGATAATCTGGTCGATCACCTCCTGGGTGATGTTGAAGTATCGCTGCTTCTCTATCATCTGGTCTAGGTTGTATCTTTCGAGGTTGTCGAAAGGCTTCTCTACATACTCCTGCAGATAGACCATCTGGTCGTTGAGCCACTCCGCATACGGCTTGGCGTTTTTGAGATACTCGTTTATCTGATCGTTTTTGAGAATGGTGCCGTATTTGAGGTCGAGCCCGATCATCTCTCCAGACTGCAGCCTTCCCCTCTCTACGACATTGTCGTCTTCGAGATCGATTACGCCGTACTCGCTCGAGATTATCAGGCGTCTGTCCCTGGTAACTATGTATTTTGCCGGCCTCAGCCCGTTCCTGTCGAGCACGCATCCTATATAGCGGCCGTCGGTGTAGCTTACCGCCGCAGGCCCGTCCCACGCTTCGAAACATGTACTCATATACTCGTAGAAGGCCCTGAGGTTCGCATCCATGTGCGGGGCGTTCTGCCACGGTGCGGGAATTACCGCCCTCACCGCCTTGAATATATCCATCCCGTTAATACGCAGGAACTCGAAGAAGTTGTCGAGGCTGGCGCTGTCGCTGGAGCCCTCCTGCAGAAGCGGGAGGAGCCTCTTCATCTCCTCGTCGCTGAAGACCTCCGAACGGATCGATTCGCATTTCGCGACGACGTTGAACCTGTTGGCCTCCACCGAGTTTATCTCGCCGTTGTGGGCTATCATCCTAAAGGGCTGAGCCAGTCTCCACTGCGGCAGCGTATTGGTGGAGAAGCGCTGGTGGAAAAGCGAGAAGCTTATCTCGAAATCGGGATCGTTCAGATCGGGGTAGAACTCTTTTATATGTGTCGGCATAACCAGCCCTTTGTAGCTGATCACACGGTCGGAGAAGCTTGGAATATAGAAGTCCGGGTCCTCACTGATGGCATTTTCCACCTCCCTGCGAGTGAGATAGACGAGCGCTTCGAAACGCTTGGTGGCCATCAAAGAGTTCGGAGTGACGAAGACCTGCATCATCGAAGGCAGGGTCTGCAGAGCCTGCTCGCCGAGGGCGTCTGTATTAACAGGGACTTCACGCATGAAGAGTACACGCAGATCGTTTCTTGTGCAGTACTCTTCGAAGATCTTCAGATGTTCGCTCTTTTTGTAGAATATCTGGGCGACCGCATACTGTTTCGGTAGATCGATCCCCTCTTTTTTGGCCACCTTGGCCATAAACTTGCGCGGCATCGAAAGAAGCAGGCCGCTCCCGTCCCCGCTCTTGCCGTCGGCCGCTATCGCACCGCGGTGCATCATTCTCTCGAGTGCGTGAATGGCATCTTCGAGCAGTGCATGGCTGGGGCGGTTGTCTATGTTTGCAACCAGGCCGAATCCGCAGTTGTCTTTAAAACCTGTCAATAAATCCATTCCAAACCCTTTTCTATCGCAGTTCTGTTTGGTACAATATTCCAAAATTAAGCGATTTTACAAAAAAAGTGGTTACAACTACCTGAAGACGGGGTTTCAACGTGCAAGGATACATTCTGGACGTCAAGAGAGCGAAGAACGAAGACAGCGTGGTATCCCTGCTCACGAGAGAAAAGGTCGAAACCCTCTACCGCTTCTACGGTGCCCGTCACCCCATCGTGACAGCCGGCTACAAGATAGACTTCGAGATAGAGAAGGACTCTATCCGGTTCATGCCCAAACTCCGCAACATAACACACCTCGGATACCCCTGGCTTGCCGACCTCGACCGCATGAGAGTCTGGCAGAGCCTCGTCACCCTCCTCTACAGGCATCTGAAGGATGTCGATCTGCCGGGCCCTTTCTACTTCGACATACTGGAGAGATACGCCTCCGTTTGGCACCTCCAAAACCCCAAAAGGGCCGCTGTAGAGGCCTACCTCGAGCTTTTGAGGCATGAGGGGCGGCTCCATATGCCGGACTACTGCTTCGCCTGCGGGAAGGAGCTCGATGAGCGGTGCTCGCTTATAAGGGCCTACCTCCCTGCACACCCCCACTGCGTCATAGCCGCCAAGTTCGAGACCAAAAAGATAAAGGAGGCGTTCGTAGCCCTCTCGACGATCGCCCTCGAAGACGACGAGGTCGATTTGCTGTGGCTGACGATGTGCGAGGGGCTGTAGGCTCTATCTCCTTCTTCTGTTTCTTACGTAAACCGCCTTTGCACCGCGGTGGGTAACCTGCTCCTCTATATCGAAGAGGCCTGTAGCTTTCACGAGCTCGCCGAGCTTTTTGTATCCGTAGTTGCGCGGATCGAACTCCGGCGACTGCTTCGCTATGATGTTTCCCGTGGCTCCGAGGTGGGCCCACCCGCTCTCGTCGCTCGCCGCATCTACGGCATCTTTAAGAAGTCGTATCAGTTTGCGGTCGCGCTTGAGCTCTGCGGCGGTAAGCCTTTTTATCGGTGCCGCCGTCTCTTCACCCGCCTCTTCGGCTCTTAGAACTTCGGTAAATATAAACTTGTCACAGGCCGATACGAACGGAGTCGGGGTCTTCTTCTCGCCGAAGCCGTAGACGGTAAGACCCGACTCCCTGATGCGTGCGGCAAGTTTCGTGAAGTCACTGTCGCTGCTTACGATGCAGAAGCCGTCGAAGTTGCCCGTATAGAGCAGGTCCATCGCATCTATTATCATGGCGCTGTCGGTTGCGTTTTTGCCGCTGGTGTATCCAAACTGCTGAATGGGCTGTATGGAGTGTGTCAGCAGTACCTCTTTCCACCCTTTTAGCTGCGGCGAAGTCCAGTCTCCGTATATGCGCTTCACACTCGCAGTACCGTATTTGGCAATCTCAGCGAGCAGGGCGTCGACAATCGAGGGCTGGGCATTGTCGGCATCTATCAGGACTGCGAGTTTTTGTGTCTGTTCCATCTTATTCCTTTACGCCGCACGGGCAAAGCCCGAACGGCTACGTTAACACTGGGTTTGCCTCGGCAGCAGGCCCGCCGCTCAGTCGCGGCTCCGGCCCGCTCCGCGACCCGGTTATTCCTTTACGCCGCACGGGCAAAGCCCGAACGGCTACGTTAACACTGGGTTTGCCTCGGCAGCAGGCCCGCCGCTCAGTCGCGGCTCCGGCCCGCTCCGCGACCCGGTTATTCAGATATCGAGATACCTCTTGTCCATGAAAGAGTCGGGCTGCAGGTGGCTGAATGCAGCCTTGAATTTTTTAAAGAGATCCGGAAAACACTCCTCCCACTCTTCGAGCATCCGCTTGGTGCTCTCCCTGGCGTGGGGCATCTTCACCTTCATCCGCATGGCCGGGCACGCCTCGTCGCCTATCGCGGCGATTCCGTTCTCCTGTACGAAAGCTCTCGTCTGCCGCTCCCTTACCCAAAGCAGCGGCCTTATCACGTAGAATCCGCGGCTGCTTTTGTAGATTGGGGCCATAGACCGCAGCGTACCGTTGTAGAGCATATTCATGAAAAAGCTCTCTGCCGCGTCGTCGAGGTGGTGGCCGAGGGCGACCTTGTCGTAGCCCCCCTCTTCCGCCTTCGTATAGAGCGCCCCACGGCGCATTCTCGAAAAGTAGCTGCAAAAAGAGCTGTTTTCGCGTATGGTATCCTGGGCCACTTCGAATATGTTCGTGTCGTAAACTTCGTGCGGTATCTCGTACATTTTGCAATGCTCCGCGAGAGCGTCGTAACTCTCACCCGGCATCCCGTAGCGTATCGTCACCGCTTTGAATTCAAAATCGAATGGGGCGTGCCGCTGCATATGCTTGAGCAGGTGCACGAGCGTAAGAGAGTCTTTTCCTCCGCTCAAACCGACCAGAACCCGGTCTCCTTCGCCTACGAGGCCGTATGTTGCGTTGGCCCTGCCTGCGGCGCGGAGTATCTTTTTACTTAGCTTTATCGAGTTCATCTAAGATGGCAAAGAGAAAATCGGCGCTCTTTTTCGCTGAGCTCTTCAGGAAGGTATCGAAATCGAACCCCGCATCCATATCCGCCGCATCGCTTATGGCACGAAGCACGAAAAAGGGCACCTCCCACGCATCGCATACAACCGCGACCGATGCCCCCTCCATCTCGAGTGCGTCGGCTCCGAAGGTTTCGCCTATCCACTCTTTTCTCTTCGGGTCCGCTACGAACTGGTCTCCGGTCGCGACTATGCCTCTTTTCAGTTTTATCCCTTTTCTGTTTGCGGCGGCCGCGGCGATCTCAAGCAGCCGCGGGTCCGCCTCCACGAAGACTTTCCCCTCAGGCACGTATCCGTACGGGTGACCGAATGCGGTAATCTCGAGATCGTGCTGGCACAGCTTCGTGGCGGCTATGAGATCCCCTATCCGAAGCTCGGGGTTGATTGCGCCGGCGACTCCGGAAAAGAGCATCTTTCTTACACCGAAGCGCTCTATCATCGTAGCGGCGGTCAGCGCCGAAAAGACCTTGCCTATCTTGCTGTAGGCGATAACCAGATCCAAAGAGCCGTAGAGAGCCGTATAGTAGATATTGTCGGCCACCTCGTGGCGCTTGATGTTGTCGAGCTTCTCGAGAATCGGCTCTATCTCTTCGGGCATGGCGCCCATAACCCCTACAATCATCGGCTCTCCTGCGCCACGGTTTCGATGACTGAGCAGAGCGAGTCGTAGTCGCCTACCGTCAGCGTCGGCTTTTTGGTCGTACGCCTGTTGAGCCCCTTAAGTACCCCTCCGTGTCCGAACTCTATATACCTGTCTACCAGGTCGTCATTGTCCCTGATCGACTGCTTATAGAGAACCGGTGAAACGAGCTGGCGTCCGAGCAGGTCGAGAGCCTCCTCTTTCGTGTTGTACGCTTTTGCTGTAACATTGGAGATGACCGGTGCACCAAACTCGTCGCGCAGCACACCTTTCAGGGCGTCGACCAGCGGTTCTACAGCGGGCTCGAGCAGCGGGCAGTGGCTGGCTACCGACATGTTCAGCAGCATTACACGGCGCGCTTTCGCCGCTTTCAGCGGCTCCTGCAGACTCTCGAGATCGCTTTTGATGCCGGCAATGACTATCTGGCCGTCCGCATTGTAGTTTGCAGGCCACACCTTTTTACCCTCTTCCCTGGCGTCGTGGCATATCGCTTCGACATCCTCGTCCGCCACTCCGAGCACCACCATCATTCCCGCTTCGATCCCTTCACACGCCTTCTGCATAAGGCTTCCGCGAAGGTGCACAAGCTCCACCGCATCGAGCCAGTCGAGAGCGCCTACGGCCGAGAGGGCGGAAAATTCGCCGAGCGAATGGCCCAGGGCGAACGCCGGAGACTGCGGTATCTCTTTCGCAAAGAGCCGGTATGCCATCACGGAGACCAGAAGTATCGCCGGCTGGGTATATTTCGTCTGCTCCAGCAGATCGTTGGGCTCGAAGAGCAGGTGCGCCATATCGATCTTCAGACGTTCCGAAGCGGCTTCGAGCATCTGGGCCGCCTCCCGTGAGTGCTCCACGAAAGATTTTCCCATGCCGACGGCCTGGGATCCCTGCCCGGGGTATAGAAATGCGGTTTTTGTCATAGATATTCCTTCCATTCTGTAATTTTTTTTCTGAGAGTATTGCGGTTGAGTCCGAAAACGTTCGACATCTTGAGTTGACTCTTAAATACCTTCATACCCGCCCTGATAAGCGGAACCTCGTATAAAAAGAGCTCTCTCCTGTAGAGATCTTCACCCTCCTTCATACGTGAAAGCAGATAGGCTTCGTTCAGAAGCATAAGCTCATCCTTGCCCATCCTGGCGGCGAAATATTGCAAAAATACAGATCGTCTGAGAGAGTATGCGTTTGCGGTCAGGTCGACACTCTGAAGATCCGGCTCGAAAGGCTCTCCATCGCTTTCCGGAGCGAACATGGCTATGGCCTCGTCGGCAAACTTCTTCGCCAGCGGCGGAACGTCTTCTGGTCTTAGCTGAAGGGGCGGAAGGGCGATCTTTACACTAAAGAGCGAATCTATCGAAGCGAGGGTCGAAGCATCTTCGACGATGGCTATGACTTTCGTTCCATGTTTTTGCACAGTTTGCGAGACTCTTCCGATAGAGTCGGCCATATCGAGCCTGTCTAATATTATCTGTGGAGTGTTCTCTATGCGGGTGTATAGCTCGGGGTCGTCCCCGTGTACGACGGGAGCGTCCGGCATCATGTAGGCGGCGAGGGTGTGACGTCCAGTACCGGCCTCACCGCTTATGAGGGTATTGAACTGAAGTGATTTCAGAAGGTTGGCGGACTTCAAAGCCTCCTTGAGAGGCTTCGACTCCGCAATGAAGTTAATGGTTTCCACATCCTGTGCCGCAACCGCAACCTTCAGCGCCTGGCTGTTCAACCTGTCCGCTGAGAGACTCGTTTACCGTAGGCTCCCGAACCTCCGCTACCGTTACGTTGAAGAGAAGATCTTTTCCGGCAAGCGGATGGTTGAAATCTATGACCACATCGTTATCATCGAAACTCTTCACCGTTACCTGAACGGTGCCCCCGTCTTCACTCTGTCCATAAAGGGTCATGCCCTCCTGCAGTTCGATTCCGGCGAACTGTTCACGAGGCATGTTTTGGACGGCTTCCGGGTTGTACTCACCGTAAGCTTCGGCTGCACTCACGAGAATCTCGGCGCTGTCACCGCTTTGCATCCCCTTCATCTGATTCTCGAGGCCGGGAATGATCTGCTGCTTTCCTGTAATAAAAGAGAGGGGCGCCTGACCCATGTTCGAGTCGACCACCTCTCCCGTTTTCGCATCTTTGACTTCGTAGTTGAAAGAGACTACACTGTTATCATCAATCTTCATAATTGTCGGTTCTCCTTTAAAAAGTAGCAGATTCTATCATAGAGTTCTTTCATGGAATCTTAAGGAACCGGGCTACCACCTTAAAGCTTCGAGAGTCTCTTTTTCGCGACAGATGCGGCTTTGGATTCGGGATAGAGGCTTATGAGGGAGTTGTAGAACTCTTTCGCCTGCTCTTTGTCGCCTATGCGCTGCAAAGATATGGCCGTATGCAGAAGCAGAGTCGGCATGAAACTGCTCTTGTCGTATAGTGACGCGCTCCTTTTATAGTAGGCAATAGCATCCTTGTAGCGTCCGCTCATGTAGGCAATCTCACCGAGGTAGTAGTTCGATGTAGCCGGTTTGTAGTGGTTCTTTATCAGATGCGAGAAGTACCTCTTCGCATCCGAATATCTCTTTTTGCGAAAGAGCTCTTTGGCCTCTTTGAATATCTCGGCATTCGACTTGCCGCTTAGATCGGCCTTTTTAACGAAAGATTCATACGCCTCTTTGAACTGCAAAAATGCGTTTTCGAGACGATCGAAGCGCTCTTTGTCGACATATTTTTCGTTGATCGAGTCTATAAGTGTTCCCAGCTCCTGAAGTACGGTACGTATCTGCTCGAAATTTTCGGTCTGGGTTTTGGAAAGAGTCTCGGTTTTTGCCTGAAGGTCCGATACGGAGCGGTTGAGATCGTCTATCTGCCTGATCGATCTTTCGAACTCCCTTATCCTGCTGTTCCACCCCTCTATGATGCTCTGCAGGCCGTCTATCCGTTCACGATTATGCTGAACTGTCTGCTGCTGCTTCAATAGGGCCTTTTGAAGCGCCTCTATAGCACGCCTGTTTTTAAGGATATGCCGCTCATCCTCACTCAGTCCGTACGGTTCGGAAGAGTCGAGATTTCCGGCTCCGAATGCAGACGGCTCCTGCGTACCCGCGAAAGAGAGACCCAGAAGCAGCAGAAGAGATAGCGGAACTTTTCTCATTTACGGGAGCAGCTTGAACTCTACACGTCTGTTTTTGGCCCAGCACTCTTTCGTATGTTCCGTGCATACCGGGTTGCTCTCGCCGTAGCTGACCATCACCATACGGCTTTCGTCGATCCCTTTTATCGCGAGTGCGTCCCTTACGGTTTTCGCACGCCTGAGCCCGAGTGCGTAGTTGTACTCGTCCGTTCCCCACTCGTCGCAGTTACCCTCTATTTTGATCGTAAGATCTTTCGCCGCATCCGAAGAGAAAAGCTGTGCATCTTCGTCTACACGCGGCTCCTGATCGGGTCGTATATTGTACTTGTCGAAATCGAAGTAGATCTTTTTCGCTTTCGCTTCGAGCTCTTTTATCACTTCCGTCCTTCCGTTTTCGGGAAGAGTCGTGATATCTCCGCTCTCTTCGGTACCCACGACTGTACTGACGCCGCTGTCGGCTTCAGTAACCGCAGGCGCCTCTTTCTCTGTCGTCTCCTGCTTCGTCATATCGACTTCCGGCTTTTTCTGAGAACATCCGCTCATCAGCAATGCTGCAGCCGCCGCAGCAATTATAAGGCTCTTTTTCATCGATTCATCTCCTTCGGAATTTAGTGGATTTTAGCACGCTTTTTCTTACTTTACCGTTAAAGCCCCATAAAAGGCCGGTGCCGTTCATCTCCGTTTACCGAGATATTCAACGATCGTACTACCAGTCGATCGACTGTATCCTATGCCCCCTCAATGGGAAAAGGAACCCTTCGTTATAGTTTAGCCTGATTACTCCAAGCGCACTCTGTGACGCATAGTGCTTGATATAGATGACGCTCTCTCCGTCCGGCGAGAATTTCGGAAACTGGTTCACACCGCTTGCCGTGAGCCTTCTGATATAGTCGCTCTCGGTCGAGACCAGATAGAGGTTGAAAGTGTTGGAGCTGAACGCGTTGTCACTCTCCCTGCTCGTATATACGACATATTTGCCGTGCGCACTGCAGGCGTTGTTGTTCTTCCCGTGATAGACCAGCTGCCGCACCGCCCTATCCCTGACCTCTTTTATGAAAATGTTGGGGTAACCGAGCCTGTCCGATACGAAAATTATCCTCTTTTCGGAGCCGGTAAACTGCGCGGAAACATCTATGCCGGAATAGAATGTCAGACGCTCTTTCACCCCGCTCTCGATGTTGTACATATAGATATCGGGCTGCCCTTCCGGGGCCATCGTCAACAGCAGTCTCTTTCCGTCCCTGCTCACATCCGAACAGACAAGCATACCGTCGGAAGATATTACCCTTCTCTCCTTTCCGGTATATATATTGAAATGGTAGAGAACGGGCCTGCTGCCCAGTTTGGTGTAGTAGATCCCCCTCTGGTCGCGGTCGGCCCACTTCGGAAATATGTTCAACCCGCCGCTGACCACCTTTTTTCTGTATGTCAATGTGTAGTCGGCTACTACTATATCGGCCTGCTTCGGCTTCGTATATTGGGAAAAGACCACATATCGCTTCATCCATCCGACACTCGGCATCTGCAGGTAGTCATTGAAGTCGATTACGGCCTGATGTATCAAAAACGGGTACCTGCTCCGGTTGGCTACACGGTAGCTCCTCTCGTATATCGCACTCTTCGATCCCATATCGTAGGCTCTTACATCCATATATAGCCTCTGTCCGTCACCCTCCCTGAAACGGTACCTGAAGATATAGTCGCTGTTTTTGAGCAGAGGGTCTATCATCGAGTCGTAGCTGCAGCTTCTGTATGTATCGTCTACTTTGAAGTGGGCGGTAACTTTCAGGTCACCCGTGACAAGACGGAAAAACTTTCCTCTTATACCCATATCTCCAAATTCCGATGCGTCCTGTATCGCAACGGAGGGTCTGTTGTCCGTACTCTTGACAATCTCCAGGGTCGCATCCGATGCCATAAGCACAATCGCCGTCAAAAGTATCATCAAATAGCGCACCGCTACTCCTTGGCTTTAAATGTTATATCGACGTTCAGTAGTCCGCCCTCTTTCCTTGGAGGGAGCTTCTCTCTCTTCAACCGATCGAGATATTCTATCAGGCTCTGATTGAAACCTTGATTATCCGAAGGATATAGTAGACTATATTCGAAACTGCCGTCAGGGGAGATCCTCAGGCGTACTTTCGCCTGCTCTCCGGCATATACGGCTTGAGGCTGCCACGATTTGTAGATTTTCTCGTATAGTCTGCTCATATACTCGTCAACTTCGCCGATGCCGGAGCTTTTGGACGTAATCTCTATCTCTGGCCTGCTTAGATTTATATCTTTTATGAGCCTGCTGGCCTTCCGGGTAGCTCTCCTCTCCTCCGAAGATGCCGCCTTGTACTTTATCCTGGGAGCGTTGGCAAGCCTTGCCGCACCGGCGCTTTCGACCGGGGCGCTCGCTTTTATCCCTTCGAAAAGGGAGGAGATGGGTTTGGGCTTGGGATGGGCGACACTCTTTGGAGCCGTCGAGGGAAGCTTCTTCTCCGCCGGAGCTTTGACCTGCCGTTTCCGCTCCTTTTTTTCCTCTGCCGTCCGCTTAGGCTCCGGCTTTTTGGAAGATTGCTGCAGTATCGAAACCTCGATGCTCTCGCTTTTTGCGGGAACGTACCTTTTGGATCGTTTGTATTCGTTAAAAAAGTAGATCAGTACAAAGATAAGAAGGAGATAGAAGAGTGTGGCCGCAATACCGCCGATAAAGAAGAGTCTCTTGTCGCTACCCATCTGTCACCAGAGAGACTTTCGAAAATCCGGCCTCTTTTACCGTTTTTAGCAGGAACATGACATCTTTGTACCTAAGCATCCTGTCGGCACGTATATATACGGGAATGCTCTTGTCCATGCTCTCCGTTTTGAGCATGAAGCTGTCGGGAAAAGAGATCTTTTTGTATCTATCTTTCAAAAAGTAGATGACACCGTCTCTGTCCATCCTTATCTCGATAGATTTTATCTTTTGGAGGGTCTGGGTTTTGCTACCTTTCGGTAGCGTTATCTTCTCCTGATAGATGATGGTCGGGGCGGTGACCATCAAAATCGCCATCAGCACGAGCATGATATCTACCAGCGGAGTGATATTCAGATCCGGATTCTCATCCCACTCGTACTGCATCTTCTACTTTCCGTTTTTGCCGGAGAGAAGCAGATCGGCCTGCATCGATATGGTAGTGGCGAGTTCGTACGCTTTTCTCTTTAGAAGCAGGTGGAAGCTGTACGCGAATATAGCCACGAAAATACCGGCGGCCGTCGCGACAAGCGCCTCGCTGATTGCGGGGGCCACTACGCTTAGCGTGGCACTCTTTTGCGTACCCAGCCCGGCAAAAGCTTCCAGAATCGAAATGACAGTACCGAAAAGGCCGATAAAAGGGGATGTACTGGCAATCAGAGAGAGGGTCGTCAACCCCTTTGTGGCCTCTTTCGTTGCAGCATATTCACACATCTGCAGCAGTCTCGAATTTGGAGTCAGGCTCTTTTTAAGGCAGCTTTTCAAAATGGATCGGGGCGAGACCGATGCGGAACCCATGTGCATCTGCTCCAGCGAGTCGCTCTCTCTCGAGAGCCACCTGCTCAGAGAGAGATAGCGGTAGACGAAAATCCATACGGTAATAAAAAGATAGAAGGAGAGCAGACCCAATACGATGATCGTTATCGGGCTGCTTCGGTCGAGATAACCGCCTACGATCTCGAACATAGTCTAAAATCTGGTCTTTGCGGCAGCTTCGACTTTCGCTTCGACGTTTGCGATAGCTATGTCTGAGTTACCGGCCTTTTCAACAAGCTCTTTTGCCTCGGCGATTGCCTTGGCGATTTCACTTTCGGTTTCACCGATAATAGGTACGGCACCTTCGACTACCACAAGCGTCTTCTCCTCATCGACCTTTACATATCCGGAATCGATCACGATAGACTCTTTTGTGCCGTCACTCTTCTCAATCTCGATAACACCGGCATCCAGCAAAGAGACAAGCGATGCGTGCTCGGGAAGTACCCCGAATTCGCCCTCCGCACCGGGAAAGGTGGCGGATTTTACATCGCCTGAGAATATCGGACCGGTCGGCGTCACTATTTCCAGTTTCATAGTATCCATTTGTATCCTTTACTTAGGATAGCGAGCTCACTTGACAGGCGAAACCCGTCAAGACGCTTTGGCTTTGAGTTTTTCTGCTTTCTCCTTCGCCTCTTCGATACTTCCGACCATATAGAACGCGGCTTCCGGAAGATCGTCGTAAGCACCTTCGAGCAGCCCTTTGAAGCCCTCTATGGTCTCTTCGAGGGTAACATACTTTCCGGGAGCACCGGTAAATACCTCCGCTACGAAGAACGGCTGGGAGAGGAACCTCTCTATTTTTCGTGCACGCTCGACCGTCTTCTTGTCCTCTTCGCTCAGTTCGTCCATACCGAGGATCGCGATAATATCCTGCAGGTCTTTGTACTTCTGAAGAACGCTCTGTACGCCGCGGGCGACATTGTAGTGCTCCTCACCGATAATCACCGGGTCGAGCATACGGCTCGTGGAGTCGAGAGGATCGACTGCGGGGTAGATACCCTTTTCCGCGATTTTACGGTTGAGAACGGTAGTCGCGTCGAGGTGAGCGAAAACCGATGCCGGAGCCGGGTCAGTAAGGTCGTCCGCCGGAACGTAGACCGCCTGAACCGAAGTGATCGACCCCTTGTTTGTGGATGTGATACGCTCCTGCAGAACACCCATCTCCCTTGCGAGTGTAGGCTGGTAACCGACAGCCGAAGGAATTCGTCCAAGAAGCGCAGACATCTCCGAACCGGCCTGAGCGTATCGGAAGATGTTGTCGATGAACATAAGGACGTCGAGGCCCATCTCGTCACGGAAATACTCCGCCATCGTAAGACCTGTAAGCGCGATTCGGTTACGTGCACCCGGAGGCTCACTCATCTGTCCGTAGCAGAGTGCGACCTTGTCGAGAACGTTCGACTCTTTCATCTCGTTGTAGAGGTCGTTTCCTTCACGTGTCCTCTCGCCGACACCGGCAAAAACCGAGTAGCCGCTATGCTTGAACGCGACGTTGTGGATAAGTTCCATGATGATAACCGTCTTACCGACGCCCGCACCTCCGAAGAGTCCTACCTTACCGCCTTTGGCGTACGGCGCCAGCAGGTCGACGACCTTGATGCCGGTCTCGAAAATCTCCGTTTTTGTGCTCTGATCTTCGAAAGAGGGGGGATCGCGGTGGATGCTCCAGTAGTTTTTCGCTTTTAGCTCTTCACCCTCGTCGATGGTCTCTCCGACTACGTTGAATATGCGTCCGAGTACCTCTTCACCTACCGGAACTTTGATGGGAGCTCCCGTGGCTGTAACCTCCATACCGCGTACAAGCCCTTCGCTCATATCCATCGCGATGGTGCGTACGCGGTTGTCACCTATATGGCTCGCAACTTCCAGAACCAGTCTGGTCTCTTTCCCTTCAAGCTCATATTTTACTTCGAGTGCTTCGTTGATCGCCGGTAGATAGTCTTCGAAATCGACATCCACGACCGGGCCGATGACCTGTGCAATTTTACCTGTCATTCCTTCTCCTTCTTTTATTTCAATGCTTCCATACCGCTGATGATTTCGATCAGTTCGGTTGTAATAGACTCTTGACGCGCTTTGTTGTACTGAATGGTAAGCTCGTTAACTCTTTCCGACGCATTGTTCGTCGCATTGTCCATAGCCTGCATACGCGCACTGTGCTCGGCCGCCAGCGAATCGAGAAGGCCGTAATACATACTGTACTGGACATACTTTCTAAGCAGTGCCTCCAGAAGCTCTTCATGGCCTTCAGGCTCGTACTCTATGCTCGACTTCAGCTCTCTCGGCTCTACCGTCGAAATGTCGACCGGAAGCAGCTGGAGAACGCGCTGCTGCTGTGTAAGCATATTTTTGAACCCGTTATATACAAGTACCACTCGGTCGGTCTTTCCCTCCGCGAAGTCGTTCATCGACTCGTCTATGAAATCGGCCGCCTTCTTGTAGTCCGGAGAGGCGCTGAGACCTATCACTTCATCCTTCATGTCGACGCCGTTGTACTTCAGGAAGTCTATCGCCTTTCTACCGACGACACGGAGTCTGACGGCCACTTTTTTCTCTTTGTACTCACGGATCATCCCGAGAGTCGTCTTGAGCGTAGCTATGTTGAACCCGCCGCACAGACCCTTGTCCGCAGTGACGCAGATAATGTCTACCGTCGTCACAGGGAGGTCGGCCTGGACATAACGGCTCTCGCTTCCGCCGACCTTGTTCCGGTTGATCTCGTATGCTATTTCGCTGACGAGTTCATCCAGCTTCTCTGCATAGACACGCGAACGTTTCGCCAGCTCTTCGGCCCTTTTTAGTTTCGCCTGCGATACAAGCTTCATAGCACGTGTCGTCTTTTGGGTACCCTTGACACTCGCGATCTGAAGCTTTATCTCTTTTAGGTTTGCCATCGTTGATCCTTAACGCTTACGCGCTGAACGAAGTTTTGAATTCTTCCAGCGCCTTCTTCATCAACTCTTCGGTCTCTTCGTCGATCTTCTTCTTCTCTCTGATCTGAGTGAGCACCTCCGGATGGTTCGCTTCGACGAACGGGTAGAGTTCAGCTTCGAACTTGGTTACCGCACTGACCGGAATATCGTCGAGATAGCCGTTTGCACCGGCATAGATGATGAGAACTTGCTTCTCGATCGGAAGAGGCGAGTAGGGAGGCTGCTTCAGTACTTCTACCATTCTCGCACCGCGCTCGAGCTGTGCACGCGTCGCTTCGTCGAGATCGCTCGCAAACTGTGCGAACGCCTCCAGTTCACGATACTGCGCAAGGTCGAGACGCAGAGTTCCGGAAACCTGCTTCGTAGCCTTTATCTGCGCGGCACCTCCGACCCTCGATACCGAAATACCGACATTGATCGCCGGTCGTATACCGGAGTTGAAGAGATTCGTTTCGAGGAATATCTGGCCGTCGGTGATCGAGATGACGTTTGTCGGGATATATGCAGAAACGTCACCCGCCTGTGTTTCGATGATGGGCAGGGCCGTCAAAGAGCCCGCACCCAGCTCGTCGTTGAGTTTTGCGGCACGCTCGAGAAGACGTGAATGGAGATAGAAGACATCTCCGGGGAACGCTTCACGGCCCGGAGGTCTTCTGAGGATAAGAGACATCTCCCTGTATGCGACGGCATGTTTACTCAGATCATCGTATATTATGAGTGCGTGCTGGCCGTTGTCACGGAAGTACTCTCCCATCGTAACGCCTGCATAGGGGGCTAGGAACTGGAGGGCGGCAGACTCGGACGCACCGGCGTTCACTACGATCGTGTAGTCCATCGCACCGTGCTCTTCGAGTTTGCGGACGATTGAGGCCACGGTAGACTGCTTCTGTCCTATGGCCACGTAGATACATGTTACCCCCTGGCCCTTCTGGTTGATGATCGAGTCGATCGCTACAGTCGTTTTACCTGTTTGACGGTCACCGATGATAAGCTCCCGCTGTCCCCTTCCGATCGGAACGAGGGCGTCGATCGCTTTGATACCGGTCTGAAGCGGCTCATGGACAGATTTTCGAGCCATGATTCCGGGAGCTTTCTCTTCGACAAAGCGGTACTCTTTGGCCTCGATCGGCCCTTTTCCGTCTACCGGCTCCCCGAGTGCGTTGACGACGCGTCCTACAATCTCCTGGCCGACGGGAACCTTGAGCAGTTCGCCGAGCCGTTTTACGCTCATCCCTTCTCGCACACCGAGACCCTTGCCGAGGATGACCACACCCACGCTCGCCTCTTCGAGGTTGAGAACGATTCCGCGCTCACCGTTTTCGAACTCGACCATCTCGCCGGCCATTACGTTGTTGAGGCCGAAGACCTGTGCAATTCCGTCAGCGATGCTGACAACTTTTCCCGTCTCGTCGATATCGACGCTCAACTCAAAATTCTCAATACGCTCTTTGATTATCGAGCTTATTTCATCTGCTTGAAGTTTAGACACTGCCGATTCTCCTTTCTGTTTACAAAGCTTTTAAAATGTGGTTTATCATATCCGAAGCTACACGATCTTTAGAGAAGCTCGCCTCAAGCCCCAGATCGTCTATCACAACCTTTATACCTTCGCTCTTGCTCTTGACCTGCCGCAGGGCGACTTTGGCGTTGACATATTTCGAGAGCGAGCTTTCGAGTTCTCCCAAAAGCTTTTTGTCGAGCCTGACACTGCTCTGCACCACACCTTCATAGCGGTTGGCGCGCCTCTGAAGCTCCTTTTGGAGCAGGTTGACGATCTCCGGAATAAGCCCAAGCCTTCCGTGCAGGTTCAGGACTTTGATGAAGTTTGCGATCTTCGGATCGCACTTATCCCCGGCAATCGCCAGTACGAGCTCCTCTTTCTGGCTCCTCTTAACCTCGGGCGAAACCATCAGTTCCGCAAATTTTTTATCTTCGAAGGCTTTCGAGATCGCTTCGAGACTCTTGGTCGCCGCCGTAACCTTTTTGTCGCCTACCGCCTCGATCAGCGCCTTTACGTAACGTTTAGCTATCAACATCTCCATATCAGGCCACCTTTTTCATGATGAGATTGACGAATTTCTTCTCATCCATACCGATCGCATCGCCTTTGAAGAGTTCGGAGAGCACTTCTGTCACGGTTCTTCTTACAAGCTGGCGCTTCTCCACTTCCATCTTCTCTTCCAGCAGTTTTTCGAGGTTCTCCAGCTCGTTGTGCAGCTGTTCGTCCATCTTTTTCGCAAGAAGCTGGGACTCCTTCTTGGCCGCTTCTATAATCTCTTCGGCCGTTGTCTGGGCAGCTTCATACTCCGCAAGAGCATCCTCTTTCGCCTGCTTCGTAGCCTTCAGCCTCTTCTGTACCTCTTCGAGACGTTCCGCTATATCGGCGGTTCTGCCTTTGAAGAAGTTCTTTACGGGTTCGGCTGCGAAGTAGTAGAGTATCGCTACGAAAATTATGAAGTTTACGAGTCGGGGTACGAAGTCTGTCCCGCCGCTCGAAACTTCCGCTCCCGAAGCAAAAAGCACGGCCGGAAGGAAAAGTGCCGCCGTCAACAATATCTTTCGCACGTTTTCTCCTTTAGATTTGACTGAACTTTGCTTTCAGAGACTCTTTGAAGAGCGGCATCTGTGAAAGAAGCTCGCTTTTTAGCTGCTCCTCCTCTTTTTTCAGCTCCGCCAGGAACTCCTGGTATCTCTTATCGAGCTCCTCTTTTTTCGCCTCTATTTTGCTCATGGCAAGAAGCTTCGACTCTTCGATCGTTTTTGCCCTCAATGCCGCGGCTTCGTTTTTAGCCTCCGCAATGATCGCTTCGGTCTTCGCCTTCAACTCTTCGACGTCCGAACCGGTGGAGTCGATGTTTTCCAAATCTTTGCGGATACTCTTGTCGCGTTCGTCAATGAACGCCAAAAGCGGTTGATAAAGCCAACTGTTGAGCAGTATCAGCATCACGAGAAAGACAACTGCCACAACCAGCATTAAAGAAGGAACAATATCCAGCATGCACACTCTCCTTTCAAAAAATTGGGCAATGTTATCATATTTATCCAAAATTAAAAATTAAGGATAATATGGATACTCCAGTTTCCACTACCGGTCTATGAAACCGGTATCAACGTGCCGACAGATTCAACCTATTTCGAAAACCTTTTCAGAAAAGATTTCAGCTCATCTTCGCTCCTGAGCTCTATTTCGACTTTTCCTCTCTTCACTTTCACCCTGAAAGGTATATGATCTTCTATGATTTTCGAGTATGGTCCAAGGTCGAAGCTGCCGGCTTCTTCGGTAGTGCCGGACACCTTCTTCCTTGCCGATTCACCCTTCAGCCTCGATACCAACTGCTCCGTTTCACGCACGCTTAGTTTCTGACCGGTTATCGTGTCACACACTATGCGCTGATTTTCGGCATCGAGACCGGCCAGTACCTTCGCGTGACCCTGAGAGATCTGCGAAGCGGCCACCCTCTGACGCACGTATTCGTCCAACTGCAGGAGTCTTAGCGTATTGGTGATCTGGGACCTGCTTTTGTGGATCGTTTTGGCGAGCTCCTCCTGTGTTATGCCGTACTCTTCTATAAGCTCTTTGTACGACTCGGCAAGCTCTATCGGGTTCAGAGCCTCACGCTGAATATTCTCTATCAGGGCCAGCTCCCTGAAACGGGAACGGTCGATGTCCGCCACTATCGCGCGTATAGTCTCGAGACCGGCCGCTCTGCTCGCACGCACGCGGCGCTCCCCGGCGATAAGGACATATTCGCCGTTCTGCTCGATAACCACGACCGGCTGAAGCAGCCCGTGCCGCTTTATAGACTCGGCAAGCTCACTTATGGCGTCTTCGTCGAAGTGTTTTCTGGGCTGGTAGGGATTTGGAGCGATCTCTGAAAGCGGAATATCGACGACCTTCTCGTGCGTATCGGCACCCGATTGAAACTCGTTTTCGTACGCTTCGGCAACTTCACCGAGAATGGCCCCGAGACCTCTTCCGAGGGATCTGTTTTTACCTTTTTTCCCCATGCTCTTCTCTTATGTGGCCAATATCGCTTCGGCCAGGTGCTGATAGGCCCTCGAGCCTGTGGACTTTACGTCGTAGAGTATCACCGGTTTCCCGAAGCTCGGGCTCTCCGCCAGTTTGACGTTTCGCGGGATGACGATGAACTCGTCATCTTCGGCAGATTTGAAGAGCTTGTTTTTGAAGTGCTGCGTCAGATCGGCGAATACCTGTTTGGAGAGATTGTTCTGGCCGCTGTACATGGTGGGAAGAAAACCCTTGATCTTAAGCTTGGGATTGATCGTCTTCTTGATCAGGCGGATAGTGTTTAGAAGCTGTGCCAGCCCTTCGAGCGCGAAAAATTCGCACTGAATCGGTATTATGACCGAATGGGCGGCACTGAGCGCATTGATCGTGATCGGCCCGAGGGCGGGAGGAGAGTCTATGATTATGAAGTCGTACTCCTTTTTTACCTCGTCGATCTTGCGCTTCAGAACGAGTTCGCGCCCCTTTCTCGTCTCGGAGTCGTAGAACTCCTTCTCGACTCCTACCAGACCTATGTTCGAGGGAACCAGATGGAGAGTCGGAAGCGTAGTCTTTAGAATGGTATCGGAGATCTTTTTCGCCCCGACCAGTACATGGTAGATGTTGTATTCGTAGTCGTTACGGTGAAAACCGAGACTCGTCGTAGCGTTGGCCTGTGGGTCGGCATCTATAAGCAGGACTCTCTTTTCGGCAACCGCCAGGGAGGCCGCCAGGTTGACAGCCGTAGTAGTCTTTCCCACACCGCCTTTTTGGTTGGCTATAGTAATAATTTCACTCATCTTAAACTCACAACCCTTCTTTTGCCTATCATCAGCGATCCGTCATTTTGCAGAACGGCTTCGCTCAAATCCACTGTTTCACTCCCGTCATGGGTGCAGTAATTTTTGCTCTTCTCAAATTCTAAACTATAGTTGCTAAAAATCTGCTTCCATGAAGGCGGTTTTTTCAAATTTTTTAAAAACGTTTCCAAAAGTTCCATCGGTTCGGTCTCTATGTCCAAAACCCCGAAACCGTGGGGTGCGGAGAGGATATTGATGCCGATTCCGACGATTACGTCATTTCCTTTTTTGGCGGTGATGCAGCCCCCGATTTTGGTGCCTTCGAGGTAGAAATCGTTGGGCCATTTGAGCCACACTTTCGAGCCCATTTTTTTCAGCGTCTCTTTCATCAGAAACGCAAAGTATATGGAAGCCGCCCCAAGCGGAAGATCTTCGGGAAGAGAGTCATGCGCCAGCAGAACGGAGGCGAAAAAATTGCCCCTCTCTCCGATCCATCTGTTTTCACGGCTTCCGATCCCGTCTGTCTGCATCCGTGCAATTACGGCACACGGCGGGGCCACCCTCTTTTCCGACAACCGCTCTTCGATCCACCTCTGCGTAGAGGGAAGAGTCTCAAACGAATATATCTTCAACACCCAACCTTTTACCGCGTATATAACTGAGAACGTCCATGCCCCTTTTCGAAGCCGGCTGCACCTTCCTGATCTTCAGCGCCCCTTCACGACATGCGACCGTTACGCCCTCGGAATCTACGGCTACTATCTTTCCGGGCCCGATTTTTCCGACTTTTTCTTCGAGTTCGAGATCGATCAGCTTCAGACCGCTCTCGAGATAGATACCGGGCCACCCCTCGTAAGCCCTGAAACGGTTATATATCTCTATGGCCGGCATATCGAACGAAACCAGCCCGTCACCTCTGGATATCTTTTTGCAGTAGGTGGCATCCGCATCGCACTGCGGCAGCGGTACCAGAGTGCGGTACTTTTCCAGTGTCCGCACCGCAAGATCGGCCGCCATTTCGCCGAGACGGTAGAAAAGCTCGTTTTTACGGTCACATATTTCGATCGGCGTGACGCTCCATGCAAGCATAGGCCCGCTGTCGAGACCCTCTTCCATAAGCATCGCGGTCACACCGGTCTGTGCATCGCCGTTGAGCAGCGCCTGCTGTATCGGGCTCGCGCCGCGATATTTGGGCAGCAGCGAAGCGTGAAGGTTTATACAGGGCGCGATATCGAGTATCTTTTTCGGAAGTATCTGTCCGTAGGCCGCAACTACGATGAAGTCGGGGGAATCCTCTCTTATCTCTTCTGCCACCTCACCATCTTTGAGTGTAGCGGGCTGACGGCAGCAAATTCCCTCTTTCTGCGCCGTAACCTTTACGGGAGGGGGTGTCAAGAGCCTCTTTCTGCCTACCGGTCTGTCCGGCTGCGTATACACAGATACAACCTCCATACCGCCATGCTCTATCAACCTTTTCAAAATAGTGTCGGCATACTCGGGCGTTCCCATAAAAACTATCTTCAAAACGGGCTCCTCAAAATTGAAACTATAATATCGCGATCCAAAACAGTGAAACCGAAAAGGGATGTTACCACCCTCTCATTGAGAATCAGATAAACTCTTGTTGACCGATTTCTACACATTCTGCGTAAAAGAGGATGCCAATCTCTCTCATACATAATTAATATATTACAAGAGCGTGTTGCGGCCTTATGCTATCCCCTGGCAAAAGCGCTTCCCTCTTTCATACCCCCAGGTCTATTGCCAAGTCCGCTCAAGCTCTATCCGTTAAATCGAAATAGTGGCTCCAAGCCGCTCCTGTTTTTCATGATTTCACCGGTATGGGCAGTTTTGGTACAGTTTCGGACCGAAATCCAAAAAAATCCTCACACCAATATATAACACTTGAATTTGTATAAAATAGTGTTAAAAAATCATATTTACGGCTTTTTTATGATTGTTTTCGGCACTCAACGCGGAGGAGATTAGATGTCCATTCTTGAGCCCATAAGCGAGAAACATCCTTACGGGGTCGACTACAGATATGACGACGAGTACCTCGAAACCGAAGTGGAGATAGAGAAGAGCTTCAACGTAACGAGCGACAGGGAGACCAGGTGGGACTATGTCGCTTCAAAATGCGAAAAGATACTTCAAGAGAACACCAAAGGTCTGAAGATCGCTTCTTACCGGCTCTACTCACAGTGGAAGCTCAGAGGCGGCAGAGAGTTTCTGGATTCGTTTAAAACTTACGCCAGGTTCATCGAGAGCTATCAAAAAAACTCTATCCGAAGGCGGGAAGACGCAAAGTCAAAATAGTCGAATGGACGGAGAGGGTCTTCGAAGAGCCCCTCCTAATGTACTGACCGTTATCACGGACGGCGCGGCCGCAGCGGGTGCCGCAGGCTCACGTTTGGCTACCGTAGCCGCAAAACCGGCTCCCCTGATACAAAAACTCTCCATCGCCATCAAAAAAAGAAATTGGCTCAAAAAGAGGGTTACGGTAAAATCGAATGTAAGAGAGGAAGTGACTACCGTACATGAACCCTACAGCAGACACAGACCATCCTACAGAAAAGGTCAGGTTGAGCAGGGTTGGGAGAATGCAAAAAAGAAAAATAAGAATGCTAAAGTGTATGATCCTGATACCAAGGAAATATTGGCACAAGATTTATAACGGCCCCATCTTTTGAGACTCAAATACCAAACAGAAAAAGTTCCGGCCAATATCTACGAAGTCTTGCAACAAACTGAGGTTAACACTATGTGCCGCTTGACCTGTGTCAACTCTGTCGAAATTTTATAGTCGTATAATTTCGGATAAAAGAAATTTATACGAAGGAGATGGAGTTGAAGACCGCATCATTTTTCGACAACCTGGAGTTCAACGACGAACATGTCGTAATAACGCCTATGCTGGAGAGCGGGTTTACGAAAGAGATCCGCATAGCATTCAAAAAAGATCAGCTAATGAAAGCCCATAAAACGGCCTACCCCATTACCGTAATGGTTTTAAGAGGGGCCATAGATTTCGGCGTGGGAGACAAAACGGTCCATCTCAAAAGCGGAGACCTCATAGCGCTGGAGCCGAACGTTGTCCACTCTCTAAAAGCCGAAGAGGAGTCCGTGGTAAGACTCAGCCTGAGCAAGCAGGACTCTATAAACAGGGTGAACGCAGTTTTGAATCTTTAAGCGGTGTCACGCAAACTGCGGGCAAAGCCGCAGTTTCGTAGCGGGTGAGCGGCCCTACAACCCTCTGAAGCTTCGAAATCCTGAATTTCTATGAATATGAACCCCTGTAAATAGAGCTGTTTGGATAAAAGCGGTATAATCTCTTTTATGAAAACGAAAACCCTGACAATTGCGATTCTGTTGATACTTGGGGTTGTACTATTCGGCGGGTGCAGTACGAAAAAGCTCCCTTTCGACTACGACCCCTCCTACGATACGCAAAAGCTCGTCAGTTTCACCATGCAGTTGGAAAAAGAGGCGATGCCCGATCCACTCAACTCCGAAAGGATAAAAGGGGCGATAGAGAGGATCCTTTTTGAAAAAGGGTACGAAGAGGCCTCGGCACTGGGCGATTTTACCGTAATGTACGGAATGAAAATCTACAAAAACCGCCCCTCTCCCATAACATTCGGCATTGGCCTCGGAGGAATCTCGGGAAACTTCGGCGGGTCGATCTCCACATCGATAACGCCGAAACATGACGAGATATCTATCTTTATCAGGATGGTGGACCCGAAAACGAAAAGGGTGTTCTGGTCATCTTCCGTAACCAAAAAATGGAACGGCTCCGATCCGGAAAAAAGAGAAGAGATCATAGACGAAGCGGTCAGGCAGATGCTGCAATACTTTCCGAAAAGAGGTCGAAAGGAGGTTCTACAATGAGACGGATCGCCATATTTATACTTATGCTATTTTTTGCAGGATGCTCTTCGCTTCAGGTGCAAAACGACTACAACCCGAAGTACGACTTCTCTAAGCTGAGGAGCTTTGCCGTACTCACACCCAAAAAGGGGTCGGTCATAACGCTGACTCAGGAGCGCCTTAAAAACGCCGTCATAGAGACTCTGGAAGCCAAAGGCTACACTCTCGTACCGAAAGATGAGGCCGATTTCTGGATAATGTTCCACACGGATGTAACGCGAATGAAAGAGGTGGTTAACGACTACGAGAGCCTTGGGCTCTACCCTTACGATTACGGATACTGGGGACCGGCCTACATACCCTCGAGATACGAATATACATACGACGAGGCCAAGATCGTCATAGACGCTCTCGACCCTTCGGACAAAAAGGTCTTCTTCAGGGGCGTTGCTACCGATCTTCTTCGCGATTTCGACACACCCGCGGAGAGGATAGCCTATATAAAAGATGTGGTCAGGAAGATTCTGGCCCCTTTTCCGGCAGCCCGGAGCGGGATGTAAAATCTACACTGAATTCACTCCCCTCCCCCTCTTTGGAGTCGACATAGAGTGAGAAGCCGTAGATGCCGCATATCGTGGCGACTATATCGAGACCGATTCCGAGCCCGCCCTCTGTAGTGTTGGCGCGCTCGAAACGTTCGAAAATCCTCTTCAGCTTCTCTTTTTCTATGCCGACTCCGCTATCTTTTACCGTGAGCCTGCAAGAGTCGAGCGAAACCTCTATCTTCCCTTTGGGGCGCGTATATTTGACCGCATTGTCGATGAGGTTTTTGATCATTATCTCTATATGGTGTGGATCGGCCTCTATTATACAGCTCTGCAGCGACGAGCTCACCTCTATGCGCTTCTGATCGGTCAGAATCGAGAAGAACTCTATGCTCTCCCTTGTCTTTTGCGCCACATCCACGCTTTCAGGCCTGCTCCTCTCCTTCTGCTTTTCGCTCACGAGAAGAAAAGTGAGATCCTCATATATCCTTGCAATGAGCCGCCCACTCATCTGCAGAGCCCGAAGATGTGAGGGTTTGCACTCGTTTTTTTCGATCTTTTCAAGAGCGAGCAGCATCGTCGTGACCGGGGTGTTCAGCTCGTGGGTACTGTCGTGTATGAAGCGGTCCATAGACTCTATCTTCTCCCGCATCGGCCTGAGAAATAGCCGCCCAAGGTACCAGCCTACCAGAACGAGGAACCCAAAGGCCGCTACGGCCGCAAGAGCGACGCTGCGCCCTGACTCTGTGATATTCTCCTCCAAAGAGCAGTCTCGCACTACTATATAGTCTATACCCAGGTGTCCGCGGGCACTGCGGTCTATATAGTATGCGCACCCCTCTTTGATATACTCCTCTTTGTTCAGGTCGACGGACTCATGTATACACCCCTGCAAAACCTTTCTGTTTTTGTCGAGCAGCAGATAGTCGCACCCTATGGAGGGGGGAATCTTGAACTTTTTACCCTGCATCTGCGCATCCACCGCGGAAGCGGAGATCTTCATCGCTACCATTCTCAGGTTCGAGAAGATCCGCTCTTTTATAGATTCGGAATCTATCTTGTAAAAGAGGGCCGAAAAGGCCAGCACTACGACAAGTACAGCCCCCAGGTAGATCGCCATGAAACGAAACAGCGAGCGCTTCTCATAGCTGCTCAAAGCCATAGCCGACTCCCCTCTCCGTCACTATCTGCGGTACATGTTTTCTAAGCACCTTTATGTAGCTGCGCAAGGTTGCGTCGGTAGGGGTCTCTTCATAGCTCCATAGGTTTTGCACAAGCTCTTCCCTGGAGACTATTCTGCCGCTGTTTCTGAAGAGATAGTGGAGAATCTCCGACGCCTTCGGAGTCAATGTCACATACTCCCCGTTCACGACGAGCCTGTGGCGATCCGGTTCAAAAAGAAGCCCCTCTCCAAGCTCTACGGGTTCACTACGCTTCAGACCGTAGACGCGCACTATGTGAGAAATTCTGGCATCGAGCTCTTCGAATTCGAACGGCTTTTTTATATAGTCGTCGCACCCTATATCGAAGCCCTCTTTTAGGTCGGCACTCGTATTTCTGGAGGTTATCATAACGGCGGGCGTAAAGTCCTTCCGCTCACGCATCGATTTGAGCAGTTCGAAGCCGTTTATGCCGGGAACGTTGACATCGAGCAGCAGAATATCGAACTTTTTCGACAAAATCGCATCTTCCGCATCCTCTCCGTCGAGGTAGTGTTCGACTTCGAACCCCTTTTCACCGAGGTGTTCCGCCATGAGTTCGGCAAGCATCGGGTCATCTTCGAGCAGCAGTATTTTCATAGGAAGATTGTATCACAAACCGAATCCACACTCTTTGCACACTACTTTTTTAAAATGGCACTTACAATAAAACAAAAGGAGCGAAAATGAAACTCTTGACACTCATGCTGGGCATAGCCCTCGCATTCACGTCACTAAATGCCGCGGCTTATCAAAAGAGCCTTAAACAGAAGGGTCTGAAGGTGGAGCTTGTCTCTGAAAAACCTCTGACACCCGGTATGAACCATATAAAGGTGAAGCTCTTCAAATCTTCCAAACCGCTGCAAAACGCCAAGGTGGCACTCAAAATCTTCATGCCTGCCATGCCCGGAATGCCCTATATGGAAGCCAAAGCGAAAGCGAAGCCGGTCGGTGACGGAACGTACGAGGCCTCTTTCAACGCGGCTATGGGCGGCACCTGGCAGGTACACATCTTCGTGACTACCGAAGAGGGTAAAAAGTACCGCTTCAAGACATCTTTCAACCTTTAGGAGCGGAGCATGCGCACCCTGCTTCTTGCAGCCCTTTTCGCCGCATCCCTGAGCGCGGCTACGATACCGCAGCTGATCGAATCGGCACGCACCAAACACCCTTCCCTCGAAGCTATAAAGCTGCGTATCGCGGCTGCGGAATATGCCGTCGAACGGGCCAAAAATTTCGACGATCCCCTCTTTGGAGTGGGAATCAACGATATCAGGCTCGACAGACCCGCGGACCGCTCGCTCGAGAGGATGCAGACCCACTCCGTCACATTTTCGCAAAAGATTCCGTGGTTTGGAAAAAGAGATGCTAAAGAGGCTCTGAAGGTCTCCGTAAAATCTCTCTTTTTCGCATCGCTCAAAGAGGCAGAAGCGGAGCTCTTTTCGAAGATAAAGCAGAGCGCCTACCGCCTGTGGGAGAGCGAAAGGCTCATAGAGGTGGTACGACGCACCATTACGCTGACGGAGCAGAACATCGAACTTTTCGAAGCATACACCGCATCAGGCGGGTCGGGAAATACCCATATGGGCATCATGTCGGCAGAGCTTGTGAAGTCGAGGCTCAAAACCGCCCTGAAGCGCCTTGAGGCCCAAAAGAGAGAAGTTCTGGCACTCCTGGGGTATCTCAGTTTCACAAACGTCGAGAGTGTAGAGATAGAGCCGGAACGAAAGGGGCTGCCGCCGCTCGAAAAGCTCGTTTTGAAGATAGAGGATAGTCCCGAAGTCGAGATCGCGGTTTCCAAAGAACAGATGCAGAGACGGCGCCTCGAACTCTACAGACTCAAAAGCAAAATCGACCCTGTCGTGCGCCTGGGATATTTCCAGAGAAGCTCCTTTGAGGACTACGTCTCTATCGGAGTCGGCTTCACCCTTCCCGTATACGGCACCCAAAAGAGCGAAGAGGAGGAGCAGAGGGTCCTTCTAATGGAGCGCAGACTGATGGCGGCAGACTCCCGAAAAAGAGTCGCGGCCCGACTGCTGGGGCTCTATGCGGAAGCCGAGAGCAGCCGCAAAATAGTCGAGATCATAGAGAAAGAGTCTCTGCCGCAGATAGAGCATATGTTCGACCTGATCCGCTCCGAGATCGCCGCAGGCGGAGATCTCTACAGGTTCATAGACCTTGTGGAGCAGAAGCTCAGACTCGATTCGGAAGCGATAACCGCACGCGCGAAATATTTTATCACTCTGGCAAAAATAGAGGCTGTTTTGGGAGAAGAGATATGAAAAAAAGTTTACTGACACTGATGCTACTACCGACACTCTATGTGACGGCTGCCGAAAAACCGACCGTGGAGCAGCTCTTCAACGTGCAGACCGTCAAAGTCAAAAAGGTTACGGCCGCTTTTAAGAGGCAATTTTACGGCCTCCTGAAAACGGATGACGCGCTCATACACGATGTCGTCCCCAGATACGGAGGGTATGTGGTGAAACTCTACGCCGACAGAGTATATATGAGGGTCAAAGAGGGTCAGGTGCTGGCGAAAGTCTATTCGCCGGAAGTCTTCAAGGCGAAAGAGGAGTATATCAACTCCATCAACTACGCAAAAAGGCGGGGCAACTCCAACATGGTCGAAAGCGCGAAGCTCAAACTCGAGCTTCTTGGCATCGGCAAAGAGGAGATAGCAGCGCTTGCAAGAGGCAAAAAGAGCGACCCTTACACCTTCGTCAAGGCTCCTTCGTCGGGATTTGTATTCGAAAAAAAGCTGACGGAGGGGAGTGCGTTCAACGCAAAGTCGAGCCTCTTCAAGATCGTTTCGCTCGACAATATCTGGATGGAGGCGAAAGTTAGCGAGCCAGATATCCGGACGCTTATGAGTGCGTCGAAATTTATCGTGAGCACAAAAGCGCTGCCGGAAAGATTCGAGGCGTACAAACCGCTTCTCTACCCGAACATCGACCCGGAAAACGGGCTCGCCACGCTCAGGGTGGAGATAAAGAATCCAAAAGCCCGCCTTCTGCCCGGAATGTTCGCGACGCTTACGGCAGAATCGAAAAGCGAACCCATGCTTATGCTTCCGCGTACGGCCGTAATACGCAAAATGGGAAAGTGGTACGCCTTCAGAGCCGGAGAGTTCGAAGGGGAGTATGAGCCGGTGGAGGTAGAGGTAAAACCGATAGACAGTAAGCACTATGCAGTTCTCTCCGGCCTTTCGGAGGGCGACGAAGTGGTGAACAAAGCGCTCTTTTTGATCGACAGCGACGCCCAGATCAACGGGCTCTTTTAGGTGCGGTTATGATTGAAAAAATTATAGACTTCAGTGTCAAAAACCGCTTTCTGATCCTGATGGTGACACTATTCATCGTTATGGGATCGTTCTGGGCCGTAAAAAATACGCCGCTCGACGCATTGCCCGACCTCTCGCCTCCGCAGGTGATCGTAGAGGTGAAGTGGAGCGGTCAGAGCCCGAACATCATCGAAGACCAGGTCACCTACCCGCTTATCACCAAATTTTTGGCGATCGCCGACATAGAGACGGTTCGGGGCTTCTCGACCTACGAAAACGCTCTCATATACATCATATTCAAAGAGGGGACCGACCTCTACTGGGGCAGGAGCCGGGTGCTCGAACAGCTGGCCGCGATCCAGAGCTCCCTCCCGCCCGGAGTAGAGGTCTCTTTGGGGCCCGACGCCTCGGGAGTCGGCTGGGTATATGAGTACGCACTTGTCAGCAAAACGAAAAACCTCGCGGAGCTTCGCACACTGCAGGACTACACATACAAGTATGCCCTTATGGGAGTCGACGGCGTCAGCGATGTAGCCTCCGTCGGAGGGTTCGTTCCAACATGGCAGGTGACGCTCAGCAACGACGCTCTGGTAAGACACAACCTCTCCGTTACCGACATATCGCGCGTGCTGAAGGCAAACAACAACGATACCGGCGGGCGCATAGTGATTCAGAACGGTTACGAGTGGATGGTCCAGGCCCGCGGATACATACGCAGCCTCGACGATATACGCAGCATAGTCGTGGCCGAAAGAGGCGGAATCCCCGTCACCATAGGAGATCTGGGGCGCGTAGAGAAGGTACCCGCTCCAAGGCGCGGCGTGGCCGATCTAAACGGCGAGGGCGAAGTGGTGGGCGGAATCGTCATGATACGCTACGGAGCGGACGCCTACCGCGTCATACAGGATGTAAAGAAGAGGCTTCAAAGCCTCAAAACCGACGATGTAGAGATAGTGGAGACCTACGACAGAAGCAGCCTCATTGAAAAAGCGGTCGAGACGCTGAAATCGACACTCTTCGAGGAGAGCCTGATAGTCGTAATCGTCATCGCGCTCTTTCTTGTCCATCTCAGAAGCTCCCTGATAGTTCTGATCGTACTTCCCCTTACTATCGGAATAACCTTTCTGCTGATGAAGATGTTCGGCATCGGAAGCAATATAATGAGTCTCGGAGGCATCGCCATAGCCATCGGCGCGATGGTGGACGCTTCGATCGTAATGATCGAAAACGCGCACAAAGAGATACATAAAATCGAAAAGAGAGGAGCCATAACCGACAAAGAGCGTATCGCGGCTATCGTCAAAGCTTCAAAGACTGTAGGCCGCCCCATATTCTTCGCTCTTGCACTGGTCGTCGTTTCGTTTCTGCCCATATTCGCACTATCGGGGCAGGAGGGGCTTTTATTTACACCGCTGGCGTTTACGAAGACATTTGCGATGACAGCCGGGGCGCTGCTGGCCGTCACCCTGGTTCCGGTTTTGATGGTATGGTTCGTAAAGGGTAAAATTCCAAGCGAAAACAAAAACCCTCTGAACCGCTTCTTCATATGGCTCTACAACCCGATCCTGACCATAGGTATAAAACTGAAGTATCCGGTGATAGTCGCGGCAATCGCCCTGCTTGTATGGATGGTGCCGGTCTACGAGAAGTTGAAGTGGGAGTTCATGCCGATGCTGAACGAGCAGACATTCATGTATATGCCCGTCACACCCTACGGCATCAGCGTAGATTTGAGCAAAGAGCTGACCCAGAAAACCGACAAAATAATAAAAAGCTT